>NZ_JBWKCY010000019.1:0-180197 GCF_056436245.1 Streptomyces sp. NPDC043812
CGATCGTGATCACCCACGCCGCCAGCAGCCCGGCCGCACCCGTGATCACGAGCATCCAGGCGAAAGCGCGACTCGCGCCGACGGAGCCGTGGGCGGGACCCTTGGCGGCTCGCCGCCTTCCTCCCTGTTCGACGGACAAAGATCCGGCAGCCGTAATTGTCATATTGAATTCACCACTCGTTCGACCCGATGGATCTGCCCATTGTGCCGTAAGCGAAGACGCCATTCGGGGCGAAGAATCCATTCGGCAAAACGGTTGAAGGCATTGACGCCAACGGTGGACATCGCACCGTGTGCGGCAATCGGGTGAACGCCCGCAACCAAACTCCCCAAGGTCAGTTGATCAGGCTGCACCGCGTTCGCGTGTTCAAACGAAAAAGGACAAGTAAGTGATCAAGAAGATTCTGACGACGGCCATGGTCACCGCTTCGATGGTGGGCGCCGGCGCGACGATGGCCCCGCAGGCGCTGGCCGTCGGCGACGACCAGGGCACCTTCTCCGCGAGCGGCAACGGCGCCTCGCAGTACTACGGCAACTCCGCCACCTACGGCGAGCTGAGCCCGCAGATCGGCCTGATCCAGGGCTCGTTCAACAAGCCCTGCATCGGTCTGCCGGCCAAGGCCAACATCCAGAACATCCTCGGCCTGGCGCAGATCGGCGCCCAGGACATCCCGATCCTGTCGGCCCCGCAGAACCAGCAGTGCGTCGAGAACTCCACCCAGGCCAAGGGTGACGAGCCGCTGTCGCACATCCTCAGCGACATCCCGGTCCTCTCGGAGAACGGCGAGTCCACCCGCTGATCGACCGCAGGCCGCAGATCTGCCCCCGTGCGCACCGCGCACGGGGGCAGCTCCGTGCCGGAAGGATATTTCCGCAGAATGGCGTGATCTTTCCCTTTCGATTCCGCGCATCGGTTCGACGAATAATCCGTGAGGCATACGAGTGACGTTTCGAATCGGCAGTCGTTTATGGTTTCTCAGCGGGAAAGGGTTCGTCAACAGTTCTGCGGAGGCGCACGCCTGCATGACGGAAATGCGAATGCGCGTTACGAAGGCCGTACCGCGCACAGTGCCCCTGCTGAAAGGATCGAAATGAAGCACACGAAGGCTGCAGCCGTCGTCGCCGGTCTGATCATGGCGCTCGGCATGGCCACGCCCGCCATGGCCGACGATGAGACCGTGGGTGTCGCGTACGGCTCCCCGGGCTTCCTCTCCGGCAACGTGGTCCAGATCCCGATCGAGGCCCAGGCGAACATCTGCGGCAACACCGTCAGCGTGATCGGCGTCCTGAACCCGGCAGTCGGCAACTTCTGCCTCAACAGCGACTGACACTTCGCCCCCGGGTGCGGGGCGGTCACGGCCCCGAGGAGCGTCCGCACTCCTCGGGGCCGTTGTCGTGCAATCCGTCCCGGCTACCCGCCGCTCGACCCGATCACCACGGTGGCGTCCCGCTCGTCGCACTGCGCGATACGGGGGTCGAGACCGTGCGCGGCGAACGCGGCGACCGTGTGTGGGGCCTGGCGCTCGCTCGTCTCGACGAGCAGCACTCCGCCCGGAGCCAGCCACTTCCCGGCGCCGGCGGTCACCCGCCGCTGGATGTCCAGCCCGTCCGCCCCGCCGTCGAGCGCCACCCGCGGTTCGTGGTCCCTCGCCTCGGGCGGCAGGAACCCGATCTCGGTGGTCGGTACGTACGGCGCGTTGACGACGAGCACGTCGACGCGGCCCAAGAGCGCCGCGGGCAGGGGATCGTAGAGGTCACCCTCGTACACCCGCCCGCCGACCAATCCGACGTTGCGCCGTGCGCAGCGCACGGCGGCGGCCTCGATGTCGGAGGCATGCAGTTCGCCGCCGCCGAGCGCCCGTTTGACGGCCACGCCGAGCGCGCCCGAACCGCAGCACAGGTCGACGACGACGGGCGCGGTGGGCGAGAGCGCGACGGCGCACTCGACGAGGAACTCGGTTCGGCGCCGGGGAACGAACACCCCGGGGTCGACGGCCATCCGCGCACCGCCGAACTCGGCCCAGCCGAGGACGTGTTCAAGGGGCAGCCCAGCGACGCGGCGGTCGGTCATCGCGGCGAGCTCGGCGGCGTCGCGGGCGGTGGCGATCAGCAGTGCCGCCTCGTCCTCGGCGAAGACACAGCCGGCGGAGCGCAGCGTGGTGACGAGAGAGGGGAGGGAGAAGTCGGTCGGTGAAACCGGCATGAAGAGCCTTTCGGGTACCGAAGGGCACCCTCGCGGTCACCTAGATCCGGTCGACCGCACGGCCATGAGATGAGGGCACCCGGCCTGCTGTTGCGGAAATGGGTCTCACCTCCCGGGTCGGTCGTGCACCGTCCTGTCGTGCACCGCGTGGACGCAAACCCTATCGCGTACGGACCGCCCGTCGGGCCCTCGGGGTGACGAGCGCAACATCCGGTCGGGCACCAGGAGAATCGCAGGCGGTCCGCCCGTTCACGGAGAGCATTCGAAGGGTCCCCGGCGCCTGCACCACCGGAAGCAATCAAATCGGACATTCATGCCATGCGCTCGTGGCCCTGAGCACGGGCGATCACTTCCCGGCCCCCGTAAGCTCACGTCATGCAGGTGATCCAGTCCACGAAGCTCGCAAACGTCTGTTACGAAATCCGGGGCCCGGTCCTCGAGGAGGCAATGCGGCTCGAGGCGGCAGGTCATCGCATCCTCAAGCTGAACACCGGCAATCCCGCGGCCTTCGGCTTCGACTGTCCGCCGGAGATCCTCGAGGACGTCCTGCGCAATGTCGGCAGCGCGCACGGATACGGCGACGCGAAGGGACTGCTTTCCGCCCGCCGGGCCGTCATGCAGCACTACCAGACCAAGGGCATCGACCTCGACGTCGAGGACATCTACCTCGGCAACGGTGTCTCCGAGCTGATCCAGATGTCGATGCAGGCGCTGCTCGACGACGGCGACGAGGTGCTCGTGCCCGCGCCCGACTACCCGCTGTGGACGGCCTCCGTGTCGCTGTCCGGTGGTACCGCCGTGCACTACCGCTGCGACGAACAGTCGGACTGGATGCCCGACCTCGTCGACATCGAGCGCAAGATCACCGACCGCACCAAGGCGATCGTGATCATCAACCCGAACAACCCCACCGGTGCCGTCTACGACGACGAGATGCTGCGCGGGCTCACCGAGATCGCCCGGCGCCACAACCTGGTCGTCTGCTCCGACGAGATCTACGACAAGATCCTCTACGACGGTGCCACGCACACCCCCACCGCCGCGATCGCGCCCGATCTGATGGTCCTCACCTTCAACGGGCTCTCCAAGAACTACCGCGTCGCCGGGTACCGCTCCGGCTGGCTCGCGGTGTGCGGGCCGAAGGCGCACGCCTCCTCGTACATCGAGGGGCTGACGATCCTGGCCAACATGCGGCTGTGCGCCAACATGCCCTCGCAGCATGCGGTGGCCACGGCACTCGGGGGCCGGCAGTCGATCGAGCAGCTGGTGCTGCCCGGCGGACGGCTGCTGGAGCAGCGCGACGCGGCGTACGACCTGCTGACGCAGATCCCGGGTATCACCTGTGTGAAGCCGAAGGGCGCGCTGTACCTCTTCCCGCGCCTGGACCCCTCGGTCCACAAGATCAAGGACGACCGGCAGATGGTGCTCGATCTGCTGCGTGCCGAGAAGATCATGGTCGTGCACGGAACGGGCTTCAACTGGCCGGAGCCGGACCACTTCCGCATCGTCACTCTGCCGCCGACGAAGGACCTTGCGGACGCGGTCTCCCGGATCGGCAGCTTCCTGGACGGTTACAGCCAGCACTGACGTGTCACCGACCTGACAAAGTTCCGACCCCACTCAACTTTAGACTGAATCCAATGTAGGATGGTCTCCTGACCGTGAGCAGGAGGCCATCCCCATGTACGAGCCGATCCGCACCAAGTCGGTCCATTCGATGGCCGACGAGGCGCAGTACCCCCACCGCAGCCGCGAGGAGGAGCTGGACATCCAGCTCGCGGGGCACCTCGCCGCGCTCCTCGCCGTCACCGACGAGCTCGGCCTCAACGGGCCCGCCGAGGAGATCGCCGCCCAGGTGTCCCGGCTCCGCGGCACCCCGCCGGCCCGTCATGCGGCCCTGAGCCACGCCGATCCCGCCGCCCTGCACCAGCGCGCCCTCGCCCTCGCGGGCCGTGCCCTGGTCGTCGCCGCCTCCCGCGCCGACACGGCCGCCGCGATCCTGTCCGCCGAGCGGATGGACGCCCACACCGCCGCGCTGAAGAACCGCGCCCTGGTCGGCGCCTCCTGACGGCCCCGGTCCGCGGCCGGGGAGGCCACGGACCGGGTGCCACCTCCGCAGTGCGCCGTGCCCGGAACAGTCGGGGCACGGCACACCTGCTTGCGGCTCAGCGCCTGACGAACACCGTCGCCGACGCCGTGCTCCCCGCGTGCAGGCCGTCGCCGCCGTACGACACCGTGTAGGTCACGTTGCGCCGCGTCCGCGGCAGGTCGTTGACCGTGAACGTGCCGTCGGCCGCCACCGGGACCGACGACAGCGTGCCGGTGCCCAGCCGGTCGGTGCGCTTGACGGCGAGCGTCGCTCCGGCCGGGAGCGCGCGGCCCTGGGCCGTCAGCCTGCCGGTGATCTCCACGCCGCCGCTCATCGACGCCTCCTCAGGGGCTGTGAGCGCGATCGACGTCGGCGCCTTGCCCACCTCGACGGTGATCGAGACGTCCTCGGCCGGGCGGTGGGTGACGTCGCCGAGGAACGACACCGTGTACGTCGCGCTGCCGACCGCGTCCGGTACGTCGAGCACCGTGAACGTCCCGTCCGCCGCCACCTCTGCCGCGGCGAGCTTGCGGGTGCCGTCTGCCGTGGTGCGTACGGCGGCCACCCTGGCCGGCTCGCCGGGCGCGGGGCCGTCGAGTTCGAGGCGGCCCCGGATGCCCAGCGGTTCACCGACGACGGCCTGTCCCGGGGTGTGTGTCAGCGCGTCGGCGAAGAGGGTGTCGTACTGGGCGGCCGGCGGCTGGATGACGTGCAGCCAGAAAGCATTGCCGGACGCGTTGGTGGTGACGGCGAACAGCCGCGAGCCGTCCTTGGCCCACTCCAGTCCGCGCGGAACGACCCGGTTGCCGTCGAGGTCGCCTTCGTAGGCGAACTCCATCGCCGTCGTGCCGTTCGCCGGATCCGCCGGCTGGATCAGCAGATCGGGCGTACTGCCCGCGGCCGAGGCGCCGCGCGCCACGTACTTCCCGTCGCCGCCGAACGCGACGGCCGACGAGGTGGCGCCCTCCGGCAGCGGTTGGTAACCCTGGCCCGCGTCGCTCAGATCGCCGGAGTTCAGCAGGCGGGTGCCGTAGGCGGCATCGGCGACGGCCAGACGCTCGCCGTCCGCGCTGACGGCCACGTCCTTGAGGTCCAGCGCGCCCTTGCCCTCGGCGTCCGCGAAGCGGCGTGAATCGCCGCGCACGGGCGTGTCCCCGGTGGTGTCGAAGGACGTGAGGAACGGGTCCGCCGCGACCGGCCCCTTGGCCTGCCCCATGAACAGGCGGTCCGCCGCGCCGTCGCCGGTGGCGAGCAGCACCTTGCCCGCAGCATTCCAATTGGTGCGCGTGTGGGCCCCATTGATCACGGAGTCCAGGTCGGTCCGGTTCTGGTCGCAGTAGAAGTCGTTGGACGCGTAGGTGGTGGTGTGCCAGCGCTTGGTGCCGGTGACCGCGAGGTCACGGGTGCAGGAGTCCTGGTACACGGCGGTGCGGCCGGTCTCCAGCAGGGTCCGGGTGTCGTAGGCGACGATGCTCTCGTGCTGGCCCACGTAGAGGATGGTGGCGTCCGCGCTCAGGGCCAGGCCGGAGGCGCGCGACGTGGTGAAGAACGAACCGACCCTCTGCCCCTGGAAGTTGTAGGCGGCGACAGTGCCGCCGTAGTGCGCGTAGCCCGCCTTGTCGGACACGAACACCCGCTCGTTCACCGAGTCGACCACCATGTCGGAGAACGAGGAGAACGGCAGCTTGGCGACCACGTCGGACGCCTCGGCCGCGTGTGCGGCGGGTGCCGCGAGGACGAGTCCCGCGCCGCCGATCGCGAAGGCGGCGACCATCGCCGCAAGACGTCTGCCCTTGTGCTGATACGTGCTCAACTATGCCCCCCACAGGCTCAGTTCACGTCCGCCGTCGAACATGAAGATCCCATGGAACATGTGAGCGAAGCGTGTGCGCAAGGCGCCGCGCGGAGGGTCGGGAAACGTTTCGGCCCCCGAAGCCTGAGGGGGCTTCGGGGGCCGTCTTCACGTGGCGGGTCGTTCGTGACCCCACAGGTCAGGGCGGATGTCGGGCGAACCCGCCACGAGGCTTGCCGGGTCAGCCGAGGCGGGCGACCAGGGAGCGGTACTCGTCCCACAGCTCCTTGGGCGTGTGGTCACCGAAGGTGTTCAGGTGCTCGGGGACCAGGGCGGCCTCCTCGCGCCACACCTCGGTGTCGACCTTCAGCAGGAAGTCGAGGTCCTCCTCCGGCATGTCCAGGCCCTCGGTGTCGAGCGCGTCGCGCGTCGGCAGGATGCCGATGGGGGTCTCGACTCCCTCGGCCTTGCCCTCCAGGCGCTCCACGATCCACTTCAGGACGCGGCTGTTCTCGCCGAAGCCGGGCCACACGAACTTGCCCGCGTCGTTCTTGCGGAACCAGTTCACGTAGTAGATCTTCGGGAGCTTCGCGGCGTCGGCGTTCTTGCCGACCTTGATCCAGTGCGCCATGTAGTCGCCCATGTTGTAGCCGCAGAACGGCAGCATGGCGAACGGGTCGCGGCGCAGCTCGCCGACCTTGCCCTCGGCGGCGGCGGTCTTCTCGGAGGCGACGTTCGCGCCGAGGAACACGCCGTGCTGCCAGTCGAAGGACTCGGTCACCAGCGGCACGGCGGAGGCGCGGCGGCCGCCGAAGAGGATCGCCGAGATCGGCACACCCTTCGGGTCCTCCCACTCGGGCGCGGCGATCGGGCACTGCGAGGCCGGGACGGTGAAGCGGGCGTTCGGGTGGGCGGCCGGGGTCTCGGACGCGGGCGTCCAGTCGTTGCCCTTCCAGTCCGTGAGGTGGGCCGGGGCCTCCTCGGTCATGCCCTCCCACCAGATGTCGTTGTCGTCGGTGAGCGCGACATTGGTGAAGACGGCGTTGCCCCACAGCGTCTTCATGGCGTTGGCGTTGGTGTGCTCGCCGGTGCCGGGCGCGACGCCGAAGAAGCCGGCCTCGGGGTTGATCGCGTAGAGACGGCCGTCCTGACCGAAGCGCATCCAGGCGATGTCGTCACCGATGGTCTCGACGGTCCAGCCGGAGATCGTGGGCTCCAGCATCGCGAGGTTGGTCTTGCCGCAGGCGGACGGGAACGCGGCGGCGACGTACTTCGACTCGCCCTGCGGCGGGGTCAGCTTGAGGATCAGCATGTGCTCGGCGAGCCAGCCCTCGTCGCGGGCCATGACGGACGCGATGCGCAGGGCGTAGCACTTCTTGCCGAGCAGGGCGTTGCCGCCGTAGCCGGAGCCGTAGGACCAGATCTCACGGGTCTCGGGGAAGTGCGAGATGTACTTGGTGGAGTTGCACGGCCACGGGACGTCGGCCTCGCCCTCCGCCAGGGGCGCGCCCAGCGTGTGTACGGCCTTGACGAAGAAGCCGTCGGTGCCGAGCTCGTCGAGGACGGGCTGCCCCATACGGGTCATGGTGCGCATGGAGACGGCGACGTAGGCGGAGTCGGTGATCTCGACGCCGATCGCGGAGAGCGGCGAGCCCAGCGGGCCCATGCAGAACGGGACGACGTACATCGTCCGGCCCTTCATCGAGCCGCGGAAGATGCCCTTCTCGCCGGCGAAGATGTCCTTCATCTCCGCCGGGGCCTTCCAGTGGTTCGTGGGGCCCGCGTCCTCCTCCTTCTCGGAGCAGATGAAGGTGCGGTCCTCGACGCGCGCGACGTCGGAGGGGTCGGAGGCGGCGTAGTACGAGTTGGGGCGCTTGATCGGGTCCAGCTTCTTGAACGTGCCCTTGGCGACCAGCTCCTCGCAGAGCCGCTCGTACTCGGACTCCGAGCCGTCGCACCAGACGATGTCGTCCGGCTGCGTGATGGCAGCGATCTCATCGACCCAGGTGATCAGTTCCTGGTGATTGGTGGGCAGGGGAGCCGCGATGTCGCGCGCCACGATCGCTCCTAAGTGAGGGGTTCGTTGGTTGTTGCCCCGTGGGGGCTGCGACCCGGATGCTTCGACCTACTTGTGGCTGGCGCTCATCCGGTGCCGACCGCACTCATCTGATCATCGATGCCGAACGCCCATATGTCCAGAGGACCTCTCACGTGAGCATCGCCACTCGCGCGGCGAGCACGGCCACCCCGTGCCGTTACCTACGGTTGCGTAGGTAGCATGCGAGCATGACGCCAGCCGCGCCCGAAGTGACCGAGCTAGACCCACCGCCGGTGAAGCCGCGACTGCGCGGCTGGCTGCACGCGGCGATGTTCCCGGCCGTACTGATCTCGGGTGTCGTCCTCACGACGCTCGCGGATTCGACGCGCGGCAAGATCGCCTGCGGCATCTACATGCTCACCGCCTGCCTGCTGTTCGGCGTGAGCGCGGTCTACCACCGCGGCAACTGGGGCCCGCGGGCGACCGCCGTCCTGCGCCGACTCGACCACGCGAACATCTTCCTGATCATCGCGGGCACGTACACCCCGCTCACCCTGCTACTGCTCCCCGACGCCACGGGACGGGTGCTGCTCTGGGCGGTGTGGGCGGCCGCGGTCGCGGGGATCGCCTTCCGGGTGTTCTGGGTCGGCGCCCCTCGTTGGCTGTACACGCCCTGCTACATCGCGATGGGCTGGGCCGCCGTCTTCTTCCTGCCGGACTTCATGCGCACGGGCGGTATCGCCGTGCTCGTGCTGGTGATCGTCGGCGGACTGCTCTACAGCGCGGGCGGCGTGATCTACGGGATCAAGCGGCCGAACCCCTCACCGCGGTGGTTCGGCTTCCACGAGGTGTTCCACTCCCTGACGCTCGCGGCGTTCATCGTCCACTACGTGGGGATCTCGCTGGTGGCCTACCGGCACTCCTGACGGGGGCGGCGCATCACAACCACATATTGACGCAAGCCCTCTTTTGGGAGTTACTGTCATTTGACATCGACTCTTCGAAGGGGGCTTGTCGTGTCCGTACCCCTGACCGATTCCCGTCGCTGGTGGGCGCTCGGCGCCATGGTCGCGAGCACGCTGGTCCTCGGCTTCGACATGACCATCCTCAACGTGGCCCTGCCGACCATGGCCGAACAGCTCGGCGCCACCACCGGCCAGCAGCAGTGGATGGCCGACGGCTACGTCGTCGTCTTCGCCGCCCTGATGCTCCCCGCCGGGCTCCTCGGCGATCGCTTCGGACGCCGTCGCATGCTCGTCGTCGGCCTGACTGTCTTCCTCGCGGGCTCCGTCGTCGGCACCTTCACCGACGATGTCACCACCGTCGTCTCCGCGCGCGCCGTGATGGGTGTCGGCGCCGCCCTCGTGATGCCGCTCAGCCTCGCCGTCGTCCCCTCTCTCTTCTCCGGCAGCGAGCGGGCGAAGGCCGTCGGCATCGTCACCGCCGCGTCCGCGCTCGGGCTGCCGCTCGGCCCGCTCGTCGGCGGATGGCTGCTCGACCACTTCTGGTGGGGCTCCGTCTTCGTGGTCAACATCCCGATGGTCGCCATCGGCATCGCCGCCTGCCTGTTCCTGCTGCCCGAGACACGGGACCCGTCGGCGCCCCGTGTCGCCGCCCTCTCCACCGCGCTGACCGCGGCCGGCCTCGGCGCGCTCATCTACGGGATCATCGAGGCACCGGTGCGCGGCTGGACGGACCCGGTGATCCTCACGGCACTCGCCGCAGGTGCGCTGCTGCTCGCCGGACTGGTCGTCCGCGAACGGCGCTCCGTGCGCCCCATGCTCGACCTCGGCCTGCTGGCCCACCGGCCGTTCCTGCTCAACACCCTGACCGTGACGCTGGTGATGTTCGTGCTGGCAGGGCTGATGTTCGTGCTCCCGCAGTATCTGCAGGCCGTCCTCGGCAACGACGCGTTCGGCACCGGCGTCCGGATGCTGCCGCTGATGGGCGGTCTGATCGTCGCCGCGAAGGGCAGCGGCCCGGCGGTGGAACGGTTCGGCGCGCGCGGGGTGATCGCGGCCGGTCTGGTCGTCCTCGCCTTCGCCGGGCTCCTCGGCAGCCGCATCACTGTCGACAGCGGCTACGGATTCGCCGCCGTCTGGCTGTCCGTCGCCGGGCTCGGCTTCGGCTTCTCGATGGTGCCCGCGATGACGGCCGCCCTCGACACCCTGCCACCGGACCGGGCCGGCTCGGGCTCCGGACTGCTGATGACCGTACGGCAGGTGGGCAGCGCCATCGGGATCGCGCTGATCGGCTCGCTGCTCGCGGACGTGTACGTGAACCGGCTCCCCTCCTACGCACCGGAGGCGGCCGGCGACTCGGTGGTCGCTGCCCATCTGCTGGGGGATCCCGCCCTCGCGGCGTCGGCGGACGCCGCGTTCGTGCACGGCATGGCGGTCGTCCTGCTCGTCTGCGGCATCGCCGCTCTGGTCATCGCGCTGCTCGCGGCCGCCCTCCTGCCCAAGGCCCGGCCGCTCAGCGCCGACCCTGACGTGGCCGGGGCACCGGCGAATGCCCGACAATGACGACCATGGCCGCCTCAGCACCTATGCCCTTCGAACAGCACCAGGCCCCGATGGGGCTGCGGGAACGCAAGAAGATCAAAACCCGTACGGCGATCCGCGAGGCCACCTACCGGCTGATCGCCGAGCAGGGTTACGAGGCGACCACCATCGAGCAGATCGCGGCGGCGGCCGAGGTCTCCCCCTCGACCGTCTTCCGCTACTTCCCCACCAAGGAAGACATCGTCCTCACCGACGAGTACGACCCGGTGATGGAATCGGTGCTGCGGGGGCGGCCCGCCGACGAACCGCCCATCGAGTCACTGCGGTTCATCCTGACCGGGGCCGTCGCCTCCATCCTGGAGAACCAGCCCGAGGAGATGTACCAGCGCACCCGCCTGATGGTCGAGGTCCCGGCCCTGCGCGCCCGGATGACCGAGACCATGGCCGAGACCTCACAGCTGCTGGCACGCCCCATCGCCGACCGGACGGGACGTTCCCCCGACGATCTCGAGGTGCGGGTCTTCACCGCCGCGGTGATGGCCGCACTGCGCGAGGCGATGATCCACTGGGCCGAGAGCGGCCAGAAGGACGACCTGGTCGCTCTCGTCAACCGCACGCTGGACGTCCTCAAGGACGGCCTGCGCCTCTAGCACCGTCAACGGGCCTGGAGCGCCTTGACGTTGTCGCCGAACGTCCAGTTCTTCGACCCGTCCCAGTTGGCGGACCAGGTCATCAGGCCCTTCAGCGCCCCGTTGTAGTGGTTCCACGCCTGCGCCACCAGGTCCGGCGTCATGTAGCCGCCACCCGCGCCCGGCTGGGCCGGCAGCCCCGGCACCTGCTTGTCGTACGGGACTCGGATCGTGGTGCCCTGGATCACCAGGCCCCTGTTCAGGCAGTCGGTCTGTGCGGTGAACCCGGCGACCGTACCGGCGGAGTACGAGTCGCCCGAGCAGCCGTACATGCTGCCGTTGTAGTACTGCATGTTGAGCCACCACAGACGGCCGTTGTCCGCGTACTTCTTGACGATGGGCAGATACGCGCCCCAGATCGAGCCGTAAACGACGCTCCCGCCGGTGACGTACGCCGTCTCCGGAGCCATCGTCAGTCCGAAATTCGCGGGCATTCTGGCGAGTACGCCGTCGATGATGCGGATGAGATTGGCCTGCGACGGTGACAACTGGCTGATGTTGCCGCTGCCGACGAGACCGGTCTCGATGTCGATGTCGATGCCGTCGAAGTTGTACGCCTTCAGGATCGGCACGATGGTCTCGACGAACCGGTCTGCGACGGCGCTGGAGCTGAGATCGATCCCGGCGGTTGCGCCGCCGATGGACATCAGGATGGTCGCCCCGGCGGCCTTGGCCTGGCACATCTCGGCGGGGGTGGCGACCTTGACGGTGCTGTCCATGCCGTCCTCCCACAGCACGGTGCCGTCGGAACGGATGACGGGGAAGGCGGTGTTGACGACGTTGTAGCCGTGGTCACGGAACCGGCTGTCGGTGATCGGAGCCCAGCCGAAGGGCGGGTGCACGCCGTTGGATGCGCCGTCCCAGTTCTCCCAGTAGCCCTGGAGGACCTTGCCCGAGGGCTTGGACTTGACGGCGCAGGTTTCGGCGGGGGGTGGGGCGGCGGTGGCGGTCGTGGTCGCCGGAACGGCGAAGAGCAGCGTGAGGCCGATGGCGAGGAGACGTGCGAGCCGGAGTGACATACGGGCTCCTTCGGGCGGGTGGGGGGTTCCGCTCCGGGCAACGTAAGTTGGTCCAGACCATTCGTCAATGGGTCTGGACCACAAGGCAGTTGCCGTAAGGCGCCGGTTGCAGGTGATCTGGTGTAATCGTCTCCGACAATCCCCCGGGGGTGGGGTCAGAGGCTGGGGGACGGCGTTGCAGGAGCTGGACACGGCAGATCCGCGGCAGGTGGGGCGGTATCGGATCCTCGCGCGCCTGGGAGCAGGCGGGATGGGCCGCGTGTACCTGGGGCGCTCCACCAGCGGCCGGATGGTCGCCGTCAAGGTGGTGCGCGCCGAACTGGCCGAGGACCCGGACTTCCAGCGCCGTTTCGCCCGCGAGGTGGAGGCCGCCCGGCGCGTCACCGGATTCTTCACCGCGGCCGTGGTCGACGCCGATCCCGCGGGCTCCCCCGCCTGGCTCGCCACCGCCTACGTTCCGGGACTGCCGCTCGACGACGCGGTGCGCACCCACGGGGCGTGGCCCCGGCGTTCGCTGCTCTTCCTGGGCGCCGGGTTGGTCGAAGCCCTGGAGGCCATTCACGGCACGGGACTGATCCACCGGGACCTGAAACCGTCGAACGTGCTGATCGCCGGCGACGGACCCCGGGTGATCGATTTCGGTATCTCGATCGCCTCCGAGGCGAGTGTCCTGACGCAGACGGGCATGGTGATCGGGACCCCCGGGTTCATGTCGCCCGAGCAGGTGACGGGGAAGGCGGTAGGCCCCGCCAGCGACGTGTTCTCCTTGGGCGCGGTACTGGCCTTCGCGGCCAGCGGGGCCGGCCCGTTCGGGACCGGCTCCCCGCACTCGGTGAACTTCCGTGCCGTCTACGAGGAACCGGACCTGCGCGGGCTGCCGCCGGGGACGGAGTTCATCGGGCGGTGTCTCGAGAAGGACCCAGCCCGGCGTCCCACCGTGCCGGTGCTGCTGGCGGACTTCGCACAGATGCTCGGCGAGACGGGCGGGCAGACATACGCGGGCGGGCTGCCGAAGGAGACCGACTGGCTCCCCGAAGCGGTGGCGTCGGCCCTCTCCGGCCGCACCACCACTGACCCCGCACCCGCACCCGCACCCGCACCCACAAAGAACCCAGGGCCGCCGCAGGACGGGGCCGCCCCCGCCGCTGCGGACGGCCGCCCCGAGCCCGGCTCCGGGGACACGCAGGGCGCCGCGCCTCGTGCCGACACGGTGCCCACACCTGATCCACGTATTCACCTCGGCAAGCGGCCCGACGCGCCGCCCGCACCGCCCGTGCCCCCGTTCGGGCCCCCGGTCGTCGACAAGCAGCCCGCACCGCCCGCCACCGAGCCCCCGGTCGTCACCAACTGGACGCCGGCCCCGTCGCCCCCGCTGTCACCCGGGCGCCTCCCCGCACGAGCGCACGGCCGCGCCCGGCTCCGCCGTCTCGCGGCGATCGCTCTCACCGTGGCCCTCGTCACCGGTGGCGGCATCACCGCCCTGCTCGCCAACCAGGGCAAGGACAAGGACAAGGCCGAGGGGAAACAAGGAGAGCCGAACGCCTCCACACGTCCCGCGGGCTTCAACGCCGCGGTCGGTGGCGTGGTCAACGCGTCCGACAGGAAGGGCGGCACCCTCCGCCTGTTGAGCTCCTCGGACGCCGATTCCTGGGACCCGGCCCGCTCCTACTACGGGTGGGTCTGGAACATGCAGCGCCTCTACGCCCGCACGCTGCTGACGTACGACGCCGAGCCGGGCAAGAAGGGCCTGGGCCTCGTTCCGGACCTGGCAGCGGCCCAGCCGGATGTCTCGACAGACGGCAGGACCTACACCGTCAAGCTGAAGCCCGGCCTGAAGTTCGAGGACGGCACGCCGATCACCTCCAAGGACGTCAAGTACGGGATCGAGCGCGTCTTCGCGCAGGAGGTCGTGAGCGGCGGCCCCACCTACTTCGTCGAGTCGCTGGACCAGAACCAGAACTACACGGGCCCGTACAAGGACAACGCCCCCGGGAAGCTCGGCCTGAAGTCGGTCGGGACACCGGACGACCTGACCCTCGTGTTCCGGCTGGCCAAGGCGAACTCCCATTTCCCGTACCTGCTGGCCATGGGTGCCGCTTCTCCCGTGCCGCAGCAGAAGGACACCGGCGCCCGTTACGGTGACAAGCCCGTCTCCTCCGGCCCGTACAGATTCTCGTCGTACACGCCGGGGAAGTCGCTGGTCCTCGTCCGCAACGAGCAATGGGACCGGGCCACCGATCCGCTGCGGAAGGCGCTGCCGGACAGGATCGAACTGACCGTCTCCACCAACCCCGAAGAGGTGGCCTCACGGCTCCTCGCGGGCACCGCCGACCTCGACGCACTGCAAGCCGGTCTGACGCCGAGCGCCGTGAGCAAGGTGGTGCAGGACCCGGAGCGGAAGGTCAACGCGGACAACCCGTACAGCGGCTACATCCGTTACGTCTCGCTCGTCTCGAAGACCGCACCGCTCGACAACGTGCACTGCCGCAAGGCGGTGTTGTACGCGGCCGACACCGCTTCCCTGCAGACCGCACGCGGCGGTCCGACGGCCGGTTCGCTGCACGGCAACATGCTGCCGCCGACGGTCCTGGGCTCCGACGACTACGACCCGTTCGGTCTGACCGACGGCAAGTCCCGGCTCGAGAAGGCCAAGGAGGAACTGCGGGCGTGCGGCAAGCCCGCAGGCTTCACCACCAGGATCGCTGTCCGCAGCGTGCGGGACCAGGACGTCCAGTCCGCCGCCGCCCTGCAGAGCGCCCTCAAGGCCGCCGGCATCACCCTCGAGATCGACCGGTACGACATTACGGAGTTCTTCTCGACAGTCGGCTCTCCCAGCAAGGTCGAGGACAAGGGCCACGGCCTGATCCTGCTGGGGTGGGGCGCCGACTACCCCACCGGCTCCGGCTTCCTCCAGCCCCTGGCCGACGGCCGCCTCATCACGGCGAGCGGCAACACCAACCACTCCCAGATCAACGACCCCGGAATCAACGACCTCTTCGACCAGGCGTCGGCCGAGACGGACACCGCCAAGGCCGCCGGCATCCAGCGCCGGATCAACCACAAGGTCACCGACGGCGCGTACTACCTTCCGATCGTCGCCGACAAGGTCCTGAACTACCGCAACCCGCGACTGACCAACGTCTACGTCCACGAGGCCTTCGGCATGGTCGACTTCCAGGCCCTCGGCACCAGCGACGGCAAGTGACGCTCCGACCGGCCGACCGGGAGCGGAAATGCGTCGAGCCCTACCTGCCCGTCGGCAGGTAGGGCCCGTACCGCGCCCGGCTCACCGCCAGACGCTCACCGCTTCCGCACGTCCCCCTTCCCGCAGGCGACTCCGTCGCGGTTCGGGTCCAGCCGCAGGGGGTCGTCCGCGCCGTTCACCTTCAGCCGGCCGTAGTCGTGCGCCGTCAGCCACTCGCAGCGCGACGCAGTCGACCGTTTCACCGTGTTCGGGAAGACGGTCGGCACGCACACACCCGCGTTGCCGTAGTGCCGGTCGCAGCCGGCGATCTGCGGGCTCACCGGGACCGAGCTCCGCTTCTTCAGCGGCTTCTTCGCAGCCCTGGCCGGGGCGTCCGCGAACGAGTGGACGTGCGCCGACGGCGCATCCGCCGCGAGCGCGGCCGGGCCGCCGAGGTGCACCCACTTCGCCACCGACGGCACCCCGTTCGCGTCGACCGCGAAGAGCATGTACCAGCCGGGGGGTGCCAGATTCGGGTTGCTGGTGACGTTGAGGTCCACGTTGTTGCCGTCCACCGTCATCGGCAGGTCCACGAAACGCTGGTTGGGGTCGGACGAGTGCGTCACCGCCGCCGGGCGGATCAGTTCCGCCTTGGCGATCGGACGGTCGACCGTGATCCGCTGGGTGTCGCCGTACGTCCACTCGCCGTCGATCACCGAAGTGATCTGCGGGCGCGCGCCCTTGAGCAGATACGGCGGCGTGTAGACCGACACGTTGTGGTTGTACGAGCCGTTGCCCGGGTTGTCACCGACCGACATCACCCGGCCGTCGGGCAGCAGGAAGGACGACGAGTGGTACGTCCGGGGGATCGGGTCCGTCGCCAGTCCCGCCTCCCAGGTGTTGGTCACCGGGTCGAAGAACGACGCCTCGTACACCGGGTCCGCCCGGTCGTGCAGTCCGCCCCCGGTCTCCAGGACCTTGCCGTCCGGCAGCAGTACCGCCGAGACGAACATCTTGCCCTCCGCGTCCGTCTGCGCACGGCGGCCCTGACCCTGGTCCACCTCACCCTGCGGCAGCAACGGCCCGTGCACGTAGCCCGGGTTCGGCTCCTTCAGGTCGATGATGTCGGTGAGCCGGTTGGCGACCGGGTTCGTCTCGTTGTTGCCGCCGCCGACCGTCAGGACCCGCTGGTCCTGCGCGGGCGGCAGCAGCACGCTCGCCGACTCGTCCCGCTGGTCCTTGTTCTGCAGACCGGGTACGTCGGTGATCGTGTTGGCCTCGTAGTCGTAGATCGAGGCGCCGGTGCCCTGGGTTCCGTTGCCGAAGACATGGCTGCCCGAGTAGAACAGCCGGCCGTCCTGCATCAGGATCATCGACGGGTACAGACCCCAGAACGACCAGGTCTGGTTGACCTCGTTCAGCGGAAGCCACTTGTTCTGCGCCGCGGAGAACCTCTCGGCGGTCACGTTGCCGGTGGAGTCCTCCTTCAGGCCGCCGAAGGAGATGACGTCACCGTTGCCGAGGACGGTCGCCGACGGATACCAGTGGCCGCCGTTCATGTCGTTGGTGCGGGTGTACGTCTCGGTCGCGGGGTCGAAGACGAACGAGTCCTTCAGACCCTGGTAGCCGATGGTGCCGTCCGCCGACGGATAGCCCTTGTTCCCGGACATGACCAGCACCTTGCCGTCCTGGAGCTGGACGTGACCGGCGCAGAACATGTCGACGGGGGTCGGGATCGTACGGAACGTGCCGTCGGCCGGGTCGTAGATCGCCGAGGTGAACGTGCCCGCCTCGAACAGCGACTCGTCGTTGCCGGAGCCCGCGATCACCAGCACCTTGCCGTTGTGGAGCACGACGGAGTGCATGGAGCGCACCGGGTTCTGCACGGGCAGCACGTCCCAGCGGCCCTTCAGGCACTCCTCGGGCGTGCCCGTGCACTGCGGCTCGGGCGCCGGGACCGACACCTCTTCCATGACGTAGTCGTCGGTGGTGACCGATCCGGTCCCGTACACCGACACACCCCACGCGATCCGGTCGGTGCCGGGCGGGACGGCCGGGGTACGGACCTCGGCACGCTGGTAACCGGCGCTCATGTCCAGTGTCTTGAGATCCGTCCAGTACTGCCAGCCCGCCGTGGTGTCGTGCCGGAAGAGGGTGACGGACGTGTCGGGGGTGGTCGACTTGTACCAGAGCGAGAGGTCGTACTGCTTCTCCGGCGCCACCACCGGAGCGCAGGCCGTGTTCTCGGTGATCAGGGCTTTGCGGTCACCGTCGACCCGCCGGGTCAGCGACACCTTCATCGCCTTGGAACCGGAGTGCGCGTCGGCGACCGTCTCGAAGGTGTAGTCGTTGTCGCCCCAGCCGGACTTCGACCAGCAGGACGGCATGTCGCCGGAACCGGCCGTCTCGAAACCGGGGTTGGAGATCAGATTGGGCGGCCCCGCCTGGGCGGCCTGCGGGGCGGACATCAGCAGCGCCGTGGTCATGACGCCGACCGCGAGGAGCGCAGTTGTGCGTCTGCGCCGGGGCGGAGCGGCCCGGACCGGGCGGATCGGTGGTGACATGGTGGTTCCCTTCGTGCGGCTCTCTTCCGTGCGGCTTGATGGCGTGGGGGGCCCGGGTGGTCAGGAGCTGACGCGCTCGCCGGCCAGGGAGCGGGCCGCCGCGCTGTTGCGGCGCGGCAGATAGACCAGCGCCTCGGTCGCGGCGAACCGCAGGACGAACGTGGTCAGCAGGGCGAGCGCGGTCGCGGGCAGCACCGTCATCCCCAGCTGGGACACGAAGACGGCGATGAGCGGGATGCGCAGCAGCAGATCGGCGTTGGCGAGCAGCGCGAAGCGGCCCACCCGGTCCGCCCAGTGCCGGTGACGGCGGCGGTCGCGGAACAGCAGCACCTCGATGAGCAGGAAGTTCCAGACGACGCCGAACTGGTTGGCGACGATCTCGGCCGGCAGATAGTGCATCCCGGCGCCTGTCAGCAGATGCAGCCCCAGGAGGTTCGGTACGAAGCCGGTCAGCCCGATCAGCCCGAACGCGAGCATCCGTGCCAAGGGCGAGGCGGTGCGCAGCCCGACGAGATGCCCGAGGAACCGCATCCCTTCCCTGGCCGTCGACTTGGACTCGCCGGCGAACCGGTCCTGGAAGACGAACGGCACCTCGGCGACCGTCTCCGGGCGGCAGCGCACCGCCAGTTCGAGGAGGATCTTGTAGCCGAGGGGTTTGAGGGCGTCCGCCGTCACGACGCTGCGCCGGATCGCGAAGAACCCGCTCATGGGGTCACTGATGCCGCGCAGCCTGCGCGGGAAGAGCCCCTTGGTCAGCCAGGTCGCGCCGCGCGAGACGGCGATGCGGTAGCCCCCGGCGAGCCCTTCGCGGCTGCCGCCGCGGATGTAGCGGCTCGCCACGACGAGATCGGCACCCGACCGCTCCCCGGCGGCAACCAACTCCGGTACGAGTGCGGGTGGATGCTGCAGATCGGCGTCCATGACGACGATCCAGTCGGACCCTGCCTGCTTCATGCCCTCGACGACCGCGCCGCCGAGGCCGCCGGCCGGTTCGTCGCGGTGCAGCACGGACACCGGAAAGGGGCAGTCCTGTGCGGCGCTGCGGATCACCTCCGGTGTGTCGTCGGTGGAGTCGTCGACGAACACGACCTCGCACGGCAGCCGGGACGGCACCGAATCGGTGAGCCTGCGCAGCAGTTCACGGATGTTTCCGGACTCGTTGAAGGTCGGGATGACGACGGTGACGGCGCCCGGCTCGGCGACCTGGGAAGCACTCAGCTCCGGATCGCCGAGTTCCTCGGCGCCCGTACGGGGGGTGGTCACAGTTCGCCTCCAGCGATGGGGCTGATCCGGCGGATCTCGATGCGGTCCTCGCCCTCGCCGAACACGGCGACCGGCGTCGAATGCTCCAGGGCGGCCTTGACGTTGGGCAGATCGACCGCGTCCCGCCGGACGGTCGGCGACGAGACGACGTAGTCGATGTCGCGCCAGCCGCGCGGCATGGTCTTCGTCACCGCGGGGTCGAGGTCGGCCTTGTAGAACCAGATCGCCCCGGTGCCTGGTGTGAAACCGTCGTGGACGAGATCCAGCCAGAGGGCGTCGTCCACGAGCACGCGGGTGTCGGCCGGGTCGTCGACCTCGTCCTGCAGCCAGGTGGCGGCGGAGCGGTAGGGGGCGTTGGCGTCGACAGTGAGGGCGGCGCGGTTTCCGTCGTACCAGAGCGGCACCACGTACGCGGCGGCCGCGAGGGCGAGCAGCGCGGCCGCGCCGAGCCGGAAGCGGTGCTCCAGCCGCGATGCGCCCTTGGCGTGAACGGTCTCCGGTGGGGGCACTGTCCCCACGCCCCCGCGCCTCGCACTCCGGCGGGGCCGAAAACGCCGCCGGAGCACCGCGTGCGCCACGCTCGCCGCACCGCCCGCCAGGACCAGCGCGAGGAACGGCAGCGCCTGGATCACGTACATCGCCGGGAGGTAGCCGGAAGGCCGCATGGCGACCACGGCGAGGATGGCGACGACGAGGGACGGGCCCGCCAGTGCCCGGGCCGTCACCGACCAGCGCATGGTGAGCAGCAGCAGCGCGGCGCCCGCCAGGCCGCCCAGCGGCAGCACCCGGTCGTAGTAGAGCCAGGAGCGGAACACTCCGTGCGAGCCGGACGCACTGTCGAAGATGGATCCCGAGCCCGTACGGCTCATCTGGTACGTGATCCCGTCGATCAGTGACACATGGCCCGGACCGGGGAACAACTCGTTGTTCAGCAGCGCGTACAGCGGATAGGACAGACCTATCAGCGCGCACGCCGTGACCGCTCCGGTCACCGCGAACTTGCGGGTGTCACGGTGGCTGTGCCGCCACATCGTCACCAGCAGCGCGGGCAGCACCAGCAGCATCGTCTCCTTGGTGAGGACGGACGTCGCGGCCGTGAGTCCCGCCGCGAAGTGGTGCCACAGATGCCGGCTCGGCGACGCGGCCAGACAGAACGCCAGCAGCATCCACATGACCGCGATGTTGTCGAGGAAGATCTCGCGCTGGAGCACGACCGACAGCGGCGAGAGGCCGAACAGCAGCATCGCGAGCCCCGCCGCCCAGCGCGGCAGGAACAGCCGGCGAGCCAGGACGTACAGCAGCACCGCGCACGCCGCGCTGACCACGAGCATCGCGAACCGCATCGAGGCGACGTTCATCGATTCGGGCGCGATCAACGACGGTATCCAGGTCAGGAACGCGATCTGGATCCAGCCGAGCGGCGGATGGTCGTACCAGTACGTGTAGTGCGCGAGGCCCTCACCCTGCTGCACCGCCCACGCCTGGGCGAGATAGGTGCCCTCGTCGTCGCTGAGGGTCGGGAAGTGGGTGATGTTCCAGCCCTGGACCAGCATGATCACGCACAACAGCCCTGCGCAGAGCAGCAGATCGGGCCGTGAGCTGCGAAACCGAACGATGGGGCGGACATGGACGGGCGTTGCCGCCGGGACGGCGCGCTTGGCGGGGACGGTGGCCCGGTCGGAAGCCCCGGTGGCCTCCGGCGCCGGAGGCAGTGTGGTGGTCACCGGTGGGCGTCCTCTCTGATCTCGGTGAGAGCGGTGAGATGCGCGCCGACGTGGCTGGTCAGCTCCCACTCGTTACGGCCGCGCTGTTCCCGCCAGACCGCGCGTACCGCGGCGCCGGCCAGCAGCACCTGGTAGAACGGGCCGCCGACGACGAGCTTGAGATAGTGGACGAAGCGGACACGGAGGCCGTACTGCACACCGAAGTCGTGCAGTCCGACGACTTCGAAGACGAAGGTGACCATCGCCGTGACCAGTGGCAGGAACGTCACGATGGCGATCCCGACGGGGACGTCGAGGAAGAGTGCGATGGCGACGTTCAGCGGAATGATCACGCCGGAGAACGCCTGCAGGAACGGTGTCATCAAGGTGTAGCGGGCGAGCATCCGCTGCCCGCGGCCCGGAAGCTGCTTCCAGTCCTTCTTGCGGTAGACCTGCAGGAAGCCCTGGTTCCAGCGGGTGCGCTGCTTGAGCAGGCTCATCAGGGTGCCCGGAGTCTCCTCCCGGGTGACCATGTCGCTGTCGTACGCGACGACGACCCGCTTGCCGACCGACGACAGCCGCACGCCCAGATCGCAGTCCTCGGCAAGGCAGTTGGGATCCCAGCCGTCGGCCTCGCGCAGCACCTCGGTGCGCACGAAGACGGTGTTGCCGCCCAGCGGGATGAATCCCTTCTGGGCATGCAGGTGCAGTCGGCTGCGGAACCAGAAGAAGTACTCCAGGCAGTTGCGCAGGCTGTACCAGCTGGAGTGGAAGTTGATCAGCTGCACTCCGCCCTGCACCACGTCCGCGCCGGTGGAGGTGAAGGCGTGGTCGACATGGGCGAGCAGCTCGGGGTGGACCTGGTCCTCGGCGTCGAAGACGCCGACGATGTCGCCGCGGCAGTGCGGGAGCGCGGTGTTGAGTGCCTTGGGTTTGTTCTTCACCTCATGGGTGTCGGTGACGACCCGTACCCGCACCGGGTCGCGCGCGGCGGCGCGCTCGGCCACCGCCGCGGTCTCCGGGTCGTCGTGGCCGACGATGACGATGATCTCGAAATTGGAGTGACTGGATTCGAGCAGCCGCTCGATGGTGTGTTCCAGCACCGCCTGTTCGTGGCGGGCGGGCAGCAGAAGCGAGAACGACAGCCCTGTGCCGCCGTCCGGACTGTCGAACCGGGTCGACGCAAGCGTCTCCGGCGTACGCCAGGCATGCATCTGCCACCAGAGCGTGAACGCCGCCATCCAGAACAGCGCAACGGAAATGGCAACAACGAACAACGAAATGAGCACGAGCCCCCCTTGGCCCCCAGCGCCGCGGCAAGGACCCCCCTGGCCGTACGACGCTCACACTTCCCCCACACGCACTCCCCAGTACGTGCACCAACTGGCATTGGTTCAGGACAATAGAGGCGGAGGATTGCGTTCCGGTGCTCGTCAGATAAATTCCGCTGTTCTGTACTCAGTTGGTGAGTTTCCGGGCAAGCTCTGATGCTTCTGTGACCGGTGCTTCGCACACGAATCGACGACAGACGTACGCAGCCGAACTCCCGTTCACCAACGGGCGGTCCCGCAGCAGCGGAAACTCGCCACCGTCCGGCCGTCCCGCCGCGACGACCGCCCCGGGCGCCGTCGCCAGCAGCGCCGTACGGTGCAGTTCCCCGGCCCGCGGATCGTCCTGCACACCCACCACCGCCACCTCGCGCGGCCCGTCCAGCAGCGCCTCCGCCACCGCGAGACCCCAGCCGATGAAGCGCGGCGCCCGCGGCCCCAGCGCCTTCACCACGCCCAGCGCGCCCTCCGCGGCCGCGCGATGGGCCTCGGAACCGGTGTGCGCCGCATACGACAGCAACGCACCGGCCGCCGCCGACCAGCCCGAGGGCGCTGCGCCGTCCGTCGGGTCCTGGGGACGGCGGATCAGCTGCTCGGCGTCATGGGCGGTGTCGAACAGCACCCCGCCCTCCCCGGTGAACCGGTCGATGACCATGTCCAGCAGGAACCCGGCGAATTCCAGCCAGGTGCCCTCGCCGCCGACCGCCGCGAGGGCGAGGAATCCCTCGGCGACATCCGCGTAGTCCTCCAGGACCCCGGCGTTCGCGCCCGCACGGCCGTCCTTGGACGTACGGTGCATCCGCACGCCGCCGGCGGAGAAGTCCATGTGCAGCCGCACCAGCAGATCGGCGGCCTCCGTGGCCCGCTCGATCAGATCGGGCCGGTCGAAATACGCGCCGGTCTCGGCGAGTGCGGCGATCGCCAGCCCGTTCCACGCGGCCACGATCTTGTCGTCCCGGCCGGGCCGCGGGCGCTCCTCACGGGCCGCGAGCAGCCGCGCCCTCATCCCGCCGTCGGCCTCCGCGCCCGGCAGCTGCAACACGGACGCACCCTCTTCGAAGGTGCCCTCCTCGGTGACCCCGAACAGCTCGGCGGCCCGCGCCCCGTCCTCGTCCCCGAGCACCGCGCGCAGCTGCGCCGGCGTCCAGACGTAGAAGGCGCCCTCGGCGTGGCCGCCGTCGGCCGTGTCACTGTCCGCGTCCAGCGCGGAGGCGAACCCGCCCTCGGCGGTGCGCAGTTCCCGCACCATGAAGTCCGCGGTCTCCAGCGCCACCCGCTTCGCGAGGTCGCTGCCGGTGGCCCGCCAGAGATGGGCGTAGACGCGGCAGAGCAGCGCGTTGTCGTAGAGCATCTTCTCGAAGTGCGGTACGACCCACTCGCGGTCCACGGAGTACCGGGCGAAACCGCCGCCGAGCTGGTCGTACATCCCGCCCCGCGCCATCGCCTCACAGGTGTCGGCCGCCATCTGCAGCGCACCCTCGGCCCCCGTGCGGGCGTAATGCCGCAGCAGGAACTCGACCACCATCGACGGCGGGAACTTCGGCGCCCCGCCGAATCCCCCGTGCTTCTCGTCGTACTCCCTGGTCAGCCCCAGCAGGGCCTGTGCCAGTTCCTGCTCGCCGGGAACGCCCTGCCCGCCGTGAGCGAGGGAACGTCCTGCCAGATCGCGGGTGATCTTCTGCGCGACCTCGTCGACCTCCTCCCGGCGGCCGGTCCAGGCCGCGGCCACACCCTCCAGCACCTGCTGGAAGGAGGGCATGCCGTGCCGGGGCTCGGGCGGGAAGTAGGTACCGAAGTAGAAGGGCTCGGCCGCGGGCGTCAGGAACACGGTCATGGGCCAGCCACCCTGCCCCGTGGCGGCCTGCACGGCCTCCATGTAGACGGCGTCGACGTCGGGGCGTTCCTCGCGGTCGACCTTGATGTTGACGAAGCGCTCGTTCATGACGGCGGCCGTCGCGGCGTCCTCGAACGATTCGTGTGCCATCACATGGCACCAGTGACAGCTCGAGTACCCGACGCTGAGCAGCACCGGCACCCCGCGCCTGCGGGCCTCCTCGAAGGCCTCGTCCGACCAGGGCCACCAGTCGACGGGGTTGTCGGCGTGCTGGAGGAGGTAGGGGGAAGTCTCATGGGCGAGGCGGTTCGGCATACACCCATCCTTGCGCACCCGCCCGAACACCGCCCGCAGGGCACGAGTGCGGTGTCCCCCGGATCTCCTCATCCGGTTCCCTCCCGCGCGTGCGCCGTCCGCAGGACACTTGACGGCGCGACAACTGGGTACGGAACGGAACCGGAGCTCTTCGAGGGGGACGCACATGCGGGACAGCCACCGGGCTGAAGCGGAGCGGCTGTTGGGCCGCGCCGTGGAGGAGGAGGTGCGGCGCAGCGGCGGCCGCACGGACGACGCGATACTGCTCGCACGCGGGCGGGCGGCGCTGGATGTGATGGCCGCGAGCGCGAGCGAGGAGTACGCCGCGTACGAGCAGGCGCTCGCGGAGATCGAGGCGGAGCGGCAGCCGCTGTCGGAGCGGTTCAGCCGGCGCAATCTGTCGACTCCCGCACTGGTGACAGCGGTTGCCGCCGTCGCGGCGGCGGTCGCGGACGTGGCCCTGGGCACCACGCCCGGTACCGCGATCGGTGCCGGGGCCGTGGTCGCGGTCGCGGGGGCCGCGACCACGGTCGCCAAGGTGACCGCATCGCACTGGCCTGCGGCGCACCGCAGCGCGGGAGCGGCGGGGCAGCCCGGCGGGGCGGAGCAGCTGCGGCTGCAGTGGCTGACGGCGCTGGAGGTGCGGGGCATCCGCCCGTTCCTCGACCAGCAGCGGATGCTGGCGTCGGCGGCACGGCCGGCGAAGAAGGCAGCGGTGGTGCCGCAGCTGCGCGGAGCGGACCGCAGCGCGGCGGCCCGCCGCAGATCGGTGCTGGAGCAGTCGTTCGGTCATCTCCCGGAGCCCGACGGCCCGTTCGCGGGCCGGCGTGAGCAGATGAGCCAGATCGCGCAGTGGGTGCACGCGGCGCGTGCGTCGACGCAGACGCAGCCGACGGTGGTCGTGCTGTACGGCGCCGCGGGCTCGGGGCGCACGACGCTGGCGATACGGGCCGCGCATCAGCTCAAGGACCAGTTCCGGGGAGCGTGCGTGGTGGATCTGCGGGGCGAGAGCGGGCATCCGCTGTCCACGCGGGACGCGCTGCTGCATCTGCTGAACCGGCTGGGAGCACCGCGCGAGCAGTTGCTGTTCCGTGAGCGGTCGTCCCCGGAGCAGCAGGTGCGGCGGCTCGGCGAGCTGTACCACCAGCATCTGACGGGCCTGCCCGTGACCGTGGTGCTGGACGACGCGAGCGATCCGGCGCAGGTGCGGACGCTGGTGCCGGAGCGTTCGGACAGCCTGGTGCTGGTGACGGCCCGGCAGCGTCTCGACCTGCCGGAGGACATTCCGGCGTGGGTGCACCAGCTGCCCGTGGAGGCGCTGGACGCAGCGGGCGCCGACGAGCTGCTCCGGGCGGCGGCCGTGGAGACCGCGCCCGGCCCGTACGACGCCCAGGCGACGGACGCGGTGCGGGAGATGTGCGGCGGACTGCCGCTCGCGCTGCGGATCGCGGGGTCCTCCCTCGGCGAACGCAGCGCGGACCGGCTGGCGGCGGACCTGGGCGCGTACGGGCCGGTGGAGCCGGTGGAGCGTGCGCTGTGGCTGCGCTACACCGACCAGTCGGAGCAGGGCCGGCGGCTGCTTCGCCGCCTCGCACTGGCCGGCCGCGCCTCGCTCGGGGCGGCGGCTGCGGCGGCGCTGCTGGGGGCGGACGAGCAGGAGGCGCAGCGGCTGCTGTCCTCGTTGGCGCGGGCAGGCCTGATCGACCATGTGCGGGCGAGCCGCTACCGGCTGCACGACGTGGTGCGGGCGTTTGCGGCGGCCCGGCTGCTGGACGAGGAGGACGCGACGGACCGTACGGCCGCGCAGGAGAGGCTGATCGAGAACTACGCGGATCTGGCCGGTGCGGTGATCCGTATGGTCGACGGGAAGATGTCGACACGGGCGGGCCGGTTCGGCGCGCACGGCTTCTCGTCGCTGGATGCCGCCCTGCGCTGGCTGGACGACGAGTCGAGCTTCATCACCTCCGCGCTGCGGCATGCGGAGGGGGTGAACCAGCAGGCCGTGCTCGGGCTGCTGGGTGCGTTGTGCGACTACTGCCTGCTGCGCGGCGACCTGTACCGCCTGGGTGAGATCAGCGAGCTGACGCAGGCGGTGGACCAGGGGCTGCTGGAGCGTTCGGTGCGCTGGCGTACCGGTATCGCGGCACGTCAGCTCGGTGAGCTGGACAAGGCACGGACGACGCTGTCGTCCGTCGTGGGCCTGTACCGGGAGGCGCAGCACGACGCGGGTGCGGCGCTCGCGCTGTGCTCGCTGGGGATCACGCTGCACCACCAGGGCAATCTGACGGAGGCGGCGGCGAAGCTGCACGAGGCGATCGAGCTGCAGTCGCCGGACGAGCAGGCCGAGGACCGGGCGTGGTCGCTGCATGCGCTGGCGGCGGTGGAACGGGACCGGGCGAACCTGGCGGAGTCGCTGCGTCTGCTGGACACCGCGCTGCGGCTGCACCGCGAGGGCGAGTCGCTGCACGGGGAGGCCTGGACGCAGTTCCAGCTGGGCCAGGTGTGTCTGCGGATGGGTGATGTGGCGGACGCCGAGTCGGCGCTGCGCACGGCGCTCGATCTGTACGGCCGCACACACGACGACCGCGGTGAGGCATGGGCGCTGACACAGCTGGCCCGGGCCCGGCTGGTGGACGGCGACCCTGGCGCAGCGGTCGACGAACTGCGGTCGGCCCTGTCGCGGCATCGCGAGAACGAGGACGCCCGCGGCGAGGCGTGGACGCTCTACTACCTGGGCCAGGCGCTGGAGGAGCGCGGCGACCGTGACCAGGCGGTGCGGGAGCTGGAGCGGGCGCGGACGATGTTCTCGCGGATGCGGGACGTGTACGGGCTGGCCTGCGCGCGGCACCACTCGGGCCGGGTCACCCGCGACCAGCGGGCGGCGCAGACGGGCAACCTGCGCAATTCGGGGTTCGCCCGCCAGCTGCTGATGGACGCGCGTGCGGACTTCGCCCGGATCAAGGTCGCGCACGGCGAGGCGTGGACCTGCCTGGAACTGGCGCTGATCGACGCGGGCAACAACCGGGCTCCGCAGGCGCTGGCCCTGTGCGACGAGGCGGCAAAGCTGTTCGCCGCGTACGAGGACAGGCGGGGCGCGGACTGGGCGTCGTTCCTGCGCTGCACGCTGCTGCCGTACGCGTCCCCGGGCGGGACGGAGGTCGGCACGGTGGTGGCGCAGGAGGAGCTGTCACGTCTGATGGCGACGCCGCATGCGTTCCGCGACGCGAAGCTGGAGGACTGCGCGGAGGCGCTGGCGGTGATGCTGGAACGCGGTGTCCGCCTGGAGGACGGCTGGCAGGCCTGGCACCTGGGCCTGGTGCCCAACCGGCACGCGCGGGAGGTGATGGGGGTACCGCTGGAGGCGGTGAAGTGACCCCGCCCGCCGGACGGACATGTTCCGTCCGGCGATCGTGGGCACGGCCCAGGGCCGTGCCCACGACGGCGGCCGTGCGCCCGGGTGTCTCGGGTCCGCCCGCCGGTGTCGTCAGGCCGAGCCGTGAGCCTCGGGTGCCTTCCGGGCCTTGGGCGTCTTCGGCTCCTCCGGCTCCTCCTCGAAGTTGACCCGCCCCATGTGGCGGTTCATCGACTTCATCAGGAGCCAGACCCCCACCGCCAGCGCCGCGAAGACGAGAAAGCCCAGGACACCGGGGGTGACCTTGTTCTCGTCGAGCTCCTTGGCGAGGGTGGCGACGTGTGTCATGGCGAGGTTTGCGCTTGCGCTCATGTCAGGCATTGTCGCGGATGCCCGCGAAGAGGTCGCTCTCGGGGAGGGAGGTATCGACGAGGGACTTGGCGAGCTCGTACTCCTCCGTGGGCCAGACCTCCTTCTGGATCTCCATCGGCACCCGGAACCAGCCGCCGTCGGGGTCGATCTGCGTCGCGTGCGCGATCAGCGCCTTGTCGCGGGTCTCGAAGAAGTCGGCGCACGGCACATACGTGGTCAGAGTCCGCTCGGCGCGCTGGAACTCCTTCCAGCGCTCCAGCCACTCCCCGTACGGGGACTCGATGCCCCGCGCCAGCAGGGCCTCGTGCAGCGCGACCGTGCGCGGGCGGTTGAAGCCCTGGTTGTAGTAGAGCTTCTGCGGCTGGTACGCGTCGCCGTACTCGGACTCGGGGAACTTCTCGGTGTCCGCCGCGCCCTCGAACGCCACCATCGTGATCTTGTGCGTCATGATGTGGTCGGGGTGCGGATAGCCGCCGTTCTCGTCGTAGGTCGTGATGACCTGCGGGCGGAAGGCGCGGATGCTGCGGACCAGCTCACCGGCCGCCTTGTCGATGTCCTCCAGCGCGAAGCAGCCCTCGGGCAGCGGCGGGAGCGGGTCGCCCTCGGGCAGGCCGGAGTCGACGAAGCCGAGCCACTCCTGCTTGACGCCGAGAATCTCGCGCGCCTCGTCCATCTCCTTCCTGCGGACCTCGTGGATGTTCTCCTCGATATAGGCGTCGCCCTGAAGCTTGGGATTGAGGATGGAGCCGCGCTCGCCTCCCGTGCAGGTCACGACCAGCACGTCCACCCCCTCGGACACATACTTGGCCATCGTGGCCGCGCCCTTGCTCGACTCGTCGTCGGGGTGGGCGTGCACGGCCATCAGTCGCAGCTGCTCAGTCAAGACTCGATCCTCAATGATTCGTCGCGTCGTGCGCTCTCTATAGTGACCGAACCGGGAGACGGAAAATTCCTGTCTCGGGCATGCGAGAGGATCGATCATGGCGGCTGGACGCGAGGAGCTTCCGCAGGGGCGCTACGGGCGCTCGGCGGACGAGCGCGCGGACCGCACGCTGCGGACGGTCGGCGCGGTGCTGGGTGCGGGTCTGCTCGCGATGGTCGGCTGGTTCGGCTACGACTACATCGCCGAGCAGAAGATCAGCGCCGAGATGATCAAGTTCGACGTGGTCGAGGGTGCCGACGAGGTGCAGGTCCACCTCGAGGTGCGCAAGGACGCGGACGCCACGGGCACGTGCACCCTGCGCTCGCTCGCCGAGGACGGCGGCGAGGTGGGCCGTCTCGACGTACGGATCGACGCCCGGGGCGAGAGCAGGATCGACCAGGTCGTGACGATCCGCACGACCAAGCAGGCGACAAGTGCCGAGCTCATGGGCTGCGCCGCCGCCTGATCCCTGCCCGAGCCCCTCCTTCTGCAGGGCGGGTCGCCGCGCTGACCTGGGGCTCTCCCCTACTGGGGGCTTTTGTCCTCCCCCTTTCGCCCCGAAATTGTTAGGCTCGTGGTTTCGCCCATCCAGGAAGGACAATCCTTCTGGGTAGGGCGATGCTTTGTATTCCCAGTACCTACGAGGAGCACCTGTGACCCAGACCAGCGACAACGTCACCTGGCTCACCCAGGAGGCGTACAACCAGCTCAAGGCCGAGCTGGAGTACCTGTCTGGTCCCGCGCGAACCGAGATCGCCACCAAGATCGCGGCGGCGCGCGAGGAGGGCGACCTGCGCGAGAACGGCGGGTACCACGCGGCCAAGGAGGAGCAGGGCAAGCAGGAGCTCCGTGTGCGCCAGCTGACCCAGCTCCTGGAACACGCCAAGGTGGGCGAGGCCCCCGCGGACGACGGCGTCGTCGAGCCGGGCATGGTCGTCACGATCGCGTTCGACGGCGACGAGGACGACACGACGACGTTCCTGCTCGCCTCGCGGGAGTACGCGAGCGCCGACATCGAGACGTACTCTCCGCAGTCCCCGCTGGGCGTCGGCGTGAACGGCAAGAAGGTCGGCGAGGACGCGGAGTACGAACTACCGAACGGCAGGACGGCCTCCGTGAAGATCCTCGCGGCCAAGCCGTACACCGGCTGAGCCCGCCGCAGACACACGACGAAGGGGCCGGACCGCAATGCGCGGTCCGGCCCCTTGCCGTGTCCGGCTCAGGCAGCCGCCGAGCGGTACTTGCGCACCGCGAGGGAGCGGAAGAGCACGATGATGAGGACGGACCAGAGCACCGAAGCAATCACCGGGTGCTGCATGGGCCAGGCATCGGGAGCCTTGTAGCCCGGCGGGAAATTCCCGAACAGCTCACGCGCCGCCTGGACGGTCGCGCTGAAGGGGTTCCACTCGGCAATGTGCCGCAGGACGGTCGGCATGTTGTCCGAGGGGACGAACGCGTTCGAGATGAACGTCAGCGGGAAGAGCCAGATCAGGCCACCGGAGGTGGCCGCCTCCGGCGTCCGCACCGAGAGACCGATCAGCGCGCCGATCCAGGAGAAGGCGTAGCCGAGCAGGAGCAGCAGGGCGAAGCCCGACAGCACCTTCAGCCCGTTCTCGTGGGTGCGCCAGCCGACGAGCAGGGCGACGACGGCGAGAACGACCAGGGTGAGCGTGGTCTGCACCAGGTCGGCGAGTGTGCGGCCCGTGAGCACCGCCCCGCGCGCCATGGGCAGGGAGCGGAACCGATCGATGAGGCCCTTGTGCATGTCGTCGGCGATGCCCGCACCCGCTCCGGCGGTGGCGAAGGTGACGGTCTGCGCGAAGATGCCGGCCATCAGGAATTCGCGGTAGTCGGCCGCGGAGAGGCTGCCTCCCACGGAGATCGAGCCGCCGAAGACGTAGCTGAACAGCACGACGAACATCACCGGCTGGATCAGGCCGAAGATGATCATCTCGGGGATCCGGGTCATCCGGATCAGATTGCGCTTGGCGACGACGAGCGAGTCGCTGACCGACTGCTGGATGCCGCCGCGGGGCCGGGGTGCCGCGATCCGCGCGGACTCCGTCGAGGTGCTCACTTCGCGCTCTCCTTACGGGACTTGCGGTCGTGGCCGGGTTCTCCGTTCACCGGCCGGGCGTCCTCGGGCTCGCCGTTGCTCTCGCTCGCGACCTCGGCCGCGTGGCCGGTCAGCGAGATGAAGACGTCGTCGAGGGTGGGGCGGCGCAGACCGATGTCATCGATCTCCACACCGCGGGTGTCGAGGTCGCGGATGACCTCGGCGAGAAGCTTGGCGCCACCGGTGACCGGGACGGTGAGCTTGCGGGTGTGCTGCGCGATGGCGACCTCGCCCTTGCCGTAGGAGGCGAGGACCTCGCGGGCGGGGGTGATCTGGTCGGGCTGGTGGACGACGACCTCCACGCGCTCGCCGCCCGTGCGGGCCTTGAGCTGGTCGGAGGTGCCGCGGGCGATGACCTTGCCGTGGTCGACGACGCAGATGTCGTCGGCCAGGTGGTCCGCCTCTTCCAGGTACTGGGTGGTGAGCAGCAGGGTCGTGCCGCCGCCGACCAGTTCCTGGATGACCTCCCACAACTGCTGGCGGTTGCGCGGGTCGAGGCCGGTGGTCGGTTCGTCCATGAACATCACGGGCGGGGAGACGACGAGGGCCGCTGCGAGGTCGAGCCGGCGACGCATGCCGCCGGAGTAGGTCTTGGCGGGGCGGTCGGCGGCATCGGCCAGGTGGAACTTCTCGAGCAGCTCGCCCGCGCGGTTCTTCGCCGCGCGTGCGTTCATCTGGTAGAGGCGGCCGACCATCTGGAGGTTCTCGCGGCCGGTCAGATACTCGTCGACCGCGGCGAACTGGCCGGACAGGCCGATGGACCGGCGCACCTCGTTGGGGTGCTTGAGGACGTCGATCCCCGCGACGACGGCGGACCCGCTGTCGGGCTGGAGCAGAGTGGTCAGGACGCGCACGGTGGTGGTCTTGCCGGCGCCGTTCGGGCCGAGAAGTCCGAGGACCGTGCCTTCGGGGACGTCGAGATCGACGCCGTCCAGAGCCCGTACGTCGCCGAAGGTCTTCACCAGTCCTTCGGCGTAGATGGCGCCTGGCATAGGGGGTCTCCCAAGGTGACAGGTGGATGGGGCACGTCTGTGCGAAAGCGTGGACATCACGGCGGACCCATGGGAGCCGCCTGGCATGCTCAAACCATAACGCGATGTATCGCGTTACTCAAGTATGTCGCGACTACCCGCAAGCGGGTATCGCGTTGTGCCGAGCCCCGTCGCCGGGGCTCTGTCGCCGAGCCCGGCACCGGCCGGGTCGTGACGGAGGAGGTGTCAGGCCAGGACCGTGTACCCCGCGGAGCGCAGCGTCGCCGCGACCTCCTCGCAGTGCTCCGGACCCTTGGTCTCCAGGTGCAGCTCCACCTCCACCTCCGTGAGCCCGAGCCGCGGGTCGGTCCGTACATGGCTCACATCGAGAACATTGGCATCCGCCACTGACAACGCCCCCAAAAGCGCCGCCAGCGCACCCGGCCGGTCGGTCAGACGCAGCCGCAACGACAGATACCGTCCGGCCGCCGCCATGCCGTGCCGCAGGATCCGCTGCATCAGCAGCGGATCCACGTTGCCGCCGGACAGCAGCGCGACGACCGGGCCCTCGAACGACCGTGGATCGCTCAGCAGCGCCGCCACCGTGCTCGCCCCGGCCGGTTCGACGACCAGCTTGGCCCGTTCCAGACAGAGCAGCAGCGCGCTGGAGAGCTCGTCCTCGGAGACCGTACGGACCTCGTCCACAAGATCGCCAACGATTTTGAAGGGAACGTCGCCGGGCCGGCCCACCTTGATCCCGTCCGCCATCGTCGTCGGCGTACGGACCGACACCGGCCGCCCGGCCGCCAGCGACGGCGGATACGCGGCCGCACCCTCCGCCTGCACGCCGATCACCTTCACATCGGGCCGCAGTGCCTTCACCGCCACCGCGACACCGGCCACCAGACCGCCGCCCCCGACCCCGACGAGGATCGTGCGCACCTCCGGGCACTGCTCCAGGATCTCCAGACCCACCGTGCCCTGGCCCGCGATGATGTCCGGGTGGTCGAAGGGGTGGATGAGGACCGCGCCCGTCTCGCGCGCGAACTCCTCGGCCGCTGCCAGGGCCTCGTCGACGACCTGACCCTCCAGCCGCACGTCCGCGCCGTACTCCCTGGTCGCGGCAACCTTCGGCAGCGGCGCCCCCACCGGCATGAAGACCGTGGAGCGCACCCCCAGCAGCGACGAAGCCAGCGCCACCCCCTGCGCATGGTTTCCCGCGGACGCGGCGACCACCCCGGCGGCCCGCTCCTCCGGCCGCAGACCGGCGATCCGCACATACGCACCGCGCAGCTTGAACGAGCCCGTGCGCTGCAGGTTCTCGCACTTCAGATGCACCGGCGCACCCACGAGCTGGGACAGATGACGGCTGCCCTCCATCGCGGTCACCCGAGCGACCCCGGCCAGCATTTTCTGCGCCCCGCGGATGTCGTCGAGGATGACGGAACGCAGGATCTCGGGCGGGTGGAAGCTCATGGAACAAGTCTGACAGTTCGCCCCGCACGCCGGGTTGCTGTCCGAATCCCGGTCGGGATCCCACGGGATTGTGCAGCGCCCCTACGCAGCACGTCAGGGCCGCGTACTCTGTCCCCCACCAACCGACCACCGCACGAGAGAGCCCCCGCAGCCATGCCCACTTCTCAGGACATGACGACAGATCTCGGTCCCGGCCTCCTCGATGCCCTACAGCACCAGGTGGCCGTGTTCGCACGGCGCGCGGAGCAGACGCGCCTCGGCGGCGTCGGCCAGGTCCGCAACTCCATGGACCGCGCCGCCTACCTGCTGCTCAACCGCCTCGACCAGGAAGGCCCGATGGGCGTCAAGGCCCTCGCCGCGGGCATGGGGATCGACTCGTCGACCGTGACCCGCCAGGTCGCGCCGCTCGTCGACACCGGTCTGGTCAAACGCACCTCCCACCCGGAGGACGGCCGCGCGGTCGTTCTCCAGCTCTCGCCGCGCGGCCAGGCCCGCCTCGACGAGGTCCGTGCCTCCCGGCGCGAGCTGATGCGACAGGTGACCGAGGGCTGGACGGAGAGCGAGCGCGAGTCGTTCTGCACCCTGCTCACGCGCTTCAACTCCGCCCTGTCCGCCCGCGCGGCAGGGCTTCCCTCCTCGGAGACGGAGCCCGGACAGGCCTCCTGACCAGGGCCGCACGCGCGCCCGCGGCGCACCCCTTGACCCCGGTGCCGTTCTGGGCCCTATATGAGGACGTGAGCGAGCGGCACACGGCCCGGGATCACCGCCGCGCCCAGGAGTTCGAGTCCTTCGTCGCGGGCGCAGCCGGTCGGCTCCTCCATGCCGCCACGCTGCTCACGGCCGAGCCGCCCGGCGCCAACCCGCGCGCCGAGCAGCTGATCGTCGCCGCGCTCGCCCGCACCTACGCCGACTGGGACAGGCTGCGCGGCGAGGATCCGTACGACCGCACCCGCAAGGAACTCGCCACCCGCTTCGCGCACGGCGCGTGGCGTCACCACCGGGGCCGCGGCGGGGTGCTCGACCGCCTCACGCCGCAAGAACGCCTGGTACTGGTCCTGCGGCTGTACGAAGGAGTCGCCGAGGAGCAGGCCGCGGCGCTGCTCGGCATCCCCGCGGACCGGGTCCGGGCGATCCTGCTCCGCGCCGTCTCCGCCATGCGCAGCCGCACGCCGGCGCGGGGTTCCACGGAGCCACGGGCCCGACTGCGGGAGACGACATGAGCGGCTCCGACCGCAAGGAGAGCGAGGTACGCAGGATGCTGGAGCCCCGGCAGCCCGTCGTCCCCTCCGACCTCGCGCTCCGTGCCGCCGCCCACGGCAACCGGCTGTTGCGCCGGCACCGCGCGGTGCGCTGCGCGGTCTGGCTGCTGCTGCTCGCCGCCGTCCTCGCCTTCACGGTGTGGGCGCTCGCGAACGAACCGTGGGTGGTGCCGCCGTCGGACACGACGCCCCCGCTGGAGGGCGTCTGAGCCGCAGGGTTCCGCTATGTCACGGAACCGTCCGATTCACCCGTTCCCGGCGGATCTATCCTGGTAGCAGCGGCGCATGCTGCAAGTCGAGGAGGCCCTCATGACCAGGAAAGTGGCCGATTGCCGTAACAGCCCCAGTGTCTCGGGCTGCACCCTCACCATTACCGGCGAGGAGGAGGAAGTCGTACGGGCGGCCGCGGAGCACGCCGTCTCCGTCCACGAGCACGCCGACAGCCCCGAGCTGCGGCAGATGATCCGTGAATCCCTCGAGGACGAGAGAGTGGCCGCCTGATCCGGTGACCCCGCGCACAGGGCCCCGGCCGCGCAACCGCGACCGGGGCCCTGTGCCGCCGAGGGAAAACCCCGAAGAGGGCGTCAGTTCCCTCAGCCCAGCGCCTGCTTGAGGTCCGCCAGCAGATCGTCGACAGCCTCGATGCCCACCGAAAGACGCACCAGATCGCCCGGCACCTCCAGCGCCGAACCGACCACCGACGCGTGCGTCATCCGGCCCGGGTGCTCGATCAGCGACTCCACACCGCCGAGCGACTCTCCCAGCGTGAACAGCTTCGCGCGGTTGCAGACCTCGACCGCCGCAGCCTCGCCGCCCTCGACCCGGAAGGACACCATCCCGCCGAAGGCCTTCATCTGCTTCGCCGCGACCTCGTGCCCGGGGTGCTCCGGCAGCCCCGGGTACAGCACCTTCGACACCTTGGGGTGGCTGGTCAGCATCTCCGCGACACGTGTCGCGTTCTCGCTGTGCCGGTCCATCCGCACCGGCAGCGTCTTGATGCCGCGCAGCACCAGCCACGCGTCGAACGGACCCGCGACCGCGCCCATCGCGTTCTGGTGATACGCCAGTTCCTCGCCCAGCTCCGCGTCCGCCGCGATCAGCGCACCGCCGACGACGTCCGAGTGCCCTCCCATGTACTTCGTCAAGGAGTGCACGACGACATCGGCGCCGAGCGCGATCGGCTGCTGCAGATACGGGCTCGCGAACGTGTTGTCGACGACGAGCTTCGCCCCCGCCGCCCGCGCCACCTCCGCGATCGCCGCGATGTCCGTGATCCCGAGCAGCGGGTTCGACGGGGTCTCGACCCAGATCACCTCCGTACGGTCGTTGACCGCCGCCCGCACCGCCGCCGGGTCCGAGGTGTCGGCCACCGAGAAGTCCACGCCCCAGCGCTGGACCACCTTGGCGAACAGCCGGAACGTTCCGCCGTAGGCATCGTTCGGGATCACCACGTGCGCGCCCGGGTGCAGAACCGCACGCAGCAGAGCGTCCTCCGCCGCGAGACCGGACGCGAACGCGAGACCGCGCCGCCCGCCCTCGATCGCCGCGAGGTTCTCCTCCAGCGCGGTACGGGTCGGATTGGCGCTGCGGCTGTACTCGTAACCGCCGCGCAGCCCGCCCACGCCGTCCTGTTTGTAGGTGGACACCTGGTAGATCGGCGGCACGACGGCGCCGGTCAGCGGGTCTGCGGTGTTGCCCGCGTGGATGGCGCGGGTCTCGAAGCTGTGCAAAGTGTGGTCGTCGCTCATGAGGACCGAGCGTAGTCCCGCGACGACGGGTACGCGGCCCGGGATCCGGTCGGTCTCGTAGTCCGTCGCGTCCGGGACAATGGAGCCATGGAGATTCTCTGGTTCCTGATCGCGATGGGCATGCTGGCCGCGGTCCTCGTCCCCTTCATGAGGCGCCGCCGCGGGGGCATCCAGCTGGCAGCGCCCGGCTCGCCCGACGCCGCCGACCCGGACACCTACGGCTTCCTGCGCCAGGAAGAACTGGACGTCCGGCTCCCGGGACCCGACCAGGACCTCCTCGACGTACTCGACGTCGTCCAGCGCACCCAGGACTGGCGGGCCGCCGCCCAGCTCCTCGCGGGCACGCCGAAGGAGGGCGAGGTGCGCTGGCAGCGCATCCAGGCCTTCGCCGGAGCGGCCTCGCTCGAACTCCAGCAGCAGCCCGGCACGGGCGGCGCCTGGCTGCGCGCCTGGCGCTCCGAGTCACCCAAGGACGCGGGCGGCGCGCAGGTGCACGCCGAGTTCCTGGTGCAGCAGGCATGGCGCTCGTCGACCGCAGGCACCGACGACTTCCGCATCATCCTCGAAGAGGCCCGGTCCATCTGCGCCGAAGCCACGCTCCTCGCGCCCGGCGACCCGGTCCCCTACATCATCGAACTGGCCGTCGCGCGCGGCCTCGGCGACTCCAACGAGCAGTTCGACCAGCTGTGGGCGAAGGTCATCGACCGCGCGCCCAGCCACATGGGCGCCCATCTCGCCGCCCTCCACTATCTGTGCGAGAAGTGGCACGGCTCCCGAGAGGACGCGGACCACTTCGCGACGACCACGGCCGCCCGCGCCCCGCAGGGCTCACTGCTCGCCGCGCTGCCGCTCTTCGCCGTGTACGAGCACCTGCCCGAGGTCAACCTCGTCTCCGGCTTCTATCAGAGCGCGGTGGTCACCAAGGCGCTGGAGGGCGCCCTGTACGCCGTCCACTCGGCCCGCCCCGACGACCCGATGCTCGCGCACGTGCGCCATCTGCTGATCATGTTCCTGGTGCGCTCCGAGCGGTGGGGCGAGGCGATGAACCAGCTCGTCCACGTCGACGGCCACGTCGGCGCACTGCCGTGGACCCACAACAGCGACCCGGCCGCGGAGTACACGGTCTACCGCGCACTGGCGGTCGCCGGCTACGAGGCGAACGGCGGCAGCCCGGCGACCCTGCCGCGCTGAGGCGCGCGGCGACGGGCGGGCCGGCGACGGGCCGGCCGGCGGCGGGGAATCTCCCGCGCCCGCCGCACGTTGAGGCGTACGGAACCACTCCCCGAGGAGCCCTCGTATGTTTCTGAACCGCCGCGTCCCCGAGCTGCCCACCCCCGAGCAGGCCCTGCGCGGCCGCGAAACCCCCGCCTTCGACGTCCCCGCCCGCCACACGGTCCTCGGCAACCCCCTGCTCGGCCCCTACCCCGAGCACCTTGAGGTCGCGGACTTCGCCCTGGGCTGCTTCTGGGGCGCGGAGCGCAAGTTCTGGCAGACGCCGGGCGTATGGACGACCCTCGTCGGATATCAGGGCGGCCACACGCCGAACCCGACGTACGAAGAGGCATGCTCGGGCCTGACCGGCCACACGGAGGCGGTCCGGGTCGTCTTCGACCCGTCGGTCGTGTCCTACGAGCAGCTGCTGAAGCTGTTCTGGGAGTCCCACAACCCGACCCAGGGGTTCCGGCAGGGCAATGACGTGGGCACGCAGTACCGCTCGGCGATCTACCCCCACTCCCCGGCCCAGACGAAGGCGGCGGAGGCGTCCCGCGAGTCGTACCAGCAGGTCCTGACGGGGTCGGGCTACGGCACCATCACGACGGAACTGCTCCCGGCGGAAGGCCGCCCGTTCTATCCGGCCGAGGCATACCACCAGCAGTATCTCGACAAGAATCCGGCCGGCTACTGCGGCATCGGCGGCACGGGCGTCTCCTGCCCGATCGGGGTGGCGCCGGCCGGGGACCAGTGAGTCCTGTCCTCATCCCCGAGGTGCCGGCGGAACTTCGACGCATCCACCATCCGTACGACGGGGGCGCCGACGTCATCCTGACGACACCCGAAGAGCGCGACAGGCTCCGCGACCGCCACTCCGGGTGGCTCTCGCCACCTACTGGGGCTCTGATCAGTCGGGATCGAACGCGTACACCCGCAGCGGATCAAGGTGCAGTTCGTACGGGCCGCAGCAATCAGCGGCGAGTTCGCGACGCGGGCGCCGCAGGGACACGCTCGATTGAGCCCACAGTCACCGGACGGACCACAGCAGCCCACGCTGTTCTCCCAGTTGGGTAACGGCTGGAGGCCGACGGCATCTTCGGGATGTACGACGACGTTTTTGCGCGACCCCGCAGAAACCATGAATACGCCGTGCCGGGACATCCACGGGCCTCGTGACTGGGCGGCGCCGCCGTTCTCCTGATCCGGGTGCGGCACGTACGGAGCACCCCACGGCTCGGGCTCGATCGCGTAGTGGCCTCGAGGCACGGTGGACGGTGCCCGCCCCGTCTCCTTGTCCCGATCACTGTCGTCATACGACTGGTCGGGGACAGCGGGCAGCGCCGCCACGTCAGGTGTGAGCTCGGTGCCGCACTTGGAGCAGAGGAAGACCGTCATGCCTGCCGTTGTATCCGTCGGACAAGTACGTGCGCATCACCGTTTTCCGGTGAGGTGGCTCATGCACACGCGCTGCGGTCCCAGGCCCCGAACGGGCGGCCCGCCAGGCGACAAACACCGGCTCGATCGACGCCCAGCGGGCATCGGAGACATCGCTGCGATACGCACGCCGAGCACTCAAAACCACCGACGCGTGCAGTCACAAGAACATCCCACAACACCACTACTCAGATCGGATGCCCTCTTAGGACAGCCCCCCCCCGGCGCCGCCTCGGCAAGCCACGGCAAGGCGCTTCGGCCATACGTCCGCAGCCCGGGCGCTGCGGATCTCGTCCGGCGCGTAGCCCTCGGTCTCGGGCTGGTGCGGCTCGCGGCAGACGGGCCACGGTTCCCCGGCCGGCCACAGCATCGGCCCGCCGACATGGTCTCGTGTCTGCCGGGCAGCCCCGGCCTGGGGTGCAGCCGGGTCGTCCGGCCCCGGTGAACGGCCAGCGCCGGGAGCAGGTCCACCGGTCTGGCCGGCGTGGTCCTCGTCATGGCCCGACCGTACGCGGCACGGGGAACGCCACGCGGGGTCCGTCAACGCCTGGCGTTCACCCTGGAGGCGTGGGCTTGATCCGGCGGGTGGCGGAGCGAAGTGCGAAGGCCATCACCACTTCGAATACGCCGAGCAGGACGAGCCACAGTCCCAGCAGTCGTGTCAGGGCGACCGCAGAGTCCACCGGGAAGCAGAGCACGACGATTCCGGCGACGGCACCGAGGGCGCCCAGGGCGAAGAGCAGGCCGCGATGTACGAGCGCGCGGTCGGCGATCGCGACGTACGCCGTGAGCACTCCGGTCAGCAACCAGAACACCCCGACGATCAGGGACAGCGCGCCGATCGTCTGCATCGGATGCCGCAGCACCAGGACGCCCGCCAGGAACGCCAGCATGGCGATCAGGACGCCCGCCAGTCTGCTGCCGCCCCCGTCGCTGCTGTGCGAGAAGGCAGTGACGAAACGGAAGACCCCCGCCACCAGGAGCTGCAGACCGATGATCACGGCCAGGATGTGCAGAGTCTCGTCGGGCCAGACGAGCACCAGGATGCCTGGGATCAGGGTTGCGAGGGCGAAGCCGAGCGCCCAGTGCCACGAGCCTCCGAGCTGCTTGAGGACGTCTTCGGGATCGCTCTGCGTGTGCTGCGGTGCCGCGTCGGGGGGTACGGTCATCACGCCTCCCGGGCCAGCCGAACGGCCCCGTAGGGGCCACCTCGAAGCCTTCGGACATGCCTTGTTTGCCTGTCAGGCCCATTTTAGGCCGTTGTGGTACGGCTCGCTGCTCCGGGCGGGTAAGCCCATGCGCCGAGACCGGGGGGAGGGGCGGAACTCCTCGTCCCACACTGTCGGGTGCCGGTCCGTCGTCGGACACTGGGCATAGGACCCCGCCCGCCGCGTCCTTGAGGTTGGGGACTGACCCCTTGGACCCCGGCCGGGGGCGGCGGGGCGTTCGCTACACCCCGAACCGGATCACCTTGTCCGGTGTGATGCGCACGATCAGGCGCACCTCGTCGTCCTTCTCCTCAGGCGGGTCGATGCCCAGGTACTTGTGGGACAGCTCGTGCGGAAGGCGCTTGCCCTCGTCCGGGAGCAGCTCCGCCCGGCCGCGGATCTCCGCCGAGCTGTACGGGTTCGCCAGGTCGAAGACCGAGACGCTCACGCGCGGTTCCCGTGCGATGTTGCGGGCCTTCTGGCGGTGCGCGGTGGTGGAGAAGAGGACTGTGTCCCCCTCCCGCCGTACCCAGACCACCGAGGACTGCGGTGCGCCGGACGGGCCGAGCGTGGCGACGGTGGCGAAGTTCTTCCCGTCCAGGAGCGCGCGGACCGCCTCGTCGAACTCCACTGATTCCGCCATGGTCTCAGACCTCCAACTCATCGGTGTGACAGGCGACTTGTGATCACCGTCAACGTGGGGCGGGGTGCCTTCATTCCGGCCGACTAGGGTTTGCGCCGTGGGGATCAGTGAACGAGTCGTCACGGCCGAGGCCGGGACCGGTGAGCGGGACGCGCCCTGGTGGCGCGTCCCGCTCGTCGTGACGTGCGCCGTCGTGCCCTTGTACGTCCTGTGGGCCGCCGTGCTGGCGACCGGCGGTGGTGATCTGGCCGCACAGCTCGCGTGGGCCGGATTCATGGAGCGGCATCCCACGTCCGCGTACAACCTGTCCTGGTACGGAGGCACGCACACCGCCAACTACAGTCTGCTGACCCCGCCCCTGATGGCGCTGTTCGGTGTCCGCGCGGTGTCCGTGGCGGCCGGGCTGGCCGGGACATGGGTGCTGGCGCTGCTGTTCGTCCGCCGCGGGGTGCGGCTGCCGCTGTTGCCCGCGCTCGCGGGCGCGGTGGCGCTGTGGTGCAACGTCGCGTCCGGGCGTACGACGTTCGCCGTCGGTGTCGCGGTGGGCCTCGTGGCTCTGCTGTACGTGCACCGGACGGCTCCCGCGGTGGTCTGTGCGGTGCTGGCGACGGCGGCGAGCCCGGTGGCGGGGCTGTTCCTGCTGGTGGCGGGGGCCGCGTACGGACTGGACCGGCAGTGGCGCGCGGCTGCGGCGCTGGTGGTCCCGCCGGTCGTCGTGGTCGGGGTGGTGACACTGCTGTTCCCGTTCGAGGGCGAACAGCCCATGGCGGCGGGGAAGGTGTGGCTGCCGGTGGTGGTCTCGGCGGCGGTGGCCGTCGCGGCGCCGCGTGAGTGGCGGATCGTGCGGTTCGGCGCCGGGGTCTACGGACTCGGCGTGGTGCTGACGTATCTCGTCGCCTCGCCGATCGGGACGAATGTCGAGCGGCTGCTGGGCCTCGCGGGTCCGCCCCTGCTGCTGGCGGCGGTTCTGGCGGGCGGGCTCGCCCGTGCGATGCGTGCGGTGCTGGCGGCGACGCTGGCGGTGAACGCGTACTGGCTGGCCGACAAGACCGAGGACGACCTCGTCGTCTCCAACGACGTGCCGGCGTGGGCCGCGGACACGGACGATGTCATACGGGAGTTGCGGCGGCTGGGCGCGGACCGGATGCGGGTCGAGGTGGTGCCGGCCCGCAACCACCGCGAGGCGACCGCGCTCGCCCCGCACGTCAGCATGGCGCGCGGCTGGAACCGTCAGCTGGACGTGGAACGCGGGCGGTTGTTCTACGACGGTTCGCTGTCCCCGGCGACGTACCGGAAGTGGCTGGACACGTGGGCCGTCGGGTTGGTGGTGCTGCACCACGGCAGACCGGACGGGCCGGCCGAGGGGGAGGCGGCGATAGTCAGGAGCGGGCCGGACTGGCTGGAGCGGGTGTGGCAGGACGAAAGCTGGACGGTCTACCGGGTGCGGGATGCGGTGCCGCTGGTGTCGGCTCCGGCGAGCGTGGTGCGCGGCAATGACGCCGAGCTGGTCGTCGAGGTGCCGCGGGCCGGTTCGGTGACGGTGCGTGTGGCGTACTCGCCGTGGCTGCGGGCGGCGGGGGCATGTGTGACGCGGGACGGTGAGTGGACACGGCTGACGGTGGCGGTGGCGGGCGAGTACCGGCTCGATTCGGTGTACGGGCTGAACCGTTCGGCGGGTGCGGGCTGCGACTGACGCCCGTGGCACGGGGATTGTCGGTGGCGTGTGTCACGCTCGGGCAATGATCGACCACATCTCGGTACAGGTGACGGACCCGGCGGTCAGTGCCGCGTTCTACGACCGTGTGCTCGCCACGCTCGGCGGCAAGCGGCTGTTCGAGCGTGACGAGGGCCGGGTGATCGGTTACGGGACGGGATTTCCGACGTTCTGGATCGGCCCGGTGACGACCGGCGGTACGGCGCGCGAGGCGCATCTCGCGTTCGCGGCGCCCGACCGGGCCGCCGTGCGGGCCTTCTTCACGGCGGCGGTCGACGCGGGCGCGGAGGTGCTGCACGAGCCGCGGGTGTGGCCGGAGTACCACCCGTCGTACTACGGGGCGTTCGTGCGGGACCCGGACGGGAACAACGTGGAGGCGGTCTGCCACGTGCCGGAGTAGGTGCGTGCCGCACCGGGCGCCTCACCATCCGTGGTCGCCCTGGTAGGCCCGGCGCAGCCACCAGCGGTGCGGTTCCGCTCGCCATGGGACTTGCCGGGCAACCGGGTTGGGCCAGGTGCGTCGGCGGAATCGCGTGTCGAGACGGTCGAGTACCCACCGTAGTTCACCGGCCGCGCGGGGCGGGAGGGCCGCCACGACATCCTCCAGCGCGTCCCGGCAGACGGCGATGTCGTCGTACTGGCAGCCGGGGCATGCGGGGCACTCGGAGGCGATGAGTTCGAGCCTGCCGCCGGGCTGGTCGAGGAAGGCGCGGTAGCGGCGCAGCATGCGTTCGGTGACGCCCGGGCTGATGTGCCAACTGCTGCGGGAGGTCAGCTCCGCCACGTGGACGGCAGCGCTCGTCGGGACCGACAGCCGGTCCACGGGGGCGAGTTCGCACGCCCAGGTCTGCGGGCGGTGCTCGTCGGTTCGTTCGGCGCGGATCGCGCCCGGCCGCTTACGCGGCATTGCCCTTTCGGCAGATCGTCATCATGCGCGCATGATGCCACAGCAGAGCGCCGATCCGGCCAGGGAATGGCGGCAGCCGTAGCCGACCTGCCTCACAGGTCGGCTACGGCTGCGTGGCGCCTGGCGTGGGGTGCCGGGTGCCGGGTGCCTCAGATCGTCGCGGTGTCGATCACGAAGCGGTAGCGCACGTCGCTGTTCAGCACCCGCTCGTACGCCTCGTTGATCCGGTCCGCACTGATCAGTTCGATCTCGGCGCCGAAGCCGTGCTCGGCGCAGAAATCGAGCATCTCCTGGGTCTCGCGGATGCCGCCGATACCGGAGCCCGCGAGCGTCTTGCGGCCACCCATGAGGGAGAACACATTGAGCGACACGGGCTCTTCGGGTGCGCCGACGTTGACCATGGCGCCGTCGGTCTTCAGCAGGCCGAGGTACTTGTCGAACGGCAGCGGCGCGGAGACCGTCGAGACGATGAGGTCGAAGGTGCCCGCGAGAGCCTCGAACGTGGACTCGTCGGCGGTCGCGTAGTAGTGGTCGGCGCCGAGCTTCAGTCCGTCGTCCTTCTTGCGCAGCGACTGGGACAGCACGGTCACCTCGGCGCCGAGCGCGTGGGCGATCTTGACGCCCATGTGGCCGAGACCGCCGAGTCCGACGATGGCGACCTTCTTGCCGGGGCCTGCGTTCCAGTGCCGCAGCGGCGAGTAGAGCGTGATGCCGGCGCAGAGCAGCGGGGCGGCCTCGTCGAGGGCCAGGCCGTCGGGGATACGGACGGTGAACGCCTCGTCGACGACGATGTGCGAGGAGTAGCCGCCGTAGGTCGGCTCGCCGTTCTTGTCGAGGGCGTTGTACGTGCCCACGTTGCCGCCGAGGCAGTACTGCTCGAGTCCGGCCTTGCAGTTCTCGCACTCGCGGCAGGAGTCGACGAGGCAGCCGACGCCGACACGGTCGCCGACGTTGAACCTGGTGACGGCGGAGCCCACCTCGGTGACGACGCCGGCGATCTCGTGGCCGGGGACCATCGGATAGATGCCGGTGCCCCAGCCGTCGCGCGCCTGGTGGATGTCGGAGTGACAGATGCCCGCGAACTTGATGTCGATCAGCACGTCGTGCTCGCCGACGGCGCGACGGGGGATGGTGGTGCGCTCCAGCGGCGCGTTGGCAGCGGGAGCGGCGTAGGCGGGGACAGTGGAAGCGTTCGTGGTCATGGCGTCCACCCTGCCCCTTCCCTTGCACGTCACCCAGCCCTCTGTTGTGCCTACGTCCGCTGTGCCTACTACTGGCAGGGTCAGCTTCGTACGCCTGCAGGGCAGCCCGACCCTGAATACTTGAGGGATGGACCAGCGTGCCGAACTCAGCGAATTCCTCCGGTCCCGGCGGGCCCGGCTGAAGCCGGAGGACGTCGGGCTGCCCGATTTCGGCCGCCACCGGCGGGTGCCGGGACTGCGGCGCGAGGAGCTGGCGCAGCTGGCCGGGGTGTCGGTGGCGTACTACACGCGCCTGGAGCAGGGCAACGGGCAGAACGTGTCCACAGAGGTGCTGGACTCGATCGCCCGTGCGCTGCGGCTCACGGACACCGAGCGCGACCATCTGACGCATCTCGCCAAGCCGAAGGCGAAGAAGAAGCGGGCTGCGGGCGGTCGGCCGCAGAAGGTCCGGCCGCAGCTGCAGCAGCTGATCGACGCGATGGAGACGGTGCCCGCGCTGTTCCTCGGCCGGCGGCTGGACGTCCTTGCGTGGAACCGCATGGCCCGCGCGCTGCTCGGCGACTTCGCGGCGATGGCGCCGGAGGAGCGCAACATGGCCCGGCTCGTGTTCCTGGACCCGAACGCGCGCGCCCTGTATCTCGACTGGGAGTGCAAGGCGGTCGAGGTGGTGAGCGTGCTGCGACTGTGCGCGGGCTGCTATCCGGACGATCCCCAGCTGTCGGCGCTGGTCGGTGAACTGTCCGTCAAGAGCGAGGAGTTCCGCTCCCTGTGGGCGGCGCACACTGTGCAGGAAAAGGGCCATGGCACCAAGCGGCTGCACCATCCGCTGGTGGGCGAGCTGACGCTGGCGTACGAGACCCTCAGGTTCCCGGACGAACACGATCTGTCACTGGTCACGTACCACGCGGAGCCCGGCACCCGGTCCGCGGAGTCGCTGAGGCTGCTGTCCGGCTGGGGCGTGGGCGAGGTGGCGAACGCCGAGGCGACGTGAGTGGGGAAGACGAGAGCGGCGGCACCCGTTTCCGGGTGCCGCCGCTCTCGTGTGTGCCGGTGGGCGGGATCAGGCGGCGGAGCCGGCCTTCCACTGCGTCCAGTCCATGTTCCAGCCGTTCAGGCCGTTCTCCGGCTTGATGGTGGTGTCCTGGGAGTTCTTCACGACCACCACATCGCCGATCATCGAGTTGTTGAAGAACCAGGCGGCGGGCTGCTTGTCGTCGCCCGCGCCCTTGACGTCGTTGAGGCCGATGCAGCCGTGGCTGGTGTTGGCGTTGCCGAAGACGGAGTCGGCACCCCAGTAGTTGCCGTGGATGAACGTGCCCGACGAGGACAGCCGCGCGGCATGCGGGACGTCCTTGATGTCGTACTCGCCCTTGCCGTCGTCGTCGGTGAAGCCGACGGTGGCGCCGTTCATCCGGGTCTCCTTGAACTTCTCGGAGATCACCATCTGACCGTTGTACGTCGGGTTGTCGGGCGAGCCGGCGGAGATCGGGATGGCCTTGACCGTCTTGCCGTCCTGCGTGATCGTCATCATCTTCGTGGCGACGTCGACGGTGGAGACCTGGTTGCGGCCGATCGTGAAGGTGACGGTCTTCTGCTGGACGCCGTAGACGCCGTCCGCGCCCTCGACACCGTCCAGGGCGAGCTTCAGCGTGACGGTGGAGCCCTCGGCCCAGTACTGCTCGGGACGGAAGTCCAGGCGCTGGCTGTTGAACCAGTGGCCGACGACTTCCTGGCCGCTGCTGGACGTGACGGTGATACCGGACTGGACGGCCTTGCGGTCCGTGATCGCCTTGTTGAAGTTGATCGAGACCGGCATGCCGACGCCGACGGTGGAGCCGTCCTCGGGCGTGAAGTTGCCGATGAAGCTGTTGTCGGGCGAGACGGTCGTGAAGGAGGAGTTCTCGTGGGCCTCGAGGCCCGCGGAGTCCTTGGCGGTCGCAGCGATCTTGTAGGTGGTGGAGCGCTCCAGCTGGGCGTCCGGCTTCCAGGTCTTGCCGTCGGAGGAGAGCGTGCCCTTGACGTCGGCGCCTTCCGCGGTGGTCATGGTGACCTGGGTGAGGGTGCCCTGGGTGACGGTGACCTTGGCGGCGTTGTTGATGCTGGCGTTCGTCGAGCCGTTCTTCGGCGCGATCGCTATTCGGGCCTTGGAGACTTCCTTGGCGGCCGCCTCGTCGACCTCCGCCTGTGACGCCTTCGAGCTCTCGGCGCTGCCGGCTTCCTTGTCCCCGTCACTGCAGGCGGAAAGCACCAGCACGCCACCGAGCACTGCGGACGCGACCATCAGGCTCTTGCGCCGCTTGCTGTCCGTCATCACACGCTTCTCCATCGTTGCCGCTTCCCCTGAGCCTCTCCATGGACAACCCCCATATCGGGGTATCCGGTTCCACATCCGCAAGGGATGTGGGGAACACCACTGCCGGTGGCGTGACCCCCGACACCCACCTCACCGATCTGATCGACGCTCCTTTCGTCCCGCTGGTTGCACCGATCCCACAGTTCGGCACGGAAATCTCCGGGTCCCGGTTCGCCTGCCCGGCGATCCGGGTCCGAAGCATGTCGTTCGGCGGAGGACCGGCCACTGCGGGTGCGGGCGGCTGCCGGTCCCCCTACATCATCCCCCTCGCCGGGCCGCGCCCCGTACCCGCCCTCACCGTCCGTCTACCGCCCGTCGCCCTCGGCACCTTCCGCGTCCTCGCCGTCCTCGTCGGGCGCTTCGTCGCCGTCCTCGTCCCCGAGGTCCCATTCCTCGGCCTCGGGGTCGTAGTCGACCTGCTCGCTGCTCCAGGACGCCTGGGCGAGCTCCACGCCCGGCACCTCGCCCACCAGGTCGAACGGGTCCACCAGATACGCGAGTGCCTCCGCCTCGTCCTCGCGCACGGCGGACTGCGCATGCGCGCGCTCGTCGTCCGGCATGAACTCGTCCGCCGTGATCCGCTCCAGGGCGGCTCCGGTCAGGGCGCCGGGGTCGTCGATCTCCAGCACCAGGTCGACGCGTAGCCGCACAAAACGTGATGTCTCAGAAGTGGTCATGGGACGGAGCGTAGGGCGCCCGAGCTCCCGGCTTTCCCGCGACCCGCTGCGTTCACTAGCATCAGCGCACCCGGCCAATTCGAGGAATCCTCAAGGGGGATCGACTCCGTGTCCGTCGCACGTCGACCGCTGCTGACCGCCACTGCCGCAGGAAGTCTGCTGTGTGCGCTGTGGTTCGTCCCCTCGGCGAACGCCACTGCCGAGAGACAGCCCGGAAAGCCGTCGGGCACCGGGGCGGCGGCCGAGCAGAAGACGGGCGGCGAGCAGGAATTGAGGCTCGCCGAGACGGGCAGCGTGGACACCACCCCGTACGTGATCGGCGGCACCGCGTTCCTGGCGGTGGGCGCCGGTTTCGTGGCGTATTCCGTGCGCAGGCGCGCCGAGTACGCGGCCTGACACCGTGTGTGAAGGGGCCGCCCCGCCGCCCCGCCGTGACGGCGGGGCGGCCCTTTCGGCGTGAAGCGGCGCGTCAGGCGAGCGGGCCGGTCACCGGTTCCACGGCGGCGACGAGCCGGCCCTCCCGTACGAACGCGTCCGCGGCATCCAGGTCGGGCGCGAGGAAGCGGTCCGGGCCGGGGCCCTCGACACCCGCGGCGCGCAGCGCATCGATGGCTGCCTGCGACGCCGGGGCCGGGGTGAGGTGGCGGCGCAGCTCGATGGCGCGGGTCGCCGCGTACAGCTCGACGGCGATGATCCGGTTGAGGTTGCCGACGGCGGTGCGCAGCTTGCGCGCTGCGGACCAGCCCATGGAGACGTGGTCCTCCTGCATGGCGGAGGACGGGATGGAGTCGGCCGAGGCCGGGACGGCGAGCCGCTTCATCTCGCTGACGAGGGCCGCCTGCGTGTACTGGGCGATCATCAGACCGGAGTCGACGCCGGCGTCGTCGGCGAGGAACGGCGGCAGGCCGTGGCTGCGGTTCTTGTCGAGGAGCCGGTCGGTGCGGCGCTCGGCGATGGAGCCGAGGTCGGCGGCTGCGATGGCCAGGAAGTCCAGCACGTACGCGACGGGCGCGCCGTGGAAGTTGCCGTTGGACTCGACCCGGCCGTCGGGCAGGACGACGGGGTTGTCGACGGCGGAGGCGAGCTCGCGGTCGGCGACCAGGCGGGCGTGCGCCATGGTGTCGCGGCCGGCGCCCGCGACCTGCGGGGCGCAGCGCACGGAGTAGGCGTCCTGGACGCGGGGGGCCTCTTCCTCCTGGAAGTGGCGGGTGAGCCCGGAGTCCTTGAGGACGGCGAGCATGTTGGCCGCGGCGGCGCCCTGGCCGGGATGCGGGCGGATCGCGTGGAGCTCGGGGGCGAGGACCTTTTCGGTGCCGAGCAGCGCCTCCAGCGACAGGGCGGCGGTGATGTCGGCGGACTTGTAGAGGCGGTCGAGGTCGGCGAGGGCCATGACCAGCATGCCGAGCATGCCGTCGGTGCCGTTGAGGAGGGCGAGGCCCTCCTTCTCGCGCAGCTCGACGGGGGCGATGCCGTGCGCGGCGAGCAGCTCGCCGGCCGGGCGTACGGTGCCGTCGGGGCCCTCTGCGTCACCCTCGCCCATCAGCGCCAGGGCGCAGTGGGACAGCGGGGCGAGGTCGCCGGAGCAGCCGAGCGAGCCGTATTCGTGGACGACGGGCGTGATACCCGCGTTCAGCACGTCCGCCATGGTCTGCGCGACCTCGGGGCGTACGCCGGTGCGGCCGGAGCACACCGTCTTCAGACGCAGGAACATCAGCGCCCGCACGACCTCGCGCTCGACGCGCGGGCCCATGCCCGCGGCGTGCGAGCGGACGATGTTGCGCTGCAGCTGGGCGCGGAGCTCGGGGCTGATGTGCCGGGTGGCGAGGGCGCCGAATCCGGTGGAGACCCCGTAGACGGGCTCGGGCTTGGCAGCCAGGGCGTCCACGATGGAGCGGGCCTCGGCGAGGGCGGTGAGGGCTTCGGCGGAGAGCTCGACGCGGGCACCTTCGCGGGCCACGGCGATGACGTCATCGGCGGTGGTACCGGACGTCCCCACCACGACTGTTTGCATATCCATATTCAGCAGCGTACGGACTGAATCCCAACCTGTCACCAGTAGGGCCGCGGTTCGCCCCTTACGCCGGTCCCGTCACGGCTCGCTCCACGGCTCGTGCGCCTCCGCGTCGTCCTCCGGCCGCGCGTCGCGGAAGCGGCGGCGGTCCTGAGGAGAGCGCGGCGGGGTGTCGGCGAGCCGCAGTACCGCGCCGTCCCGTCCCGCGACCACCGGCTTGGCCGAGCGGGCCGCCTTCGCCCGGTACTGGGCGGCGTCCGCCAGCCGGAACAGCCTGCGCCCGGACCGGACCTGGCCGATCGGGTCCCCGGTCGAGGCGACCCCGCAGGCGACACCGGCACCGAGCTCCAACCCCCCGGCCCTGACGCAGAGTTCCTCGGCCGCCTTGATCACGTCGTCCGCCGGGGGGCCGACCGTGAGAAGACAGAACTCGTCACCGCCCAGCCGCGCCGCCAGGGCGCCCGGCAGCATCGCCCCGCACAGGGACAGCACCGAGCCGAACCGCTCCAGCAGACGGTCCCCCACCGCGTGTCCGAGGGTGTCGTTGACCTGCTTGAGCCCGTTGAGGTCGCACACCACCAGGCTCACCACCGAACCGTCCCTGCGATGCCGCTCCAGCGCCTCGTCCAGACGGGTGTCCACGGCCCGGCGATTGGCGAGGCCGGTCAGCGGATCGGTGAACGCGAGCCGCCGCACCTCCTCCAGCCGCTCGGTCTGCGCGAGCCCCGAGGCCACCACCGAGGCGAGCACCGTCGCGAAATCGGCGTCGTGACGGTCGAAGACGCGCGTGCCGAGCGGGCGGGCCACGTACAGCTCGCCCCACGCCCGGCCGTGCAGCACGATGGGCGCGACGACACAGCTCCCGCGGCGGCGGCGGCGCAGGGCGGCGACCCGCTGGTGGCAGTAGCCGTGGTCGGGTGTCGCCGGCCCCTCGGCGGTCTCCACCCACGCGTCGGGCTCGCCGCCGCCGGCCCACTGCTCGTGCAGGAACTCGGTGATCTCGGGGAAGCGGTTCACCGGATACGTCTCCGTCTCCGGGAACTCCTCCTCCCCCTCAGCCCGTTGCCCGGCGTTCACCAGCACCTTGAGCCGTCCGAGTTCCCGCTCCCACACGGACAACGCCGCGAAGGTCGCGTCCAGGGCGACACAGGCGCCCAGGGCTGCCGCCCGCCAGGACTCGCGCGGAGTGTGCGCGGCCGCCATCGCCTGCGCCAGCGCCACCACGGCCCGCAACCGCCGATCCTCAGCCATCTGCCCAGCTTAGGGAGGTTTGGCCGGATCTGATCGGTAGGTGCGGCGTCCGGTCACTCGCCGGGCCACTCCGGCTTGCGCTTCTCGTTGAAGGCGGCGACGCCCTCGGCTCGGTCCCCGGAGAAGGCGGTCGCCCGCCATGCGGCGTCCTCGACCTCCAGGCCGGCCCGCAGGTCGAGCCCCTGCCCGAGCCGCATCGCCTTCTTGGCGTTGCGCAGGCCGACGGGCGAGTTGGCGGCAATCCGGGCCGCGAGCGCGAGCGCCTCGGTGCGGGCATCCTCCGCAAGCACGTCCACAAGCCCCAACTCCCGCGCCTCGCCCGCCTCCACGCGACGCGCGGTGAACACCAGCTCCGCAGCACGAGCCGCGCCCACCCGCCGCGGCAGCAACTGGGTCCCTCCGCCGCCGGGAATGACCCCTACGGACACCTCGGGCAGCCCGACGACGGCGGTGGCGTCGGCGACGATCACATCGCAGGAGAGCGCGAGTTCGAATCCGCCGCCGAGGGCGAAACCGTGCACGGCGGCGACGGTCGGCATGGGCAGCTCCAGCACACCGGTGTACGCACCACGGGCGGTCGGCCGCTGACGCACGAGGTCGGCGTCGGAGAAGGAGTTGCGCTCCTTGAGATCGGCGCCCACGCAGAACGCCCGCTCGTGGCTGGAAGTCAGCACGGTGACCCGTACGTCCCGGTCGGCCCCGAGCGCGTCACAGGCCTCGCGGATGGACCGTGCCATCTCGGTGGACACGGCGTTCATGGCCTTGGGCCGGTCGAGCACGAGCTCGGCGACGTGCCCCTGCTCGTGCCTGCGCACGACGACGAACTCCCCGAACCGCTGCTCGGACTCCGACATGACGGCCACCCTCCCGGTTAACGCTGGTTCACGGGGATCATAGGTGGTGCGGGTCGGCACAGGTCAGCCCTCGGGCGACCCGAGGACACCGCACGAAACGCGGCCCCCGCGCCGTCAGGGCAATGGGCGGCGCGAGAGGAGCCAGGGCTCCACGACGCCCAGACCTCGCACCGGCCGCTGCCACATCGGCTGCAGCGCGAACCGGTACGGCGAGGGCTCCTCGCTCTCCTTCTCCGCCGCGGCCGCCTCCGTCTCCGACGCCGGTGCGTCGCCCGTCCGGACCAGCTCCTCCGCGAACGCCCCGTCCACCAGCACCGCGTCCTTCGGCGCTATCGACGTCAGCCGGCTCGCCAGATTCACCGTCGTACCGAAGACGTCGCCCATCCGGGTCGTGACGGTGCCGAACGCGATGCCCACGCGCAGCGCGGGCATCGTCTCGTCCTGCGTCATCGCGTCGATCAGGCGCAGTGCGATCTCCGCAGCCGTGCGGGCGTCGTCCGCCGCGTACAGGACCTCGTCGCCGAGAGTCTTGATCAGCCGGCCGCCGTGCGCGGCGACGAGATCCGCGCAGGTGGTCTCGAAGGATTCGACGAGCTCGCCCAGCTCCTCCTCCTCCAGGCGGCGGGTCAGCCGTGTGAAGCCCACGAGGTCCGCGAAGCCGACGGCGAGCCGGCGGTCGACCATCTCCTCGTCGTCGGCGGCCTGCACCACCCGTCCGGTCGCCGCGGCGAGCTGCCGCCGCCAGACGTAGACGAGGAACTCCTCCAGCTCCGGCAGGAGCAGCTCGACGAGGGGGTAGGTGACCTCGGTGCGGGTCATGCCGGGCTCGGGCGGCTCGGTCAGGCCCTCCAGGAAGGAATCGATCTGCCATTCGGCCAGTCGGGCGGTGGTCTGCCCGGTGGAGCGGGCCACCTGGATCGCCATCGGCTCGCTGAGCAGGCCCGCCTCGACGAGACCGGCGAGCCGTCGCAGGGCCAGCACGTCCGCCTCGGTGAGCGCCTTCGCCTGGCCGATGTCGGCGAAGCCCATGGCCCGCCAGAACCGGGAGGCGAGCTCCATGGAGACGCCGGCGGTGCGGGCCGCCTGGAAGGGGGTGTAGCGCCGCTCGGCGCCGAGGATCAGCTGTTCCAGCCGGATCGCCAGCGGGTCGACGCTCGGCTCCACTGTGTGATCGACCTCGTGGTGCGGCGGGTGCACGGGCCCCGAGGAACCCGACGAGGAGTCCGACGGCGGCTGCGCGCCCGCGCCGGTGGTGTCGTCGACGGTCACCAGCCGCCTCCTGCCCGTTCCCTGCGCATTCCCTGCCGATCTGTCGCTCGATCGCCTCAACGATACGGCAGGTGTGCCCCAGCTCACGTCCCGGCGACGGACCCCGTTCGGACCGATTCGGATCGGAATCAGGTCACTCCCGGCGCCTCCGTCGCCCGTGTCCGTGCGTCGCGTCAGTCCGCCGTCCTCAGGTGCACGATGTCGCCCGCGCTCACCGCGATTCGCTCCCCGGCACCCGCGCCGCCCTCGCCCGCGCTCCGGATCACCAATCGGCCGTCGCCGTCCAGCGCGACCGCCTCACCGGTGACCGTCCGCCCGCCGGGCAGCTCGGCGCGCACGGTGCGGCCCAGGGTGGCGCACCCCGCCGCGTACGCCGCCTGGAGTCCGGAGGCCGCGGGGTCGCCGCCGGCGGCACGCCAGTCGCCGTACCACTTCTCCAGCGCACGCAGAACGGCCCGCAACAGCGGGTCGCGGTCGGTGGAGACCGCGTTCGCGAGGCCGAGGGAGCCCGCGCCGGGTACGGGGAGTTCCTCGGCGTGCAGGGACACATTGATGCCGATGCCGAGCACGACCGCGTCGTCCCCGGCGCGCTCGGCGAGGATGCCGCCGGTCTTGCGTTCCTCGCCGTCCACAGTCACGAGGAGGTCGTTGGGCCACTTGAGGGACAGGTCGGTGCCGGCGGCCCGTGCGAGGCCCGTCGCCGCGGCGACCCCGGCGAGCAGCGGAAGCCATCCCCAGCGCTCGACGGGCACGTCCGGGCCGGGCCGCAGCAGTACGGAGAAGAACAGACCCGAACGCGCGGGCGCGGTCCAGCTGCGGTCGAGCCGGCCGCGGCCGGCGGTCTGCTCCTCGGCGATCAGGACTGCGCCCTCCGGCAGGGACGCCGCACGCGCGGCGAGGTCGGAGTTCGTGGAGCCGGTCGCCGGGACGACGTCCAGGGAGGTCCACAGGCTGTCGGGGACGAGGAGGGCGCGGCGCAGCGCGGCGACGTTCAGCGGGGGCCGGTCGAGGTCGGACCAGGGGCTCTCGGGCGCATTGTCTGGCGTCATGCAACCCAGGTTAGGTGTGGCAAACGCCGCACTGCTGAACGGTATCCGCGCCGATACGCTACGAGTCAGTAGCAACGGAACCCATCATCGACTTCCGTTACCGTCCCCGTGACCAGCCAGGGAGCCGCATCCCGATGTCCGAGCCGGAAGCAATCGACATCCACACCACCGCGGGAAAGATCGCGGATCTTCAGCGCCGTATCGAAGAGGCGACGCACGCCGGCTCCGCACGCGCCGTGGAAAAGCAGCATGCGAAGGGCAAGTTGACCGCCCGTGAGCGCATCGACCTGCTGCTCGACGAGGACTCGTTCGTGGAGCTGGACGAGTTCGCGCGTCACCGCTCGACCAATTTCGGCCTGGAGAAGACCCGCCCGTACGGCGACGGTGTCGTCACCGGTTACGGGACGGTCGACGGCCGGCCCGTCGCCGTCTTCTCGCAGGACTTCACCGTCTTCGGCGGTGCTCTCGGCGAGGTGTTCGGACAGAAGATCATCAAGGTGATGGACTTCGCGCTGAAGACCGGCTGCCCGGTCATCGGCATCAACGACTCCGGCGGCGCGCGCATCCAGGAGGGTGTCAGCGCGCTCGGCATGTACGGCGAGATCTTCCGCCGCAACACCCATGCGTCGGGCGTCATTCCGCAGATTTCGCTGGTCGTCGGCCCGTGCGCGGGCGGCGCGGTCTACTCCCCCGCGATCACCGACTTCACGGTGATGGTCGACCAGACGTCGCACATGTTCATCACCGGCCCGGACGTCATCAAGACGGTGACGGGCGAGGACGTCGGCTTCGAGGAGCTCGGCGGCGCACGCACGCACAACACCACCTCCGGTGTCGCCCACCACATGTCGGGCGACGAGAAGGACGCGATCGAGTACGTCAAGTCGCTGCTGTCGTACCTGCCGTCCAACAACCTCTCCGAGCCGCCCGCGTTCCCGGAGACCTCGGACACCGCGGTGAGCGACGAGGACCGCGAGCTGGACACGCTCATCCCGGACTCGGCGAACCAGCCGTACGACATCCGCACCGTCGTCGAGCACGTGGTGGACGAGGGCGAGTTCCTGGAGACGCAGGCGATGTTCGCGCCGAACATCGTGACCGGCTTCGGGCGCGTGGAGGGCTTCCCCGTCGGCATCGTGGCCAACCAGCCGATGCAGTTCGCCGGCTGCCTGGACATCAACGCCTCGGAGAAGGCGGCACGTTTCGTCCGCACCTGCGACGCGTTCAACGTGCCGGTGCTGACCTTCGTGGACGTGCCGGGCTTCCTGCCGGGCGTCGACCAGGAGTACGGCGGCATCATCCGGCGCGGCGCCAAGCTGATCTACGCGTACGCCGAGGCGACCGTCCCGCTGATCACGATCATCACGCGCAAGGCGTTCGGCGGCGCGTACGACGTCATGGGCTCCAAGCACCTGGGCGCCGACCTCAACCTGGCGTGGCCGACGTCGCAGATCGCGGTCATGGGCGCGCAGGGCGCGGTCAACATCCTGCACCGCAGGACGATCGCCGCCGTCGAGGGCGCCGAGGAACAGGAGGCGACCCGCGCGCGGCTGATCCAGGAGTACGAGGACGCGCTGCTGAACCCGTACACGGCGGCCGAGCGTGGCTACATCGACGGGGTCATCATGCCGTCGGAGACGCGCACGCAGATCGTGAAGGGGCTGCGTCAGCTGCGGACCAAGCGGGAAAGCCTGCCGCCGAAGAAGCACGGCAACATCCCGCTCTAGGAGGGACTGCTCGATGATCAAGGTCGTACGAGGAAACCCGACCCCGGAGGAGCTGGCCGCCGCACTGGCGGTGGTCCAGGCGCGTGCGGCGGCGAGCGCGGCGGCGGCGGGGACGGATGCGCCGGCACTGCCGGAGGGCTGGTCGGACCCGGCCCGCATCGCGCGCAGCCGCAGGCCCCAGCCGGGGCCACGGTCGTGGGCACGCAGCTACTGGCCGCTCTGAGGCCACTGACGGCTGTTGTACGGGAAGGGCCGGGCCCGCGTTGGGGGGCCCGGCCCTTCCGCATGCCTCGACGGTTGAGTACGCGTACTCAGGCGCAAAGCGCCCTGCACCCGCAGGATCGAAGGCATGCTCTGGTCCGACCCGAAGAACGAACCCCCCGAGGAACTGCGCGCGATGCAGGCCATGCTCCGGCGTGCGGGGGTTCTGCTGGCGCTGGCCATGGTGGTGGCGATGGTGGCGGCCGGGGTCCGCTGACGCGCGCTGCGCGCGATGCTCCTGGACTCCGCCCGGCCCCCTACCCGCCCGCCGGGCGGTGGCCGGGGCGTGCCCCCGCGGCCGACGGACGGGGGGAACCATGGGCGTGGAGCCTGCCGCCGACTCTCCACCGCCGCGGCAGCCGTGTGCGGGGCCGCCGCCGGCGGACGCGAGGGAGCCATGGGCGTGCAGCGTCGCCGACTCACCACAGCCGCCGGCAGCCGTGCGCGGGCCCTGCGGCCCGGCAGCCACGCCGGTGCCCACGGACGAACCCCGGGGCCTGCCCCCGGCTCGCGGACGCGAGGGAACCATGGGTCTAGCGCCGGCCGCCGACTCGCCACCGCCCCGGGCAGCCGTATGTGCGGGGCCTGCCGCCCGGCAGCCACGCCGGTGCCCACGGACGAACCCAGGGGCATCCCCCGGCAAGGCTCGATGCCCGCTGGGGACTGGCCTCCAGCGGGAGCGGCAGTTTCGGCCCGTCCGGCGTTGCCGGAGCACCGCGACGGGTTCGTTCGTCGGGCCGCGGCGATTCCAGCCCGTCCCGTCCACGGGTCGCCCCACGGCCTCCACACGGGGCACGCCGCGCGCGTGAAGCGCGGTACGGGGCCCGGGGCTTGCCCCGGTTTCGGGGAAGGGCAGGGAGGGGAAATGGCGGCGCCCCGGCGCCTACCATGGCCCCCATGACCTCCGCAGCGCCCCGTCTCGTCCTCGCCTCCGCCTCCCCCGCCCGGCTGAACCTGCTCAAGCAGGCCGGGATGCACCCGGAGGTCGTCGTCAGCGGCGTCGACGAGGACGCCCTCAACGCACCGACCCCCGCCGAGCTCGCGCTGGTACTCGCCGAGGCCAAGGCCGACGCCGTCGCCGCGCGGCCCGAGGTTGCCGGGGCACTCGTCATCGGGTGCGATTCCGTGCTCGAGCTGGACGGGCAGGCGCTCGGCAAGCCCGCCGACGCCGAGGAGGCGACCGCCCGCTGGAAGGCGATGCGCGGGCGGGACGGCGTGCTGCAGACCGGGCACTGCGTGATCGACACCGCGACCGGCCGTCGCGCGGCGGCGACCGCGTCCACGACCGTGCGGTTCGGCGAGCCGACGGACGCCGAGGTCGCGGCCTACGTGGCGAGCGGCGAACCGCTGCACGTGGCGGGCGCGTTCACCCTCGACGGACTCTCCGCGCCGTTCATCGACGGCATCGACGGCGACCCGGGCAACGTCATCGGGCTCTCACTGCCGCTGCTGCGCACGCTGCTGGGCGAGCTCGGCTTCTCGATCACCGACCTTTGGGTCTGAAGACCTGCGCACCCGGCCGACCGGACCGCGCCGGCCCTCCGTCACGCAGGCGCCGCGCCGTCCGTCGAGGGGGAGGGGGCCGGGCCCGACGCGGCCGGCTCCGCCGGCTCCTTGCCGTACGCGATCAGCGACAGCACCACCAGCCCGAGCACCAGCATCATGTACGTGAATGCCGGCCAGCCGACCAGACCCACCGTCAGTGCGCCCAGTACACCGTGCACGACGGCGCAGGCGATCAGCAGAATGCGGGTGAAGCGGCCGGGTGCCCGGTCGCGTATGCCCATCAGGAGCAGCAACACGCCGCACGCCGCGAGGAACAGCCCCGAGCCGATACCCATGGCCCACGTGCCGGCGACCATCGCGTCCGGGTCCAGGCCGTCGAGGGACATCTGCTGCCCCTCGACGAAGCGGGCCATGATGCCGTTGAGCACGACGATGCCGACGGCCTCCACCAGCAGGACAAGCGCAGCCACCACGGCCACCGGTCTGCGCACCACGGCGCCCCCAACCCCTCGTCACCGGACGTACGTACGACAGCGTGAACGCTACTGACCGGTAAACGCCGGGACAAGAGGTGTGCACACTCGACCACATCGCAAAGAATCATTGGGCCATTCGTAGGGACTCGACAAAGAATCGCGATCGGCCGCTGACCTCAACAACAGAGACCTTGACCACACCTGAGGGCTACTGTGCGAGGAAGGATCCCGTCGTACCGTGGTGCGACAAGGGATTTCGCGATCGAGCGAGCCTCGAATCACGCTCCGTGTGGGCAAGCTCACCATTGGGGACGGGTCGAAAGGCCGTGTCGGCAGTCCCTAAACTCAGCTTGTTTCAAGGAGGGAGCCATCGTGCGCAAGGTGCTCATCGCCAACCGTGGCGAAATCGCTGTCCGCGTTGCCCGTGCCTGCCGGGATGCCGGGATCTCGAGCGTAGCCGTCTACGCCGACCCGGACCGGGATGCTCTGCATGTCCGGGCAGCCGACGAAGCGTTTGCCCTGGGCGGTGACACCCCGGCCGCCAGCTATCTGGACATGGCCAAGGTGCTTCAGGCCGCGGCCGATTCGGGAGCGGACGCCGTCCACCCCGGATACGGCTTCCTGTCCGAGAACGCCGAGTTCGCTCAGGCGGTCCTCGACGCGGGCCTGACCTGGATCGGCCCGCCGCCACAGGCGATCCGCGATCTGGGTGACAAGGTCGCCGCCCGTCATATCGCGCAGCGCGCCGGTGCGCCGCTGGTCGCGGGAACGCCCGACCCGGTCTCGGGGGCCGATGAGGTCGTCGCGTTCGCCCAGGAGCACGGTCTGCCGATCGCGATCAAGGCCGCCTTCGGCGGCGGCGGCCGCGGTCTGAAGGTCGCCCGCACCCTGGAAGAGGTGCCGGAGCTGTACGACTCGGCGGTCCGCGAGGCCGTCGCCGCGTTCGGTCGGGGCGAGTGCTTCGTCGAGCGTTACCTGGACAAGCCGCGTCACGTCGAGACCCAGTGCCTCGCCGACTCGCACGGCAACGTCGTGGTCGTCTCTACGCGTGACTGCTCGCTGCAGCGCCGCCACCAGAAGCTGGTGGAGGAGGCCCCGGCGCCGTTCCTGTCGGACGCTCAGAACGCCGAGCTGTACGCCGCGTCGAAGGCGATCCTGAAGGAGGCCGGCTACGTCGGCGCCGGCACGGTCGAGTTCCTCGTCGGCGTGGACGGCACGATCTCCTTCCTGGAGGTCAACACCCGTCTGCAGGTCGAGCACCCGGTCACCGAAGAGGTCACCGGCATCGACCTGGTGCGCGAGATGTTCCGTATCGCCGACGGCGAGGAGCTGGGCTACGACGACCCGGCGGTGCGCGGTCACTCCTTCGAGTTCCGCATCAACGGTGAGGACCCGGGCCGGGGCTTCCTGCCCGCGCCCGGCACCGTCACCACGTTCCGCGCGCCGACCGGCCCGGGTGTCCGCCTCGACGCGGGGGTCGAGTCCGGCAGCGTCATCGGCCCGGCGTGGGACTCCCTCCTCGCCAAGCTGATCGTCACCGGCGCGAGCCGTGAGCAGGCACTGCAGCGCGCGGCGCGTGCTCTCGCGGAGTTCGAGGTGGAGGGCATGGCCACGGCCATTCCGTTCCATCGTGCGGTCGTGGCGGACCCGGCGTTCACCGCGGACCCGTTCACGGTGCACACGCGCTGGATCGAGACCGAGTTCGTCAACGAGATCAAGCCCTTCACCGTGCCGGGTCAGGAGGAGGAGGACGAGACCGGCCGCGAGACCATCGTCGTCGAGGTCGGCGGCAAGCGTCTCGAGGTCTCGCTGCCCTCGTCGCTGGGCATGACGCTGGCGCGCACGGGCCTGGCGGCGGGTGCGAAGCCGAAGCGCCGTGCGGCGAAGAAGTCCGCGTCGGCGGCCTCCGGCGACACGCTCGCCTCGCCGATGCAGGGCACGATCGTCAAGGTCGCGGTCGAGGAGGGCCAGCAGGTCACCGAAGGCGACCTGATCGTCGTCCTCGAGGCGATGAAGATGGAGCAGCCGCTGAACGCGCACCGCTCCGGCACGATCAAGGGCCTGTCGGCCGAGGTCGGCGCCTCGCTGACGTCGGGCGCGACGATCTGCGAGATCAAGGACTGACGCCCCGCTGCTCGTCGAAGGGCCCCGGCACCTGTGCCGGGGCCCTTCGCGTCTGTCCCTGCGGCGCCCGGCGCGATGCGCGTGGGGCCATCGCCGGGTTGATCCGGAACGCGTCCGGCATCCTTGACGACGTGACGGACACCAGGCCCAAGCGCGCGGATGCGCGCCGCAACTACGAGCGACTGCTCACCGAAGCCCGCGCGGCGTTCGCGGAGCACGGCACCGACGCGTCACTGGAGGAGATCGCGCGCCGCTCGGGCGTGGGCATCGGCACGCTTTACCGCCACTTCCCGAACCGGCACGCCATGATGAACGCGGTCTTCCAGGAGGCCCTGTCGGCGCTGCTGGAGCGCTCGCGTGAACTGGCGGGCGCGGACAGGCCGTGCGAGGCGCTCGTGGAGTGGCTGCGCGCCATCATCACTCATGCGGGTGAGTACCGAGGCCTGGCTCAGGCGCTCATGTCGGCGTCGCACGACGAGAGTTCCGCCCTGGCGGGGTGCAGCGTCCCGATGCGCGGGGCCGGCGAGCGCCTGCTGGTCCGGGCCCAGGAGAGCGGCGCGGTCCGTACCGATGTGTCGATCGGCGATCTGATGCAACTGACGAACGCGATCGCGCTGGCGGCGGAACAGACCCCGGAGGACAGCGGGTTGGCGGACCGGCTGCTGACGCTGACGCTGCGGGGGCTGAAGGCGGGCTGACACCGTCCGGGACATGACCGCCGGGGCCGCGTCGCGGAGCGCGCGGCGCCGGTCGGCATCCGCCCCGGGCAGCGTCAGCGGCGGCGCAGGTCCGCCACCCGTGAGGCGGCACGGTCCGGGAGCGGCTCCGGCGCCAGGGAGCCGGGCGCGGCGCGCAGCCCGGAGCGGGTGCGGCGCTGGCCGGGGAGGGGGACGTCGTGGTGTGCGGGGGCCGTGGCGGTGCCCGCTCCGGCGACCGCGATCTGCACTCCCTGGTCGGCCAGCGCCTGGAGCTCCGTCGCCGCCCGGTCGTCGTGGACCGGCGGCTCGTCCGTGACCAGGCGGGTGATGACATCCGTCGGCACCGTCTGGAACATGGTGTCGGTGCCCAGCTTGGTGTGGTCCGCCAGGACCACGACCTCGGCCGCTGCCTGCACCAGCGCCCGGTCCACGCTCGCCGAGAGCATGTTGGACGTGGACAGGCCCCGCTCGGCGGTCAGACCGCTGCCGGACAGGAACGCGCGGGAGACCCGCAGACCCTGGAGGGACTGTTCGGCGCCACTGCCCACCAGGGCGTAGTTGGAGCCGCGCAGCGTCCCGCCGGTCATGACGACTTCGACGCGGTTGGCGTGCGCCAGCGCCTGCGCCACCAGGAGGGAGTTGGTGACCACGGTCAGGCCGGGGACGCGGGCGAGGCGGCGCGCGAGCTCCTGCGTCGTCGTCCCGGCGCCGACCACGATGGCCTCGCCCTCTTCGACGAGGCCCGCGGCGAGATCGGCGATGGCCGTCTTCTCCGCGGTCGCGGACAGGGATTTCTGCGGGAAGCCGGATTCGCGGGTGAAGCCGCCCGGCAGTACCGCACCGCCGTGGCGGCGATCGAGGAGTCCTTCTGCCTCCAGTGCCCGCACGTCCCGCCGTACGGTCACTTCGGAGGTCTGGACGACGCGGGCGAGCTCCCGGAGCGACACGGCTCCGTTGGCGCGCACCATTTCGAGGATCAACTGACGACGTTCTGCAGCGAACACGAAACTGACAGTAACCCCACCGCCCGTCAGTTTTCAGCTCTATGCGCCGGATAGCGGAAATTGCGCATTTGAGAGGCCGCCAAGTGGTATAGGCGGCCTCTCGATTGATCGTTTCGCGGGTGGAGTGCCCGGGGTTCGCCGGGTTTCGTCCGTCGCCCCGGGCGGTCAGCCCTCGCCGGTGGCCTTGCGGGTGTGCAGCTGGCGTGCCACTTCGGCGATCGAGCCCGACAGAGACGGGTACACGGTGAAAGCGTTTGCGATCTGTTCCACCGTCAGGTTGTTGTCGACCGCGATCGAGATGGGGTGGATCAGTTCCGAGGCGCGCGGCGATACGACCACGCCGCCGACCACGATGCCCGTGCCCGGCCGGCAGAAGATCTTCACGAAGCCGTCCCTGATGCCCTGCATCTTGGCACGCGGGTTGCGCAGCAGCGGCAGCTTGACGACACGGGCGTCGATCTTGCCCGCGTCCACGTCCGCCTGCGAGTAGCCGACCGTGGCGATCTCCGGGTCGGTGAACACGTTCGCCGACACCGTCTTCAGGTTCAGCGGCGTGACCGCGTCGCCGAGGAAGTGGTACATCGCGATACGGCCCTGCATCGCCGCAACCGACGCGAGCGCGAAGATGCCGGTCACGTCGCCTGCCGCGTACACGCCCGGGGCCGAGGTGCGCGAGACCTTGTCGGTCCAGATGTGTCCCGAGTCCTTCAGCCGGACCCCGGCCTCCTCCAGGCCCATGCCCGCGGTGTTCGGGATCGCACCGACAGCCATGAGGCAGTGCGAGCCGGAGATGACCCGGCCGTCGGAGAGGGTGACCTCGACCCGGTCGCCCACGCGTTTGGCGGACTCGGCGCGGGAGCGGGCCATCACGTTCATGCCGCGGCGACGGAAGACGTCCTCCAGGACCGCGGCGGCGTCCGGGTCCTCACCCGGCAGCACGCGGTCGCGGGAGGAGACGAGGGTGACCCGGGAGCCGAGGGCCTGGTACGCACCCGCGAACTCGGCGCCCGTGACACCGGAACCGACCACGATGAGCTCCTCGGGGAGCTCGGTCAGGTCGTACACCTGCGTCCAGTTCAGGATGCGCTCGCCGTCGGGCAGGGCGTCGGGGATCTCGCGCGGGTGGCCGCCGGTCGCGATCAGCACGGCGTCCGCGGTGAGCGTCTCCTCGCTGCCGTCGGCGGCACGCACGATCACCGTGCGGGAACCGTCCATCGCCTGCTGGCCGTCCAGCCGGCCGCGGCCGCGCATCACCCGGGCACCGGCCCGGGTGACGGAGGCGGTGATGTCGTGGGACTGGGCGAGCGCGAGGCGCTTGACGCGGCGGTTGACCTTGCCGAGATCGACACCGACGACGCGGGCGGCCTGCTCGATGTGCGGGGTGTCGTCGGCCACGATGATGCCGAGCTCCTCGTAGGAGGAGTCGAAGGTCGTCATGACCTCGGCGGTGGCGATCAGGGTCTTGGACGGTACGCAGTCGGTCAGCACCGACGCCCCGCCCAGACCGTCGCAGTCGACGACGGTCACCTCCGCGCCGAGCTGGGCCGCCACCAGGGCCGCCTCATATCCGCCTGGTCCGCCACCGATGATCACGATCCGGGTCACGAAAAAGTCCGCCTCGCATTGTCGATCCCGGCCCGCCTGCCCGCTCTGCCGGGGGTCCGGGGCTGTCCCCCGGGGAATGCAGTACGTACTTCATTGTCCCGCACCGGGTAAGCGTTCTCGCCCCGGGGGCGGCATACGGCCGCAACCACGGCAGTTGCCCCGCCGGGGTCCTCCACGGGCCCCTTTCGCAGCACTGAGGTCGGCAGCCTCACCCCGCGCTCCCGTACCCTCGATCCCATGTCGCTCTACGCCGCGTACGCCGGCAACCTCGACGCGCGGCTGATGTCACGCCGCGCCCCGCACTCACCGCTGCGCGGCACCGGCTGGCTCAACGGCTGGCGGCTGACCTTCGGCGGGGAGCAGATGGGCTGGGAGGGAGCGCTGGCCACGATCGTGGAGGCACCTCGCTCCCAGGTCTTCGTCGCGCTGTACGACATCGCCCCCATGGACGAGGACTCGATGGACCGCTGGGAGGGTGTCGGTCTCGACATCTACCGGCGTATGCGGGTCCGGGTGCACACCCTGGACGGCGAGGAACCCGCCTGGGTGTACGTACTGAACGCCTACGAGGGCGGACTGCCGTCCGCGCGCTATCTGGGCGAGCTCGCCGACGCGGCGGAGTCCGCGGGCGCCCCGCACGACTACGTGATGGAGATGCGCAAGCGGCCGTGCTGACCGGCCCCGGCCGGGCCGCACACCACGTCGCGGCAGCTGGTGACGCAGTCGTGGCGCAACATCCGGGTGACACGCGCCGGTCGTTCGTCGGAAACGACAAGGCAACGATCCGATCGTCGTGCGCTGCGTCATCTACGCGCGTAGGGATCCTCGGGTTACCCTCATCGGCGTGAACGCATCTGTGAATCCGGACCTCGTCGGCGCACTCGCCGACCCTCATGCCGCGGCCGACGCCGCCGCCGCGCGGCTGCGCGAGCTGACCGGCACCGAGACCCATGACGTCGCCCTGGTGATGGGCTCCGGCTGGGCACCTGCCGTCGATGCGCTCGGCGCGCCCGAGGCCGAGTTCCCCGTCACCGAGCTGCCCGGCTTCCCGCCCCCGGCGGTCGAGGGCCACGGCGGCAAGGTCCGCTCGTACCGCATCGGCGCGAAGAGGGCGCTGGTCTTCCTCGGCCGTACACACTTCTACGAGGGCCGGGGCGTCGCGGCCGTGGCGCACGGCGTGCGCACGGCGGTGGCCGCGGGCTGCAAGACGGTCGTGCTGACGAACGGCTGTGGCGGCCTGCGCGAGGGCATGCGTCCGGGTCAGCCGGTGCTGATCAGCGACCACATCAACCTGACGGCCACGTCGCCGATCATCGGCGCGAACTTCGTCGACCTGACGGACCTCTACTCGCCGCGGCTGCGAGCGCTGTGCAAGGAGGTGGACGAGACGCTGGAGGAAGGCGTGTACGTCCAGTTCCCCGGCCCGCACTACGAGACCCCGGCCGAGATCAACATGGTCCGCGTGCTGGGCGGCGACCTGGTCGGCATGTCCACGGTCCTGGAGGCGATCGCGGCCCGCGAGGCGGGCGCGGAGGTGCTGGGCATCTCGCTGGTCACGAACCTGGCGGCGGGCCTGACGGGTGAGCCGCTGAACCACGAGGAAGTGCTGCAGGCGGGCCGCGACTCGGCCGCGCGGATGGGCGAGCTGCTGACGCGGGTGCTTGAGCGCATCTGAGGTCGGGGGTGGGGACGCGGGGCGCGGACGGCGCGTCTGCCGCGCGGTGTGCGCCCGGTGTCCTCGCACCCCTGCGGCCCGGTGGCCGCGCTCCCGCCCCATGACCGGGTCCCCCCGGGCCCCAACGGCCTCCGCCCTTGCTGAACACGGGACCGGCTGCTGCGGGCCGGCGGGCCGTCGCTCCGGTCCGGTGCGGCCTCGGCAGGGCCGGCACCGGCCGTACCGAGGGCATCCGGCTGATGGGCGATCAGCATCGCCCGGGTGCGCCGGCGGGGGCCGGCACCCGGTCCGCCCCGGGCGGGACGGCCTCACGAGGCCGGTCAACCACCCGGCCGGCGACCCGTCGCGGGACGCCCCCATGAGCCCGGTCGGGCGGCAGCGGTGACCTGGGGCGTCGCACCGGCCACCACCAGCCCCTCCGGGGAGACCCCTGTGCCAGCGGGAGATCGGGGCCCGTCGGTGCCGGGGCGAAGGCCCCGGCCACCCGCCGCGGAACGGCGAATTGCAGGGCGCGCGCGCCCCGGGCGCGCACACTCGACGTAGTCGGAGACGAGAGGCGGAGCAAACGTGCAGCAGAACCTCATCGCGCGGGCCAAGGCATGGCTCGCGGAGGACCCGGACAGTGAGACCCGGGACGAACTCGCCAAGCTCATCGAGGCGCAGGACCTCGACGAACTGGCCGACCGGTTCGGCGGAACGCTGCAGTTCGGGACCGCCGGCCTGCGTGGCGAGCTGGGAGCCGGGCCCATGCGGATGAACCGCGCCGTGGTCATCCGGGCCGCCGCCGGTCTCGCCGCGTACCTGAAGGCGCAGGGCCGGGGCGACGGCCTCGTCGTCATCGGATACGACGCGCGCTACAAGTCCGCGGACTTCGCACGCGACACCGCCGCGGTCATGGTCGGCGCCGGCCTGCGTGCCGCCGTGCTGCCGCGTCCGCTGCCGACGCCCGTACTGGCCTTCGCCATAAGGAAGTTGGGCGCAGTCGCGGGTGTCGAGGTCACCGCGAGCCACAATCCGCCGCGCGACAACGGCTACAAGGTCTACCTGGGCGACGGCTCGCAGATCGTGCCGCCCGCCGACGTGGAGATCGCCACCGCGATCGACGCGATCGCCGGCCTCGCCGACGTACCGCGTGCCGAAGAAGGCTGGGAGACGCTCGGGGACGAGGTCCTGGAGGCGTACCTGGAGCGGACGGACGCCGTGCTGACCGCCGGCTCGCCGCGCACGGCCCGTGTCGTGTACACCGCGATGCACGGCGTGGGCAAGGACGTGCTGACCGCCGCGTTCGGTCGCGCGGGCTTCCCCCCGCCGGCCCTGGTCGCCGAACAGGCCGACCCGGACCCCGCGTTCCCGACCGTCGCCTTCCCCAACCCGGAGGAGCCGGGAGCGATGGACCTTGCGTTCGAGGCGGCCCGTGCCGTGGCCCCGGACGTCGTCATCGCCAACGACCCCGACGCCGACCGCTGCGCCGTCGCGGTGCCCGACGAGGGGGTCGAGGGCGGCTGGCGGATGCTCCGCGGCGACGAGGTCGGCGCGCTGCTCGCCGCGCACCTCGTGCGCAAGGGCGTCTCGGGCGTCTTCGCCGAGTCGATCGTGTCCTCGTCACTGCTGGGCCGGATCGCGCAGGCGGCAGGGCTGCGGCACAAGGAGACGCTGACGGGCTTCAAGTGGATCGCCCGCGTCGACGGGCTGCGCTACGGCTACGAGGAGGCGCTCGGCTACTGCGTCGACCCCGAGGGCGTACGCGACAAGGACGGCATCACGGCCGCGCTGCTCGTCGCCGAGCTGGTCTCGGAGCTGAAGGAGCAGGGCCGTACACTCTCCGACCTGCTGGACGACCTCGCCGTCGAGCACGGACTGCACGCCACCGACCAGCTGTCGGTGCGCGTCGAGGACCTGGGGATCATCGCGAACGCGATGCGCGCGCTGCGTGAGCGGCCTCCGGTGACGCTGGCGGGGCTGCGTGTCACGAGCGCGGAGGATCTGACGCAGGGTACGGACGAGCTCCCGCCGACGGACGGCCTGCGCTACTACCTGGACGGCGAGTTCACGGCCCGCGTCATCGTCCGCCCGAGCGGCACGGAGCCCAAGCTGAAGTGCTACCTGGAGGTCGTCGTCCCGGTCGCGGACGCGAGCGGCCTGGAGTCGGCGCGCGAGCGGGCGGCGGAGGTGCTGTCGGGCATCAAGCGGGACCTGTCGACGGCGGCGGGCATCTGACGCCGTCCCCTTGCGGGGGGTGGGTGCGCGGGGGCCGGTTGTGGGTGCGGGGCCGGGGGCTGGGCCCTCGTTGGCCTGACGCGCGCGGTCCGGCCCTGCCGGGGGGCTGGTGGTGGGTGCCGGGGGCCGGGGCCTCCGGAGGGCGGTGCCCGGACTGCTTTCCCGTACTTGCGCTCCCCTGCTCACGACGCCTTACGTCCGGGCACCCCCCTCCTCCGGCCCCGTCCCCCTCACGCCGGACTCAACCGTTGCGGCCAGTGGTCGCCCCACGGGCAGGGGTGACTCCTCGTCCGGGGGCGAGTGCGGACAGCCGCTCACCGGGCGGGAGCGAGACAACCGGACCGGGGAGGGGGACGCGCAGGGGACGTGTTCGGGACGTAAGGCGTCGTGAGTCTGGAGTGGGGCAAGTATGGGAAACCAGTCCCGGACATGCCCCCGGAGCGGCATCCGGACGCCGAACCACACGGACCCGGCCACGCACGAAGCGCGCACCCGGCCCCGGCCACGCACAAGCACACGCCGTGACGCCACGGACCCGGCCACGCTCGGCAGCGTGAGCCCGGAGGGCTAGATCGCGAGCAGGACCGCCAGCAGGATCACGCCCGCCGCCGCCGGGCCCACCACCTCGTACGCCCAGCGGATCTGGGGGGCGCCCTGCGCCGACGGGGCCGTGGCGTGGCGTTCCGCCATCTCGCGGAGGTCCGCGACCGTCTGGTCCGCCGGCGCCTTCGTCGGTTCGTCGACCGACGTGGCCGACGCCGCCCCCCGCCCGCCACGCGCAGCGCCCCGCTCCGCCTGCATCTGCCGCCGCACCGCCCGCTTGCGCTGCCGCAGCGAGACCGGGATCGCCCAGAGCTGGTACTTCGCGCCTTCCTGCGTGAAGATCTCGCTCGAGTAGCCGGCCCGTACGTCCGCGACCGCCGCCCACGGCAGCGTGATCGTGCGGAACGGGTTCCGGATCCGCACGCGGTCGTCGTTGACGAACACCGCGGGCCGCAGCGTGAACGCCACGATCAGCGGCACCGCCAGCAGCGCGACCGCCAGCGCCACCCACGGGGTGCGGCCCTCGCCGTGTACGAAGGCGTCGATGAGCATCCAGGCGATGAGCGCGAGCAGCAGCACACCGCCCGCCAGCGCGGCGGGCGAGCGGAAGATCCGGTCGGCGTAGGTCGGCTCGGCAGGCTGCTGGGGGGTCGTCATGCTTTCGATTCTGCCGTACGCCCCGCTCGTCCGGCGGAGGGGAGTGCGCCGGGCCCACGCCACCGCGACCCTCTCGTGACCGACGCGGAACACCCGGCCCCCTGTACAGGTCGCTACGCGCGTAGATATGCTCATCTGGTGACCATGCCCACCATTGCACCAGCATTCGCCGACGTGACAGCGTCCGACGGCTCGCTGCGCCGCTTCCTGCACGGGCTGCCCGGCGTCGACGCCGTCGGCCTCGAAGCGCGCGCCGCGTCCCTCGGCACCCGTTCGATCAAGACCACGGCGAAGGCGTATGCCATCGACCTGGCCATCTCGATGATCGATCTGACGACGCTCGAAGGCGCGGACACCCCGGGCAAGGTCCGGGCGCTCGCCGCCAAGGCGGTCAATCCCGACCCGACCGACCGCAGCACCCCGACGACCGCCGCGGTCTGCGTCTATCCCGACATGGTGGCGACCGCCAAAGCCGCCCTGAAGGGCTCCGACGTCAAGGTCGCCTCCGTCGCCACCGCCTTCCCGGCCGGCCGCGCAGCCCTCGACGTGAAGCTCGCGGACACCCGTGACGCCGTCGCCGCCGGGGCGGACGAGATCGACATGGTGATCGACCGCGGCGCCTTCCTGGCCGGCAAGTACCTGAAGGTGTTCGAGGAGATCCGGGCCGTCAAGGAGGCCTCCGGCAGCGCCCGGCTCAAGGTCATCTTCGAGACCGGCGAGCTCTCCACGTACGACAACATCCGCCGCGCCTCCTGGCTCGGCATGATCGCCGGAGCCGACTTCATCAAGACGTCGACGGGCAAGGTGGCGGTCAACGCCACCCCGGCGAACACCCTGCTCATGCTCGAAGCCGTTCGCGACTTCCGGGAGCAGACTGGAGTGCAGGTGGGCGTGAAGCCCGCAGGCGGCATCCGCACCAGCAAGGACGCGATCAAGTTCCTCGTGATCGTCAACGAGACGGCGGGCGAGGACTGGCTGGACAACCACTGGTTCCGCTTCGGCGCATCGAGCCTGCTGAACGACCTGCTGATGCAGCGGCAGAAGCTCGCCACCGGCCGCTACTCCGGCCCCGACTACGTGACGGTGGACTGATCATCATGGCTTCCGTATTCGACTACGCACCCGCTCCCGAGTCGCGGTCGGTCGTCGACATCGCACCGTCGTACGGCCTGTTCATCGACGGCGAGTTCACCGACGCCGCCGACGGCAAGGTCTTCAAGACCGTCTCGCCGTCGAGCGAGGAGGTCCTCTCCGAGATCGCCCAGGCGGGCGCGGAGGACGTGGACCGCGCCGTGAAGGCGGCCCGCAAGGCGTTCGGCACCTGGTCGGCGCTGCCCGGCGCCGAGCGTGCGAAGTACCTGTTCCGTATCGCCCGGATCATCCAGGAGCGCAGCCGCGAGCTGGCCGTCCTGGAGACCCTGGACAACGGCAAGCCGATCAAGGAGACCCGCGACGCGGACCTCCCGCTGGTCGCGGCGCACTTCTTCTACTACGCGGGCTGGGCCGACAAGCTCGACCACGCCGGTTACGGCCGGGACCCGCGCCCGCTCGGCGTCGCGGGCCAGGTCATCCCCTGGAACTTCCCCCTGCTGATGCTGGCGTGGAAGATCGCCCCGGCTCTCGCCACGGGCAACACGGTCGTCCTGAAGCCCGCCGAGACGACCCCGCTGTCGGCACTCTTCTTCGCGGACATCTGCCGCCAGGCCGGTCTGCCGAGGGGCGTCGTCAACATCCTTCCCGGTTACGGGGACACGGGCGCCGCGCTCGTCGCCCATCCCGACGTGAACAAGGTGGCCTTCACCGGCTCGACCGCCGTCGGCAAGGCCATCGCCCGTGAGATCGCCGGTACGAAGAAGAAGGTCACCCTGGAGCTGGGCGGCAAGGGCGCCAACATCGTCTTCGACGACGCCCCCATCGACCAGGCCGTCGAGGGCATCGTCAACGGCATCTTCTTCAACCAGGGGCAGGTCTGCTGCGCGGGCTCGCGCCTCCTCGTCCAGGAGTCGATCCAGGACGAGCTGCTGGATTCGCTGAAGCGCCGGCTGTCCACGCTGCGCCTCGGCGACCCGCTGGACAAGAACACCGACATCGGTGCGATCAACTCCGAGGAGCAGCTCTCCCGGATCACCACGCTGGTCGAGGCCGGTGAGGCGGAGGGCGCCGAGCGCTGGTCGCCTGCGTGCGAGCTGCCGACCTCCGGCTACTGGTTCGCGCCGACGCTGTTCACGAACGTCACCCAGGCGCACACGGTCGCCCGGGACGAGATCTTCGGCCCGGTGCTGTCCGTGCTGACGTTCCGTACGCCGGACGAGGCGGTCGCCAAGGCCAACAACAGCCAGTACGGCCTGTCCGCCGGCATCTGGACGGAGAAGGGCTCCCGCATCCTCGCGGTGGCGAACAAGCTCCGCGCGGGCGTGGTGTGGGCCAACACGTTCAACAAGTTCGACCCGACCTCGCCGTTCGGCGGCTACAAGGAGTCGGGCTTCGGCCGCGAGGGCGGCCGCCACGGTCTGGAGGCCTACCTCGATGTCTGATTCGCGCCTCAGTGTCTTCAAGACCTACAAGCTGTTCGTCGGGGGCAAGTTCCCCCGCAGCGAGAGCGGGCGGGTGTACGAGGTGACCGACTCCAAGGGCAACTGGCTGGCCAACGCGCCGCTCTCCTCACGCAAGGACGCACGTGACGCGGTCGTCGCGGCACGCAAGGCGTTCGGCGGCTGGTCGGGCGCGACGGCCTACAACCGTGGCCAGATCCTCTACCGCGTCGCCGAGATGCTGGAGGGCCGCAAGGCCCAGTTCGTGCGCGAGGTCGCCGACGCCGAGGGCCTGTCCAAGTCGAAGGCCGCGGACGTCGTCGACGCCGCGATCGACCGTTGGGTCTGGTACGCGGGCTGGACCGACAAGATCGGCCAGGTCGTCGGCGGGGCGAACCCGGTCGCGGGCCCGTTCTTCAATCTGTCCACACCCGAGCCGACCGGCGTCGTCACCATCGTGGCGCCGCAGAAGTCGTCGTTCCTCGGTCTGGTGTCGGTGCTCGCCCCGGTGATCGCCACGGGCAACACGGCGATCGTCATCGCGTCCGAGAACTCCCCGCTGCCCGCCCTGTCGCTGGGCGAGGTGCTCGCCACGTCCGACCTGCCGGGCGGTGTGGTCAACGTGCTCTCCGGCCGTACGGCGGAGATCGCGGCCCCGCTGGCCGCACACCAGGACGTGAACGGCATCGACCTGACGGGCGCCGACGAAGTGCTGGCCAAGGAGCTCGAGATCGCGGCGGCAGACAACCTCAAGCGTGTTCTCCGTCCACAGGCTGTGGATTTCTCGGCGGACCCTGGCACGCATCGCCTGACGTCGTTCCTCGAGACCAAGACGGTCTGGCACCCCACCGGTTCGCTGGGCGCATCGGGTTCGGCGTACTGAGCCGCGCCCCCACCGCCGAAGCCCCCTCGCTGTCCCGTCCGGCAGCGAGGGGGCTTCCTCATGCGTGCGTGGGCCGGGGATGCCGGGCCTACGGCATCACGGTCGCGGCGAGGGGGCCTGCCACCGGCAGGTCCTCCAGAGCCTGGCCCCTGGTGACGTTGTCGGTCACCACCGCGGTGGTGACGGGCTGGAAGTCGGCGACCTGGGTGCCCACCGCGTTGTCGAGCGGGTCCACGCCGGTGTTCGCCAGCGGGTGGAGCTGGAGGCTCTTGAGCTGGCCGACGCCCTCCACCGAGTTCGCCACCACCCCGGTCGCGGCACCCAACGGGACTGCGCCGGCCACCGACTCCGCGCCCACGGGCACGGGCGCGGCGACGGGTGCCGCCTGTGCCGCCGCCGAGCCGGCGCCGAGAGCCGCACCCGCCGCGGCCACGGTCAGGCCGGCGCGCAGGAGCGTGCGCCGCTGGTTGTTGGAAGCTGCATGACGAGCCATGGTCTTTTCCTGTCTCGATGGTCCCGATGAGTGATCGTGCGCGTGCGGGCGGTAGTTGTGGTGCGACGCACGTGAGCGACAGGCGCCTCGGGGGGTCCCATGCGCGGCCGGATGCGTCACACTTGTCTCCCGTGAGTTCCCAACCCATCCCGACCCGCGTCGTACTGCTCGCGGGCCCCTCCGGTTCCGGAAAGTCGTCCCTCGCCGCCCGCACCGGTCTTCCGGTCCTGCGCCTGGACGACTTCTACAAAGAGGGCAACGACCCGACGCTCCCCCTGGTGACGGGCAGCACCGACATCGACTGGGACTCACCCGCGTCCTGGGACGCCGACGCCGCGGTCGCGGCGATCACGGAGCTGTGCGCCACGGGCCGCACCGGCGTCCCGGTGTACGACATCGCCACGAGCTCCCGCGTGGACAAGGAGACGTTCGACATAGGGCGCACCCCACTGTTCGTCGCGGAGGGCATCTTCGCGGCCGAGATAGTCCGCCGCTGCCAGGAGCAGGGCGTGCTGGCCGATGCGCTGTGCCTGCGGGGCCGCCCGTCCACCACGTTCCGCCGCCGGCTGGCGCGCGATCTGCGGGAGGGCCGCAAGTCGGTCCCGTTCCTGCTGCGCCGCGGCTGGCGCCTGATGCGCGCCGAACGCGGGATAGTCGCCCGGCAGGCCGGCCTGGGCGCGCACCCCTGCGGCAAGGCCGAGGCCCTGGGCCGGCTCGCGGACGCGGCAGCGGGCCGCTGCCGCACCCCCGCGACGCACGTGGCCGCGTAGGGCCTGTTCCGCGGCCGGAAGGCCCGACGGCCCCGGACATGGGAGTGGGGCCGGACAGAACCCCCCGGCCTGTCCGGCCCCACTCCGTTTTCCCCCGTGGATCCCCGTGTCCCCCGTGGATCCCATGCCCCGCCGTCTCCCCCGAAACAGCGGGCCCCCGTGATTCCCCCGTGCCCCCCGCTGCCTTCAGGCCACCAGCTCGCCGAAGGACTCCTCCTCGTCACGGCCGAAGCTGAGGACCTCGTCCTCGCGCAGCCGGCGGAGCGACCGCCAGATGCTCGACTTGACCGTGCCGACACTGATGTCCAGGATGTCCGCGATCTCAGGGTCCGTGCGGCCCTCGTAGTAGCGAAGGACCAGCATCGTCCGCTGAAGTTCGGGGAGCCTGGCGAGCGCCTGCCACAGGACCGCGCGCAGCTCCGTGCCCCGCATCGCGTCGGTGTCGCCCGCCGTCTCCGGCAGCTCCTCCGTCGGGTACTCGTTGAGCTTGCGCCGACGCCAGGCGCTGATGTGCAGATTCGTCATGGTGCGGCGCAGATAGCCACCGACCGCCGCCTTGTCGCTGATCCTGTCCCACGCCCGGTACGTCGAGAACAGCGCGCTCTGCAGCAGGTCCTCGGCCTCGTAACGGTCGCCGGTCAGGTGGTAGGCGGTCGCGTACAGAGAGGCCCGCCGTTCCTGGACGTAGGCGGTGAATTCCGCCTCGGACAGGGACGTCCGGTCCCCCGTCGCCTCTCCGTACGCGGCCCCGCTGCCCCCCGCGGCAGCGTCGACAACCGACATGTAGGCCGGCTTGTGCTGCCGCCCGGCGCCGCGAACGCACCCCCGCCCGTTCACCGCGCCGGACTTCTCCGCGCTCCGTACGACGTCGTGGAGACGCGTGACAACTGCGCTTGAGTTGGTGCTGTGCAGTGCGTTCATCTCGCGCCCCCCGTCGAATGGAGTCTGCTTCGTTCCGTGTGACAAGAAGCTTGCCCGGGCTGTTTCATCGCGGTGTCCGCCGACTGTCACAGGCACGTCACAGAGCCCTGTGACGTACGCCCGACGTCCGCTGTGCACCGGGGAGTCGAACCAGAGCGACCCATGGGCCAGAATGGGCCCGTGCCTTTCCTGTTGCTGATCGAGGACGACGACGCCATCCGCACGGCCCTCGAACTCTCCCTGTCCCGCCAGGGCCACCGTGTGGCCACTGCGGCGACGGGAGAAGACGGCCTGCAGCTGCTGCGCGAGCAGCGGCCGGACCTGATCGTGCTGGATGTGATGCTGCCCGGGATCGACGGCTTCGAGGTGTGCCGCCGCATCAGGCGCACCGATCAGCTGCCGATCATTTTGCTGACCGCCCGCAGCGACGACATCGACGTGGTCGTGGGGCTCGAGTCCGGCGCCGACGACTATGTCGTCAAACCGGTGCAGGGGCGGGTGCTCGACGCCCGTATCCGCGCCGTACTGCGCCGCGGGGAGCGGGAGTCGACGGACTCGGCGACCTTCGGATCCCTGGTGATCGACCGTTCCGCGATGACGGTCACCAAGAACGGCGACGACCTGCAGCTCACGCCGACCGAGCTGAGGTTGCTGCTGGAGCTGAGCCGTCGGCCGGGGCAGGCGCTGTCACGTCAGCAGCTGTTGCGGCTGGTGTGGGAGCACGACTACCTGGGCGACTCACGTCTCGTGGACGCCTGTGTGCAGCGGCTGCGGGCGAAGGTGGAGGACGTGCCGTCCTCACCGACCCTGATCCGTACGGTGCGTGGCGTCGGCTACCGGCTGGACGTTCCGCAGTGACACACGGGCACGGTGCGCCCGCGCCGGACGGGATCCTCCGGTGAGCGGTGGCACGCGTGGCGGGACGAAGCGCGCGCTGATCTCCGGCCTTCGGCTGACCAGCCTGCGGCTGCGGCTGGTTGTCGTCTTCGCGCTGGTCGCGCTCACTGCTGCCGTGTCCGCGTCGGGCATCGCGTACTGGCTCAACCGCGAAGCGGTGCTGACCCGCACCCAGGACGCCGCGCTCGGCAACTTCCGGCAGGAGATGCAGAACCGCGCCGCGGCACTGCCGCTGCGACCCACGCAGCTCGAACTGCAGAAGACCGCCGAGCAGATGGCGGGCAACGGCGAATACAGCGTGGTACTGATCGGTGAGCGCGCCGAGGGCAAGCCGATCACCGGGGTCTCCGACCGTGACGAGTTCACGATGGAGGACGTGCCGCAGTCGCTGCGGGACGCGGTGAACGACCGGCAGGAGATCGGCGCGGGCAACACGGTGCCGTACCACCTCTACTGGCAGCGCACCCAGCGTGGCGGCGAGCCGTATCTGGTCGGCGGCACCCGGATCGTGGGCGGCGGGCCGACCGGGTTCCTCTTCAAGTCGCTGGACCAGGAACGCCAGGACCTCAACTCCCTTGCCTGGTCGCTGGCCATCGCGACGCTGCTCGCGCTCGTCGGATCGGCGCTGCTCGCCCAGGCGGCCGCCACGACCGTCCTCAGGCCGGTGCATCGGCTGGGCGACGCGGCCCGGCGGCTCGGCGAGGGCAAGCTGGACACCCGGCTGCGGGTCTCGGGAACCGACGAACTGGCCGAGCTGGCAAGGACGTTCAACAAGACCGCCGCGTCGCTGGAGAAGAAGGTCGCGGACATGAGCGCGCGGGAGGAGTCGAGCAGGCGTTTCGTCGCCGACATGTCCCACGAGCTGCGCACCCCGCTGACCGCGCTGACGGCCGTCACGGAGGTGCTGGAGGACGAGGCGGACAGTCTCGACCCGATGATCGCCCCTGCCGTGAACCTGGTGGTGAGCGAGACCCGGCGGCTGTACGACCTGGTGGAGAACCTGATGGAGGTGACCCGCTTCGACGCGGGTACCGCCCGGCTGGTCCTGGACACGGTGGACGTCGCCGACCAGGTCACCGCTTGCATCGACGCCCGGGCCTGGCTGGACGCGGTGGAGCTGGATGCCGAACGCGGCATCATGGCGCAGCTCGACCCGCGCAGGCTCGACGTGATCCTGGCGAATCTGATCGGCAACGCCCTCAAGCACGGCGGCTCTCCGGTGCGCGTGTCGGTGCGGCCGGGCGACGACGAGTTGCTGATCGAGGTGCGGGACCACGGGCCCGGCATCCCGGAGGACGTGCTGCCGCATGTCTTCGACCGCTTCTACAAGGCCAGCGCGTCACGGCCGCGTTCCGAGGGCAGCGGGCTGGGACTGTCGATCGCGGTCGAGAACGCCCATATCCACGGCGGTGACATCACCGCGGCCAACTCCCCGGACGGGGACGGTGCGGTCTTCGTACTGCGCTTGCCGCACGACGCGGCGGCGCTCGCCGACTGCGAGGCGGCAGGCGCCGACGACATGGACGAGGCCGGACGGGCGGCCGACGGGAACGGAGGCGTCCGCGACACGGACCGCCGGGGAGAGGAAGACGCTCAGTGACACTCCCCAGGAGGCGTGGCCGCCGGGCGGTGGCCGCGCTCGCCGCGGCGGCAGGCACGCTGATGCTCGCCGGCTGCGGGATCAGGACCACACAGGTGCCCGTCGACGCGGGGGCCGCGCCGTCCCGGGTGCCGTGCGCGGTGTCCGCGGCGGACATCACCCCGCAGGCCGGTCGGCCGGGCGTTCCCGTGCGGGTGTATCTCGTGTGCGCGTCGCAGCTGGTGTCCGTCGACCGGACGGCCGAGATACCGGAGGCCGGCGCGGCGAGCCATCGGGCCATGACCGCGCAGGCCCTCGTCGACGAGCTCCTGCGTGAGCCATCGTCGCCGGAGCACGAGGCGGGCTTTTCCACGTACGTACGCGGGCCGCTGCAGCTGAGCGACGGCCGGCGCGGCGATCCCGACGGCACGCTGCGGCTGAACCGCCAGCCGGAGGACCTGCCGACCGCGGCACTGGCGCAGATCGTGTGCACGCTGGTGGAGAGCCGGGCGGTGACGACCGGCGGGTCGGTGCCGCTGGGCGGTCCCGGGGAGTACGAGCCGCGGGCGTACCGGTGCCCGGACGGGACGAAGGAACGTCCCGAGGACACGGTGCCGACAGCGGGGGCGCTGTCGCCGACCGGCTGAGCGCGGCACTTCCGGGAGCGCGCCGACGTGGCCCGTACGCGTGGTGCGGAACCGTTTCCCGAGGAGTGTGCGTCTTGGGGGTCGTGCGTCAAGGTTCGGGCGGCAACGCCGCCATCCGCTTCCGCGCGGCGGGGCTCGTGCTCCTCCTCGGCCATCTGCTGCTCGTCGCGTGGCTGACACTGCGCCCACGCGATGTGCTGTGGGTGACCGCGGCGAACCTCGAACCGTTCGCCGGGATCGAGGCAGCCCTGGAACTGGGGCCGCTGCATGCCGCCCGGCACATCGGCGAGGGTCTGCTGCTGCTCGCCCCGCTCGGTGTCCTGCTGCCCATGGCCAGTGGACGGCTGGCCGTCTCCCCGTGGGCGTCACTGGCCCGTACGGTGGCGGCCGGCGCGTTGCTGTCGCTGGGGATCGAACTGCTGCAGACCGGGGTGCCGGGGCAGGTCGTGGACGTGGACTCGCTGCTGCTGAACACCGTGGGCGTCGCGCTGGCCCATATCGCCGTGGTGCCCGCAGGCCGGGCGCGGCTGCGCCGCAGGCTGCTGCACCCCGGCGGCGGGCACGCACTGCGCAACGCGGAGCGGAGCCCTGGACGGCAGGCCATGCTCAGGGACGAGGGTTCTCCGGGTACGACCCCGAGCATTCCCAGGGTCGGGATCGCCCCGTAGAGCGACGCTTCGACCCCATTCGCGACGCGACCATGGAGACATCGGGAGCACACAGACGGCTCCCCTCGGTTCTCGCGAAGGAGCCCACCATGGCCGCACTTGCCCGCCCCCGTGACGGACGCATGCTCGGCGGAGTGTGCGCAGCGCTGGCCCGGCGCTTCGGCACCTCGGCGACCACGATGCGCGTGATCTTCCTGGTCTCGTGCCTGCTGCCCGGCCCGCAGTTCATTCTCTACCTGGCGCTGTGGCTGCTGCTGCCGTCGGAGAAGACCGCAAGCACCGCGAGCACCGCCTGGTGACCCCGATCCGCCGGCCGTTGCCGGCGGATCAGCCGCCGATCGTGCGGCCGACCTTGGCCAGCTGCTTGTCGGCGACCTCCGGGGGCACGCGCGGCGGTGTCCGGCGTGCCAGGTCGAGCGCCATGAAGCGGGCCACCGTCGCCCCCTTGCGGACGACGACCAGATGCAGGGGCGCCTCGACGCCCTCATTCGTCGCGACGACGGTCCAGCTGACCACCTCGTCCGCGGCGTCCGCGGTGAAGGGGCTGCTCTTCACCGCATCGTAGGAGGCGCTGCGGCCGTCCAGGCTCGCGTCGAAGCCGTCGCCGCAGTCCGCGAGCGCGGCCTTGAGCCCCGACATCAGCGCAGCCGCGTCGCCGTCGCTGTACGAGCTGAGCGACGCGGACACCGCGAGCCCGAGGTTCTTCAGGGAGCCGAGCCCGCGGTTGACGGTGTGCGCGGCCCGCGGATCGGGCTTGTCGCCCATCGCGTCGGCGAGCGGCTGGCACCGCTTCGTGCCTGCGGTGGGCTGCCCGCTGGGTGCGAGGGCGCTGCTCTCGCCGGAGACCTGGAAGCCGGAGAGGTCGTCGCCCGCGAGGGCGGCGTGTTCCAGCTGCGTTCCGGTGAGGGGGACGGAGGCGTCGCCGCCGCCCGTGCCGGTGTCACCGGCCGTGCCAGGGGGCGTGCTGCTTCCCGTGCGCGCGGCGGACGGCTCGGCGTCCGGGCCGGTGTCGCCGTCGCTCGTGCAGGCCGTGAGCGGCAGCAGGGCGAGGACGGCGACGAGTGCGGACAGTGGAGCGGTCTTGGCTCGCATGACGGCGATCCTGACACAAGCACGGTGGGGCGCACACCCTGTTCGGGTGTGCGCCCCACGCGCGTGCGGTCGTCGTGGTACGTCAGCCCGTGAGACCGCCGGGCAGCACACCGCCGCCCAGCTCGCCCGTCTTGAGGCCGCCGAGCAGGCCGGTGACCGGGGCAGCGGCGTTGTCGCTCGACAGCACCCGGCCCGTGGTCTGCTGAACGGCGGCAGGCACCATCGAGGCGGAGCTCGTCAGCGCGGTCTGGCTGCCCGCCAGGGACTGCGGGGCGCCCGTCGGGAGCTTGGTGGCGAGGTCCTGAACCGGCGCGACCTGGGAGACGGTGCCGAGCACACCGGTGGCGTCGGGCAGAGCGGGTACGGGCGCGGCCGAGGCGGTACCGGCGGCGGCAGCGGCGAACGCGGCGCCGAGGGCGGCGGCACCGAGGGTCTTTGCGGACTGCTTCATCACAGAGGAATCCTTGGGGACGGAAGTATGAGCGGCTCCGCAAGCTAGTCAGCGTCGCACAGGGGTCGCAAACACCGCGAAGCGGCCGGAAATTGACGTGTCCGGCCGCTCGGGTGTAGGAGGTGGTGCGGTCACTACGGGTGGTCAGTTACCGGTCGTGACGGTCTGCTTGAACAGCCATTCGGACTTGAGTTCGGCGTAGCCCGGCTTGATGACGTCATTGATCATCGCGAGTCGTTCATCGAAAGGGATGAACGCGGACTTCATCGCGTTGACGGTGAACCACTGCATGTCGTCGAGCGTGTATCCGAAAGCCCCGGCCAGATGCTCGAATTCACGGCTCATGCTCGTGCCGCTCATCAGCCGGTTGTCGGTGTTGACCGTCGTCCTGAAGTGCAGCTTGCGCAGCAGACCGATGGGGTGGTCGGCATACGAGTCGGCCGCGCCGGTCTGCAGGTTGGACGTCGGGCACATCTCCAGCGGAATGCGCTTGTCCCGGACGTACGAGGCGAGCCGGCCCAGGGTCACGGAGCCGTCCTCCGCCACCTCGATGTCGTCGATGATCCGCACGCCGTGGCCGAGGCGGTCGGCGCCGCACCACTGCAGGGCCTGCCAGATCGACGGAAGGCCGAAGGCCTCGCCCGCGTGGATCGTGAAGTGGTTGTTCTCGCGCTTCAGGTACTCGAAGGCGTCGAGGTGCCGGGTGGGCGGGAAGCCGGCCTCGGCGCCCGCGATGTCGAAGCCGACGACGCCGGTGTCGCGGTAGCGGTTCGCCAGTTCGGCGATCTCCAGGGCGCGGGCGGCGTGGCGCATCGCGGTGAGCAGGGCGCCCACACGGATGCGGTGACCGCTCTCGCGGGCGCGCCGTTCGCCTTCGCGGAAGCCGTCGTTGACCGCTTCGACGACCTCCTCGAGGGTGAGGCCGCCCTCCAGGTGCTGCTCGGGTGCGTAGCGGACCTCGGCGTAGACGACACCGTCCTCGGCCAGATCCTCGGCGCACTCGGCGGCCACGCGGAACAGTGCGTCGCGCGTCTGCATCACGGCGCAGGTGTGCGCGAACGTCTCCAGATAGCGTTCCAGCGAGCCGGAGTCGGCGGCCTCGCGGAACCAGATGCCGAGCTTGTCGGGCTCGGTCTCGGGAAGTGCCTCGTAACCGGTGTCACGGGCGAGTTCGATGATCGTGCCGGGGCGCAGACCGCCGTCGAGGTGGTCGTGGAGCAGCACCTTCGGGGCGCGGCGGATCTGGTCCCCGGTGGGCGAATTGAGGGTCTGGCTCGTCATCTGCGCACTCTAGCCCCTACGCGCGTAGAGCGCCCCCCTTGGCGGCACTCGTCGATACGTAACAGTGACCGCGCGTACGGGTGGAGTACACCTGACATTCTGAGACTGTTGAGCCATGGCACACCACGCACTGCCCCGGTGGTGGGGGCGTCCGGCCGCTCCGGGCGAAGGGGCGACGGCCCGCCGTGAGACGACAGTTGAACGAGCGGAACGCGGTAGCCGCATACCGGCGCAGGCCCGGCTGGGCCGGCCGTCGGGTCTCTCCGGCACTCGGAACGGTGCGGATCCCACGGTCGCGGCAGTAGTTCTCCTGCTCCCGGACGGTGAACCGGAATCGGCACGCAGGGCGTCGGCGCGCTCGTACGCCGCGGTGCGGCCGCTGGGCCGCTCGCTGGCGCGCGCCGGGCGCGACGAGGGACTGCTGGTGCACTCGGTGCGCTATCGCACCCGCGGCTGGAACGGCGCCGGCGCCGATCTTGCGGCAGACGCGACATGGGCGGTGGAAGAGGTCGTACGCCGCTACGGCGACGTATCGGTGTGCCTGGCCGGCCACGGCATGGGCGGCCGGGCGGCGCTGCGGGCGGCGGGCCACCCGGCGGTCAACTCGGTGCTGGCACTGGCGCCCTGGCTGCCGGAGGACCCGGCGACGCCGGAGCCGGTGAAACAACTGGTGGGCCGGCGGGTGCTGATCGTGCACGGCACGAACGACCGGACGACGGACCCGGAGCTCTCGTTCCGTCTCGCGGAACGCGCGAAGAAGGCGAACCGCGACACGTGCCGCTTCGAGGTCCATTCCGACGGCCATGGGCTGCGCCAGTACCAGGACGAAGTCCTGTCACTGTCCGCGGACTTCGTCCTGGGGACGTTGTTCACGGGCACGTACGCCCGCCCGGTGGCGGACGCGCTGGCGGCTCCGCCGCCGCTGGGGCTGCGGATGCCGCTGTCGGGGGGCTTCGGGCGGGCACTGCGGAGGTAGGCCGCGGGCGATGCGTCCCTCACGCCGTCCTCGGCCGTCAGCGCGGCAGAAGGTTCCCCCGGCGGGACAGGAGGAAGCGTTTGAAGGACGCCACCGGTGGCGTGTCGGGGTGTCCGTCCAGCCAGGCCAGGCCGATCTCGCGGACCGCCCTCGGGGCCGTCACCGTCAGTTCCACCACGCCGGGGCGTGCGACGGCGGGCGGCGGCAGGAGCGCGACGCCCAGGCCGGCCGCCACCAGCCCTCGCAGCGTCTCCGCCTCCTCGCCCTCGAACGCGACACGGGGTGTGAAGCCCGCCTCCACGCAGAGGTCGTCGGTGATGCGGCGCAGGCCGTAGCCCGGTTCCAGGGTCACGAACGTCTCGTCGGCAGCCTCGGCCAGGCGGACTCGTTTGCGGTTGGCGAGGCGGTGGTCGTCGGGGACCACCAGCCGCAGGCGCTGTTCGTCGAGACGGCGCGCAACCAGGTCGGGGGCGTCCGGGACCGGCGAGGTCAGACACATGTCGAGCTCCCCCGCGCGGAGCCGTTCGATCATCGCCTCGCCGTAGTTCTGGACGAGGGTGAAGCGGACCCCGGGATGGTCCGCGCGGAACGCACGGATCAGGGACGGGACCGTTTCCGAGCCCATCGTGTGGAGGAAACCGAAGGCGACCTTGCCCGCCCGGGGGTCGGCGTCCGCGCGGACGGACTCCGCGGCCCGTTCCACCTCCGCGAGCGCGCGTTCCACCGGGGCGAGCAGGGTCCGCCCTGCCGGGGTGAGCGAGACGGTGCGCCCCCGGCGGGCGAACAGCGTGACGCCGAGGTCCTGTTCGAGGCGGACCATGGCCCGCGACAGGGTCGACTGGGGTACGCCCATCTCCTGCGCCGCGCGTGTCACGTGCTCGTGCCGGGCGACACCGGCGAAGTACGCGAGACGCGGCGCGAGCAGCAGCCCTGTGTCTTCTTCGTCTCCTTCGTAACTGCTGGGTGACAGCCGAGCGTCTGACCTGCGTTCATGCACCATGGGAACGATTATCGCCATTCCATGCATTGGACGCATGAAAAAGCGCGACCTACCTTCGACGTATGCCTTCCGCCAGTACCAAGGCGCCCACCACCGTGGGTGCCGCCTCCCCGTCCCAGTCCCCCGACACCCGCCTCGCCCCCGGCGTCCCCGGCTACCGCCGGATGAGCTTCGCGCTCTTCGCCGCAGGTATGGCGACGTTCGCGCTCCTGTACTCCACGCAGGCGCTGCTGCCCGCGGTCTCCGCCGACTTCGGCGTGACCGCGAGCGCCGCCAGCTGGACGGTGTCCGCGGCGACGGGCGCGCTGGCTCTGTGTGTACTGCCGATGAGTGCCCTGTCGGAGCGGTTCGGGCGCCGTTCCGTGATGACGGTCTCGCTCGCGGTTGCGGTCGTCGTCGGCCTGCTCGTGCCGTTCGCGCCGAACCTGGAGTGGCTGGTTGCGCTGCGTGCGGTTCAGGGCGTCGCCCTGGCCGGTCTGCCGGCGTCGGCGATGGCATATCTCGCGGAGGAGGTCAGGCCGAAGGCGCTGGTCGCCGCGATCGGCCTGTTCGTGGCGGGCAACAGCATCGGTGGCATGAGCGGCCGGATCCTCACCGGTTGGGTGGCCCAGCTCACGAACTGGCGCGTGGCGCTGGCGGCGGTCGGCGTACTGGCCCTGGGCTGCGCGCTGGTCTTCCGCCTGCTGCTCCCCCGGGCCGGGCACTTCACGCCCGGCACGCTGAACCCGCTCGCCCTGGCGAGGACGGTACGCGGCCACCTCGCCGACCCGTTGCTGCTGCGGCTGTACGCGATAGGCGCGCTGTTCATGACGGTGTTCGGCGCGGTGTACACCGTGATCGGCTACCGGCTGGTCGAGGCACCGTTCAACCTGCCCCAGGGCGTGATCGGTTCGATCTTCCTGGTCTATCTGGTGGGCACGGTCTCCTCCGCCGCGGCGGGCAGGCTGGTGGCGCGGCTGGGCAGGCGCGGCGCGCTGTACCTCGCGGTCACCACGACCGCCGCGGGCCTGCTGTTCTCCCTCGCCGACTCGCTGGCCACGGTGCTGCTGGGCCTCGTCCTGATCACGGCAGGCTTCTTCGCGGGCCACGCCGTGGCCTCCTCCTCGGTGAGCCGTACGGCGAAGACGGGTCGCGCCCAGGCGTCGGCGCTGTACCAGTCGGCGTACTACCTGGGCAGCAGCGCGGGCGGCACGCTCGGCGCGGTCGCCTTCCACACGGGCGGCTGGCTCGGCACGGTCGCCCTGGGTCTGCTGGCGGTGCTGGGCGTCGTGTCGATCACGCTCTACGGGACGCATGCGGCGCGCGTCCAGGACCGGCAGCTCGCGGCGGCTGCCGCGTAACACCTCCCGCGGGTCGCGCGGCGTGCGAGAAATACGTCGCGGATTCATGCAACTCCAACCCCCTTTCGGGTGTCTCAACCGGCAGACCATCCCAACCGGAAGGCACGTGAAGGGGAGTTGGGGGACATGAGAGACAATTGGGGCCGTCGTGCGGGCATAACGCTCGGACTGACGGGACTGCTGGTGCCGCTGACCGCCGTACTCGCCGCCGCGCCGGCGCACGCCGCGTCGTGCACGACGTCGACGGGGCCGTACCAGAAGCAGGTGGAGAAGTTCCTCGGCCGCCCGGTCGACGGGCGTCAGTCGGCGGCCGACTGCTCGGCCATCCGTTCCTTCCAGTCCAAGCACGGGATCACGCCCACGATCGGCTACGCGGGCCCGATCACCTGGCGCACGATGAACACGATGCTCCAGCAGCGTGCCGCCGGGAAGAACCCGAACAAGGCCGGCAAGTGCCCGACCAACAAGGGCCGCATCGCCTGCGTCGACCTGACCCGCCAGCTGAGCTGGATCCAGGACGGCAAGACGCTCAAGTACGGGCCCGTCCCGGTACGCACCGGGAAGAACGGCACCGAGACGCGTACCGGCGCCAAGAAGATCTACTGGCGCAGCATCAACCACTGGTCGACGATCTACAACGTACGGATGCCGTACTCCCAGTTCTTCGACGGCGGCCAGGCCTTCCACTCCACCACGAAGTCCATGTACAACCCGCCGGGGTCCGGCGGCTGTGTGAACATGCGCTCCGCCGACGCGAAGGCATACTGGAACCTGCTGAGGAACGGCGACGACGTGTACGTGTACGGGCGCAAGCCCGGGACCTGAGCCGGTCGGCCACACACCCCTCCACAGTGCCACGGAAGCAGTCCGGACGGTCCCGGAATCTGCAGGTCGGGCCTGTTTGTCAGTGGGCTGCGGTAGCTTCGAAGCGCCGGTGCCGATGGGCGACAGGGGTGGACCCGATGAGTGACCTCGCAACGACGCAGGATCTCGATTCAAAGCTGGAGCAGCACCGAAGAGAGCTGACCGGCTACTGCTACCGCATGCTCGGCTCCTCCTTCGAGGCCGAGGACGCGGTCCAGGACACGATGGTCCGCGCCTGGCGGAACATCGACAAGTTCGAGGGCCGCTCGTCGCTGCGCTCCTGGCTGTACCGCATCGCGACGAACGTCTGCCTGGACATGCTGAACGCGGGCAACCGCCGTGCGCGTCCGATGGACCTGACGGCACCGACGCCGGTGGCACAGGCCCAGCTCAACGCCCGTCCGGAGATCACCTGGCTGGAGCCGGTGCCGGACGGGCGGGTGCTGCCGTCGGTCGTGGACCCGGCGGAGACGGCGGTCGAGCGGGAGACGATCCGGCTGGCGTTCGTCGCGGCGCTGCAGCATCTGCCGCCGAAGCAGCGCGCGGTGCTGATCCTGCGCGAGGTGCTGGCCTGGAAGGCGAGCGAGGTGGCCGAGCTGCTTGGCTCGACGGTGGCCTCGGTCAACAGTGCGCTGCAGCGTGCCCGCGCGACGCTCGCCGAGCAGGAGCCGTCCGAGTCGGACGCGGCGGACCCGCTCGACGAGGAGCAGCGCGATCTGCTGGAACGCTATGTCGCGGCCTTCGAGGGCTACGACATGAAGGCGCTGACGGCGCTGCTCCACGAGGACGCGACGATGTCCATGCCGCCGTACGACCTGTGGCTGCGCGGCCACGACGACATCGTGGGCTGGATGCTCGGCGTCGGCGAGGTCTGCCGCGGCTCGAAGCTCGTCCCGACGGTGGCCAACGGCGCCCCGGCGTTCGCCCACTACCACCCGAGCCAGGAAGGCGAGGGCTACGAGCCGTGGGCGCTGATCGTGCTGGAGCTCTCGGACGGCAAGGTCGGCGGGATGGACTTCTTCCTCGACACGAAGCGCTGGTTCCCGCTGTTCGACCTGCCTGCGCGGCTGGACAAGGCGGGCGCGCCGGTGGTGGAGGAGGACAGCCCTCAGGTGTCCTGACCGGCGGGTCAGGGCTTGGGGCGCTCGGCCGCCTCTTCCGGGTCCGGGAGCAGCAGACCCGCCAGCCCCACCAGTTCCAGCAGCGCGGTGAGCTCCGGCCCGGCGTTCACCACCCGGATGCGGGCGCCATGGCGGCGGGCGGTGAGCCGGAGGCGGGCGAGGGCGTCGATGACGGCCAGGCTGAGCTGCGCGAGTCCGCCCACGTCGCAGACCACATCACCGGGGACGGGGCCGTCGTCCCGCAACCTCGTGCTCAACTGCTCGCACAGGCGCGGCACATCACTCGGGACGACCCTCCCGGTGATGCGCATGACGATCGGCTCCATGGCGTCCACATGGAAGAGACGACCGAGGCCGTGGAAACTCATCGCCGCAGGGTGCATCGGCGTGCGCGGTACGTGCGTGCCCGCCCGGGCTCAACGGGACCGGCGGATGCCCACCGGCCGCCGTTGAGCTGGGCGGCATCGCGCGTCAGGCGATCCGGTCCAGCACGATCGGGTTCGCGGTGAACGCCGTGCCCTCCGGGGACACGTGGTACGCACCCTCCAGGGACTTCAGCGCGTAGGCGAACTTCTCCGGCGTGTCCGTGTGCAGCGTCAGCAGCGGCTGCCCCGCCGTCACCGTGTCGCCCGGCTTGGCGTGCAGTTCGACTCCCGCGCCCGCCTGGACCCGGTCCTCCTTGCGGGCGCGGCCCGCACCGAGGCGCCAGGCGGCGATGCCGATGTCGTAGGCGTCGAGCTGGGTCAGGACGCCGGATGCGGGCGCCGTGACGACGTGCTGCTCACGGGCGACGGGCAGGCTGGCGTCCGGGTCGCCGCCCTGGGCCGCGATCATCCGGCGCCAGACGTCCATCGCGGAACCGTCCGCGAGCGCCTTCGCCGGGTCGGCGTCCTTGATGCCGGCCGCGTCGAGCATCTCGTGGGCGAGCGCGAGGGTCAGTTCGACGACGTCCGCGGGGCCGCCGCCGGCCAGGACCTCGACCGACTCGCGGACCTCGAGCGCGTTGCCCGCGGTGAGGCCGAGCGGGGTGGCCATGTCGGTGAGCAGGGCGACCGTCTTCACGCCGCTGTCGGTGCCCAGCGCGACCATGGTGGAGGCCAGTTCGCGGGCGTCCTCGATGTTCTTCATGAACGCGCCGGTGCCGACCTTGACGTCGAGGACGAGCGAGCCGGTGCCCTCGGCGATCTTCTTCGACATGATCGAGGAGGCGATCAGCGGGATGGCCTCGACGGTGCCGGTGACGTCGCGCAGTGCGTACAGCTTCTTGTCGGCGGGGGCCAGTCCGTCACCCGCCGCGCAGATGACCGCGCCGGTGGTGTCGAGGACGTGCAGCATCTCCTCGTTGGAGAGCAGGGCGCGCCAGCCGGGGATCGACTCCAGCTTGTCGAGCGTTCCGCCGGTGTGGCCGAGGCCGCGCCCGGAGAGCTGCGGGACGGCTACGCCGCAGGCGGCCACGAGCGGCGCGAGCGGCAGCGTGATCTTGTCGCCGACGCCGCCGGTGGAGTGCTTGTCGGAGGTCGGCCGGGACAGCGAGGAGAAGTCCATGCGCTCGCCGCTGGCGATCATCGCGGCGGTCCAACGGGCGATCTCCGTGCGGTCCATCCCGTTCAGCAGGATGGCCATCGCCAGGGCCGACATCTGCTCGTCGGCGACCTCGCCGCGCGTGTAGGCGTCGATGACCCAGTCGATCTGCTCGGGGCTCAGCGCGCCCCGGTCCCGCTTGGTGCGGATGACGGAGATGACGTCCATGGCATTTCCTCCAGAGTGGTTCCACGCACAGAGGGCGGCTCTACGCGCATAGAACAAGGGTATGGGAGCGGCCCTCCCACCGGAACGGGAGGGCCGCGGAAGATCGGTGCGTTACCCGAGATGGGCCGGTCCGAAGGCCTGCGGAAGCATCTCGGACAGCGACAGGATCCCGCCCGGGGTGTCCAGCAGCAGATCCGGCCCGCCGAACTCGGACAGCAGCTGACGGCACCGGCCGCACGGCACGAGGGTTTCGCCCCGGCCGTCCACGCACGTGAAGTGCGTCAGGCGTCCGCCGCCGGTCGCCTGAAGCTGCGAGACGAGCCCGCACTCGGCGCACAGTCCGAGCCCGTACGACGCGTTCTCGACATTGCAGCCGGTGACCGTACGGCCGTCGTCGACGAGGGCCGCCGCACCGACGGGGTAGCCCGAGTAGGGCGCGTACGCGTGCGACATGGCCTCGCGCGCCCGCTCCCGCAGCGCTTCCCAGTCGGCCGGCTTCCGGACCGGGGCCGGAGTCGTCACTTGCCCTGACCCCTCTTGTACGGCAGACCGTCCGCCTTCGGCGGGCGCAGCCGCTGCGCGGACAGCGCGAGGACGAGCAGCGTGGTGACGTACGGCGCGGCGTCGACGAATTGGCTCGGCAGCGCGTCGGTCAGCGAGTACCAGGCGAACAGCCCCGCCGCCACGGCGAGGCAGATCGCGGCCTGCCAGTGCTTCTTCTTGTACAGCTGCCAGGCGAACACCAGCACGAGCAGGATCGCCAGCAGCAGGAGCATCGCGTGGACGTTCTCGGCGCCGCCACGCAGCTTGAGGCTGTCGGTGAAGCCGAAGAGACCGGCGCCCAGCGCCATACCGCCCGGCATCCAGTTGCCGAAGATCATGGCGGCGAGACCGATGTAGCCGCGGCCGCCGGTCTGACCCTCCTGGTAGATGCCGGTGGAGACGATGGCGAGGAAGGCACCGCCGAGGCCGGCGAGCCCACCGGAGACGATGACGGCGATGTACTTGTACTTGTAGACGTTGACACCGAGGGACTCGGCGGCGATCGGGTTCTCGCCGCAGGACCGCAGCCGCAGGCCGAAGGACGTGCGCCACAGCACCCACCAGGTGCCGGGGACCAGCAGCAGCGCCACGACCGTCAGAAGCGACAGGTTGGTGATCAGGCCGCCCAGCACACCGGCCAGGTCCGAGACGAAGAACCAGTGCCTGCCCTGCACATCCGCGAGCCAGTCGGACAGTCCCGGGATCGTGATCCGGTCGATCTGTTCGATGCGCGGCGACTGCTTGGACGAGCCGCCCTCGGCGTTGGCGAAGGTGAAGTTCGACAGGTACCGGGTCAGCCCGGTGGCCAGGATGGTGATGGCCACACCGGAGACGATGTGGTTGACGTTGAACGTCACCGTCATCAGCGCGTGCAGCGCGCCGCCGAGGGCGCCGCCTGCGATACCGACCAGCACACCGGTCCACGGCCCCCACTGGTAGCCGGCCCATGCGCCGAACCAGGTGCCGAGGATCATCATGCCCTCGAGGCCGATGTTGATCACACCGGCCCGTTCCGCCCAGAGGCCGCCGAGGCCGGCGAGGCCGATGGGCACGGCGAGCTGGAGGGCACCGGAGACCTGGCCCACGGAGGTGAGGTCGTTGGCACCGCTGATCAGCCGGACCACCGAGAACAGCACCAGGCCGCCCGCGATGATCAGCAGGATCACGGGCAGGGACAGTTTGCGGCGGCCGCCGCCCTTCTTGGGCGCGGTGCTCGCCATCGAGACCGTGCTCGTGGACTCGGTCATGCCGTCCTCTTTCCGCTTGCTTCTCCGCCCGCGCGGCGCAGAGGCGCGGCTTTCGTGTTCGTCTGCGGCCCGGCGGCCGCGCGTGCGTCGCTCACAGGACGACCTCCTGCTTCTTCTTGGCCTGGGCGGCAAGTTCCTCGCCGACCTTCTGCTGCTGACGGCGCAGCCCGTACTGGCGGACGAGTTCGTAGGACACGACGACCGCGATCACGATCAGGCCCTGCATGATCGTGGCGATCTCCTTCTCGTAGCCCTCCAGCGCGAGGCCCTCGGCCGTCTTGTCGAGGAAGGCGACGAGCAGGGCCGCGAAGAAGATGCCGATCGGGTTGTTGCGGCCCAGCAGGGCGATCGTGATGCCGGTGAAGCCGACACCGACGGGGAAGCTGAGGCTGTAGGTGTGGGTCTGGCCCAGCAGCATCGGCATACCTGCCAGACCGGCGACCGCACCGGAGATCAGCATCGCGGTGAGGATCATCTTCTTGGAGTCGACGCCGCTCGCCTGGGCGGCGGACTCACTGGCACCGGTGGCGCGCAGGTCGAAGCCGAAGCGGGTGCGGTTGAGGACGAACCAGTAGACGAGTCCCAGCGCGAAGGCGACAAATGTGAAGCCGTAGATGAACCCGCCGTCGCCCGTGTCGACGCCGGGGAACCAGCCGGACTCGGCGATCTCACCGGTCGTCAGGTCGTTGGAGCCCTCCGGCTGCACGCCGAGGTTCTTCGGCAGGATCATCCAGGCGATCAGGCTGGTCGCGATGGCGTTCAGCATGATCGTGGAGACGACCTCGCTGACGCCGCGGGTCGTCTTGAGGACACCCGCGATACCGGCCCAGAAGGCACCGACGGCCATGGCGACGACCACGATCAGCAGGATGTGCAGCGGGCCGGGCAGCTCGACCGCGGCACCGACGACGGCGGCGAGCATGACCGCGAGGCGGTACTGGCCGTCGACACCGATGTTGAACAGGTTCATCCGGAAGCCGATGGCGACGGCGAGCGCGGCGAGGTAGTAGATGCCGGTCTGATTGATGATCAGCACCTGGACATCGGTGAACTCGAGCTGCTTCGCCATGAGCACGTACGGCTCGAAGGGGCTGCGGTCCGAGAGGAGCAGCACCACGGACGTGAGCAGGAAGGCCACGACCAGCGCGAGCACCGGGCCGGCCAGGGCCAGGATCAGCCGGTCCTTGTCGAACTTCTTCATCGGCCCTCACCGTTCTCAGGCTGCTCGGGTGCTTCGAGGTGTCCGGTGGCAGCGCCGGTCATGGCAGAGCCCAGCTCCTCGGGGGTGATTGTGGCGGGGTCCGCGTCCGCGACCAGCCGGCCCCGGTACATCACCCGCAGGGTGTCGGAGAGCCCGATGAGCTCGTCCAGGTCGGCGGAGATCAGCAGGACGGCCAGGCCCTCGCGGCGCGCCTCCCGGATCTGGTCCCAGATCTGGGCCTGTGCGCCGACGTCCACACCGCGGGTCGGGTGGGCGGCGATCAGCAGCTTGGGCGCGTGGCTCATCTCGCGGCCGACGATCAGCTTCTGTTGGTTGCCGCCCGAGAGGGAGGCCGCGGTGACCTCGATGCCGGGGGTGCGGACGTCGTACTCGCGGACGATGCGCTCGGTGTCCTTGCGGGCCGCCCGGAGGTCGAGCAGGCCCTTCTTGCTGTTGGGCCGCTCGGTGACATGGCCGAGGATGCGGTTCTCCCACAGCGGGGACTCCAGCAGCAGCCCGTGCCGGTGGCGGTCCTCGGGGATGTAGCCGATGCCGCCCTCGCGCCGCTTGCGGGTGGGCGCGGTGGAGATGTCGGCGGTGTCGAGGGTGATGACGCCGCCGTCGGGGATGCGCAGGCCGATCAGTGCCTCGATGAGCTCGGTCTGGCCGTTGCCCTCGACGCCGGCGATGCCCATGACCTCACCCTTGTGGATGGTGAAGCCGATACCGGCGAGGACCTCGCGGACGACGCCGTCGGGGTCGGTCTCGGTGAGCCTGAGGCCGTCGACCTTCAGCATCGGGACGTCGGTGACGGTCGACTCGCGGGTCTCCGGCGAGGGCAGCTCGCTGCCGACCATCAGCTCGGCGAGCTGCTTGGTCGTGGTGGTCCTCGGGTCGGCGGTGCCGACGGTGGTGCCGCGCCGGATCACGGTGATCTCGTCGGCGACCGACAGCACCTCGCCCAGCTTGTGGGAGATGAAGATGACCGTCAGGCCCTCGGCCTTGAGCTCGCGAAGGTTGTCGAAGAGCGCGTCGACCTCCTGCGGGACGAGCACGGCGGTCGGCTCGTCGAGGATCAGGGTGCGGGCGCCGCGGTAGAGGACCTTGAGGATCTCGACGCGCTGGCGGTCGGCGACGCCGAGCTGCTCGACGAGGACGTCGGGGCGGACCCCGAGGCCGTAGGCGTCGGAGATCTCCTGGATCTTCTTGCGGGCGCGGGAGCCGATGCCGTACAGCTTCTCGCCCCCGAGGACGACGTTCTCCAGCACGGTGAGGTTGTCGGCCAGCATGAAGTGCTGGTGGACCATGCCGATGCCGCGGGCAATGGCGTCGGCGGGGCTGGAGAACGTGACCTGGTTGCCGTCGACGGTGATGGTGCCCTCGTCCGGCTTCTGCATGCCGTAGAGGATCTTCATCAGCGTCGACTTGCCGGCGCCGTTCTCACCCACGAGGGCGTGGACACTGCCCTTGCGGACGGTGATGTCGATGTCGTGATTGGCGACGACGCCGGGGAAGCGCTTGGTGATGCCGCGCAGTTCCACGGCAGCAGCCGACGGCGGTGACGAACTGGACGCGTTGATGACGCACTCTCCTTGGCGGGAAAGGGAGCCCGGGGGCAGGCGCGGGAGCTGCTGTCGGGCAGGCGGGAAGGCGGAGCTCGGCGGGCAGGGGTTGGGGGCGAAGTTATCGCGCCGGAGAGGTATCTACGCGCGTAGCAATGCCGAAGAGCAAAAACCGATGGCCATAACTCGGCCCGGGCCCCGCAGCGGCGACTGTTCGTCGCGCGCCGCGGGCCCCGGACCGTGGTCCGAACGCCTCGATCGGAGACCGGGTTACGGAGCCGTGTCGACCTTGATCTTGCCGGCGGTGATGTCGGCCTTGGCCTTGTCGACCGCGGCGATGACATCGGTCATCTCGGTGAAGGCCGGGTTGGAGGTGGCCAGACCCACGCCGTTGTCCTCGAGGCCGTAGCGGACCTCACCGTTCTGCGGCTTGCCGTCCTGGACCGACTTGATCAGGTTGAACACGGCGCCCGAGACGTTCTTGGTCACCGAGGTCAGGATCCTGTCCTTGTAGGCGGCAAGACCCTTCTGGTTGTACTGGTCGGAGTCGACGCCGATGGCCCACTTGCCCGCCTTGGCGGTCGCCTCGATGGCGCCGGCACCGGCGAGACCGGCGGCGGCGTAGATCACGTCGGCGCCCGCGTCCAGCTGGCCCTCCGCGGCGGCCTTGCCGAGGTCGGGCTTGGAGAAGCCACCGAAGTCCGGCGGCTGCGTCAGGTACTGGACCTTGACGTTGACGTCCTTGTTGGTGTCCTTGACGCCCTGGACGAAGCCCGCCTCGAACTTCTTGATCAGCGGGGTCTCGACACCGCCGATGAAGCCGACGGTCTTGGACTTGGTCACCTTGGCGGCGGCGACGCCGGCCAGGTAGGAGCCCTGCTCCTCGTTGAAGACCAGGTTGGCGATGTTGGGGCCGGTCTTCGACGTGTCGTCGATGAGCCCGAAGGTGACCTTCGGGAACTTCGGGGCGACCTCGGCGATGGCCGGCGCGTAGGCGAAGCCGACGCCGATCACCGGGTTGTTGCCGGCACGGGCCAGGGCGGTGAGCCGCTGGACCTTGTCCGGGTCACCTTCGCCCTCGGTGGGCTCCTGCTCGGTGCCCGTGATGTCGAGTTCCTTCTCGGCCTTTTCCAGACCGGCGAAGGCGGCGTCGTTGAACGACTGGTCGCCGCGGCCACCGATGTCGTAGGCAATGGCGGCCTTGCCGCCGTTGTCGTCCGATCCTGCGCTGGACGACGAGTCGCTGCCACACGCGGTGACAGACAGTGCGAGAGCCGCGGACGCAATGCCCGCGGTGGCGATCCTGGTGATCCGGCGCACTGGGAGGCTCCTTTAAACCTGACCGAAAGCGCCACTTCCGGCGCTGGGTTCGCGGCGATCGTAACGCGCGTAGATGTCAGTTAAAGACCCGTTCATCAGTCGTTATCGGATCGTCGCGAACGAGCCACGCGCCTTGTGCGGCGCGGCAGGGCGGCCGTGCTCCCGGCCGTGCCCCGGCGTGTCGCGCGGGCTGCGCGCCGGTGTCGCCCGGGCCGTACCCATGCCTGGCACCGTACGCTCCCGGGTCCGGCCGCGCACGGCAACCAGACCCGGGAGAACTTCACTGCGCCTGCAGGCCGTCCAGCAGCGCCGCGGCGGTGAACAGCTCGACGCCGGCCGTGATGGCTTCCTCGTCGACGTCGAAGTCGCCCCTGTGCAGGTCACGACGGGTGGTGTCACCCGGCGTACGCACGCCGAGCCGGGCCATCGCGCCGGGCACGTGCTCCAGGTACCAGGAGAAGTCCTCGCCGCCGAGGCTCTGTTCGGTGTCCTCGATCGCATACACGCCGCGCCGCGCGGCATGCGCGTCGCGCAGCAGTTCCGTGACGGCGGGGTCGTTGACGACGGGCGGGACTCCGCGAATGTAGTCGATCTGCGACTTGGCCCGGTGCAGGGTGGCGATCTCGTCGATCGCGGCGTGCACCAGGTCCGGGGCGGCACGCCAACCGGCCAGGTCCAGGCAGCGGACCGTGCCGGAGAGTTCGGCGTGCTGCGGGATGACGTTGGGGGCGTGGCCCGCCTCGATACGACCCCAGGTGACGGCGAGTCCCGAGCGGGAGTCGACCCGTCGGGAGAGCAGCGCGGGGACCTCGGTGGCGATCTTCGCCGCGGCCGTGACCAGGTCGGTCGTCAGATGCGGCCGGGCGGTGTGCCCGCCGGGGCCGTCGAGTGTGACCTCCAGGCGGTCGCAGGCCGAGGTGATGGGGCCGGGCCGCAGCCCGATCGACCCCGCGTCGACCCGAGGGTCGCAGTGCACCGCGATGATCTTCCCGACGCCCTCGAGCACCCCGGAGACGATGGCGTCCGCCGCACCGCCGGGCAGCACCTCCTCCGCGGGCTGGAAGAGCAGTCGCACGGGCTGGGTGAGCAGCCCCTGCCGGTCCAGCTCGGCCAGCACCAGCCCGGCGCCCAGGACGCTGGTGGTGTGGACGTCGTGACCGCAGGCGTGGGCCCGGTCGGGCACGGTGGAGCGGTAGGGCACCCCGGTCTTGGTGTCGGGAATGGGGAGTGCGTCGATGTCGGCGCGGATCGCGAACAGCGGCTTGCCCTGCGCCAGGGCGGAGCCGGTGCCGATGTCGCAGATGAGGCCGGTGCCCATGGAGAGCACACGCGGCCGCAGGCCCGCCTTTTCCAGGCGGTCCTTGATCGCGGCGGTGGTCCGGAACTCCTGGTTGCCGAGTTCGGGATGCATGTGGAGGTCGCGCCGGAAGGCGATCAGCTCCGTACGCAGGGATTCGGACAGCCGGCCGGGCAGCGCCGCGTCGCCCGGTACGCCGCCCATGAGGGGGGCCGCGTCTGCGCCGGGCTGTTCGGCTTCTTCTGAATCGCGGGACATCAACTGGTTCACCCAGTGAAGGGTATGCCCCTTCGGGCCCCAACTACCGTGCGATCAACAAAAGATCAGCCTCATAGGGGAAGAAAACCTGGTCCGAGGCGCATGGTCGTCAGTCGTAGTGGGTAAGCTCACTCCACTCTTTTTCCGGGGCGACTTTCGGTCACCGTTCCGCCCCTTCAAACGGGCGCGGCCAGCCGGTGCACATCCCGGGCCGTGCCCGTCACAACCGCGAGGAAGCCCTGGGCGCGCGGCGAGGCGCTCTCCCGCAGCCACTCCGGCGCGATGTCGCACACCGCGACCTGGATGCCCGTGCCGGCCAGGGCCAGCGGCAGGGTGTGCACGACGGTCGACGGAAAACTGAGCACCGTTGAGCCTATCGGGCCCCGGCGGGCGATCAGCTCCAGCGGGAGGTCCGGGCGGACCACCTCGAGTCCCGTCTCCGCGGCGAGCCGGTGGAGCTTGTCCGCGCTCTCCCTGCGGTGGGCGAAATAGCGCGTCGCACCGTGGGAGCGGGCGAGCGAACCGACCGCCTCCAGGTACTGCTCAAGGTCCACCACCCCCGTCTCGACCAGCGACGTGCCGACCATGTCGGCTCCGCGGGTGAGGGTCGGCGGACCGAAACGCGCGCGCGTCCACGCGAAGTCGTTCACCGTCACCCTGATCCCCGGCGGCGGCTCCACCGGCATCGAGGTGAAGACCTCGACGGTGCGGGCCCTCGACGGGGTGAGCCTGCGCCGCGCCAGGAACGTCACCGGTGCGAGCACCAGCTCACGCGGCCCGCGGCGCCCGCCGCGCCGGTGCCAACGCACCAGCTGCTCGCCCCGGGCGACCTGCGCGACGAACTCCATGGTCGCCGTGCCGTCGTCCACCACGGTCAGGTCCTTGCCGCCGACGAGGGTCAGCAGCAGCTGTACGTAACGGGAGAACGGGTCCCCGATCACGATCCGCTCGGCACGGCGCAGTATCGGGCCGAGCTCGCGGATGGTCCGCAGGGGCGCCCCGGCGCCGCCGCGGGCCTCCTGCCAGCGGACGGCGAACCCTTCGTCGCGGGCCAGCTCCGCCATGCGGCGCAGCTGTCCCCGCGACATGGGGTCGGTCGGCGACAGGACGACCACGGTGAGGTCGGCGGCTGGAGTCCTGGCGGCGTGTGCCCACTCCAGGATGTTCAGGAGCTGGACCGGACTCTCGACGAAGGCGAGATTCACTGGGTGTCACCTCGTGATTCCGGGCGGGCCAGGGATTGCGGGGCGTGGGTGACCCGATGCGGGGCGCGGTGTGGGGCGACGCCACCGCGTGGTGGCGTCTCCCCACACCGCCGCTTCCCGCAGCCGGGGGCACCGCACGGAACGCGGTACCGGGTCCGGGCGGCGCGGGCCCGCTCGTCAGACCGCGGCAGGCTCACGCTCGTCCGCCTCGGCGACGACGCCGGCGACGCGGCGCAGCTTCTTCATCGGGCCGAGCTCGCTCTCGTAGACCTTCTTGACGCCGTCACCGAGGGACTCCTCGACGACGCGGATGTCACGGACGAGACGGGTCAGGCCCTGCGGCTCCACGGAGGCAGCCTGGTCGGAGCCCCACATGGCGCGGTCGAGGGTGATGTGGCGCTCGACGAACGCGGCGCCGAGGGCGACGGCGGCGAGGGTGGTCTGCAGACCGGTCTCGTGGCCGGAGTAGCCGATCGGCACGTTCGGGTACTCGGCCTGCAGGGTGTTGATGACGCGCAGGTTGAGCTCCTCGGCCTTCGCCGGGTACGTCGAGGTGGCGTGGCACAGCAGGATGTTGTCGCTGCCCAGGACCTCGACCGCGTGGCGGATCTGCTTCGGGGTGGACATGCCCGTCGACAGGATGATCGTGCGGTTCGTGGCGCGCAGGGCGCGCAGCAGCTCGTCGTCGGTGAGCGACGCGGAGGCGACCTTGTGGGCGGGGACGTCGAACTTCTCCAGGAACGCGACGGCCTCGGTGTCCCACGGGGAGGCGAACCAGTCGATGCCGCGCTTCTTGCAGTGCTCGTCGATCTGGCGGTACTCGTCCTCGCCGAACTCGACGCGGTGGCGGTAGTCGATGTACGTCATCCGGCCCCAGGGGGTGTCGCGCTCGATGTCCCACTGGTCGCGGGGGGTGCAGATCTCGGGGGTGCGCTTCTGGAACTTGACCGCGTCGCAGCCGGCGTCGGCGGCGGCGTCGATGAGCTTGAACGCGTTCTCCAGGTCGCCGTTGTGGTTGATGCCGATCTCACCAGTGATGTACACGGGGTGGCCGGGGCCGGCGGTCTTGCTGCCGAGGGTGCGCAGACGGGACGTGCTCATGGGGGGTATTTCCTTTACTTCTTGGGGGACAGGGGGGTGGTTTCAGGGGTGTTGAGGTGCGGGCCGAGAAGCCAGGCGGCGATCTCGCGGATCGCGCCCTCGCCACCGGGTTTGGCGGTGACAGCCCGCGCGGCGGCCCGTACGGAGTCGTGCGCGCTCGCGACGGCCACGGGCCAGCCGACGAGGTGGAAGCACGGGAGGTCGTTGACGTCGTTGCCGACGTAGAGCACGCGCTCGGGCGCGATCCCCTGCTCCTCGCACCACTGCTTGAGTGCGAGGTCCTTGCGGTCGATTCCGTGCAGGACGGGGATCCGGAGCTTTCGGGCGCGGGCGGCGACGACCGGGTTCTGCTCGGTGGACAGGATCAGCAGTTCCAGTCCGGCCTTGCGCAGATGGGCGACGCCGAGGCCGTCACCGCGGTGGACGGCGACGATCTCGCGGCCGTCCGCGTCGATGAGGACGCGGTCGTCGGTCTGGGTGCCGTCGAAGTCGAGCACGACCGCGTCGATGTCCTCGCGGGCGGGCAGCGCGGTCGCGTCGAGCAGCGGCGCGAGGGCCCGGGCGCGGGCCAGTTCGTGCGGGTCGTCGACCTCGAGGACACGGGCGGGGTCGGTGCGCACCAGGGCGGTGCGGCCGAAGAAGCGATGCCCGGACTCGCGGAATCCGGATGCCCGCATCGCGTACGCGGCACCGGTCTCCAGGAAGTCCTGCGGGCGGTCCTGGCGGCGGGGCCGGAAGGACGAGTCGTGGTTGACGCCGTATCCGGAACCTGCCGCGGTGGCGGTGGCGGTGAGGACCGCGGTGGAGCCGACGGCCTGCTCGGCCCGCTCGCCGGGGGCACCCGCGGTGTCGTTCTCCCGCCAGACGAAGCCGTGGAAGGGCGCGACCGTCACCGCGCTGTCCGCGCCGTCCTCGACGACGGCGCGGGCGACGCCCTCGATGTCCTCGCGGACGATGAACGGGCTGGTGCACTGGACGAGCAGCACCACGTCGACGGGTGAGCCGTACACCGCCTCGTGCGCGTCCATGGCGTGCAGGACGGCGGACTCGCTGGTCGCGGTGTCACCGGCGATCGCGGCGGGCCGCTGCACGACCTCGGCGCCGGCCCTGCGCGCGGCGGCCGCGATGTCGGCGTCGTCGGTGGAGACGGCGACATGGGTGATCAGCGGGGCGTCGAGGCAGGCCCTGACGGCGCGCGCGACGAGCGGCACACCGGCAACGGGTGCCAGGTTCTTGGCCGGGACGCCCTTGGATCCGCCCCGGGCGGGGATCACGGCGAGTACGGTCATCGGGGCTCCTGAAGGGGGCGGTTGCAGGGGGGTCGGGGCGGTCACAGCTCGCCCATCCGGCGGATGACGGGGGCGACGCGCTGGACGCCGTGGCGGTAGGCGCCGCGGGCGGCCTCGCGGACCGCGTCGCGCACCACTCGCCGTACGCCCGTGACCTCGGTCCTGGGGGCCACGCCGGTCAGCGGCGTGCCGTCGGGGGCGAGATGGTGGCGGGCGAGGATGTTCGGCAGATAGCCGGGCGCGGTGCTCGGTGTGTAGTACGGCTCGACGGGCCCGAGTCCGGGGGCGAGCAGCAGTTCGGCGACCCGCGCGCGGGCGTTGTCGAAGGCGTTGTCGTACGACCCGTCCGCGGCGACGCCCTGACGGGCCAGCCAGTCGGGGTTGGGGGTCGGGCGGTGGCCGCCGTCGAGCCGGTCCCAGGAGGTCAGGAGGCCCGAGCCGAGGAAGTGGTGGTTGCCGAGCACCTCGCGGACGCCGAGGTCGCTGAGGACGGCGGTGGGGATGCCGCGGTGCAGCGATTCGAGCGCGGCGGTCGAGGACACGGTGACCAGGAGGTCCGTCCGGTCCAGGACGTCGCCCATGTTCCCGTACACGAGGCGGAAGTTGGGCGGCAGGCCGCCGGGCAGCTTCTCCGCCAGCTTCTGGTACGGCACCTCTTCGAGGTGCGTGGTGTGCTCGCCGGGCCGCGAGCGCAGCTTGAGCAGCACCTCGCGCCGGGGGTGCAGCCGGGCGTGCTCCACGAGGCGGCGCAGCAGATAGGCACGGTCGGCGCGGCTGTCGGGCACGGAGGGCTGGACGGCGAAGACGACGGTGTCGCGGCCCTCCTCCGCCTCGTACGACGCGCCGCCGAGGAAGGGCAGTGCGGCTTCCGTGACGGCCGACGCGTCGGCGCCGACCCCCTCGTACACGGCGCGGAAACGGTCCGCGTCGTGGCGGGAGTTGGCGAGGACGACGTCTGCTCCGTGGCGCAGCAGCAGACCGTCGGCGAGCTTCTCGTAGACGACGCCGACGTAGCCGGTGACGACGACGGGCCGGCGCTCCATGCCGAGCGCGGCAAGGCCGTGCAGCATGGCCTGCACTCCGCCTCCGACCAGCGCGAGTACAACGATGTCGTACGAACCGTCCTTGACCTCCCGCAGGAAGTCGTTCCCCGTCACCTCGCGCAGCGCGTCGGCGCGCACACCCACCTCGGCGAGCTGGCGGGCCGTCGGAGTGGCCCGGCCGCGCAGCAGGAATCCGCTCAGCTCGACGGAGGTGCTCGGGGCGATGCGGCGCGCGGTGAGCGCACCCCATTTCCACCGGGTGTCGGAGTCGGCCAGTACGGCTACCCGTACGGCCTCACTGGTACGTGTTGGCACGTCGAGGACGCTAGGAAGGCATTTCGTTTCACGGCCCAACTCAGCCGCAACAACGGGTTAACAGAGCGCCTACGAACGGGGCTCCGGGCTGGAAAGCGGACTGGTTAATAAGCCCGACGCCCAGCGTTCACCTGCCATCCCTCTTCGTGTCAGTGCGAATGCCGTGGTGGCCCCTAGCCTCATGCGGGTGGTTAAGCTCTCCGTCATCGTGCCGTTCTACAACGTGCAGACATACGCCCCCGACACACTCAGAAGCCTGCAGGCGAACGCCCGCGAAGACTTCGAGTTCCTCCTTGTCGACGACTGCTCGACGGACGGGACGCCGGAGATCCTGGAGCGGGCGGAGCGGGAGATCCCGGGCGCGGTCCTGCTCAGACACGAGCAGAACGGGGGGCTGGCCACCGCCCGCAACACCGGTCTGGACGCGGCGCGGGGCGAGTACCTCGCCTTCCTCGACGGCGACGACTGGCTGGCCCCCGGCCATTTCGCGGGTCTGCTGACCGCCATGGAGGATCTGGGCTGCGACTTCGTCCGCACCGATCACGTGCAGTGCACCGGGCGTGGGCGCTCGGTGCACCGGGTCCCGGTCGGCCGGCGCGGTGAGGTGCTGCGGCCGCGCGAGTGGATCCTGCCCTCCACCCGCTCGACCGCCGTCGACTACCCGTACGCGTGGGCCGGGATGTACCACCGCCGGCTCGTCGACCGGGGGCTGCTGCACTTCACGCACGGTCTGCGCACCGCCGAGGACCGGCCGTGGATCTGGCGGCTGCACCGGGACGCGGAAACCTTCGCCGTGATCAGTCAGCTGGGAATCTTCTACCGTCGCGGAGTCGCTTCGTCGCTCACACAGATCGGTGATATCCGCCAGCTCGATTTCATCCGCGCATTCGACCAGGTGCTCGACGAGACGGCAAAGGACGAGGAATCCGCCCTCCTGATGCCGAAAGCCGTCCGTACCTACTGCGCACTCATTTCCCACCACTTGGGATCGATCGAAAGGTACGAGCCCGCCGTGGCACGCAAACTGCGCTCGATGTGCGCTGCCGCGCTGAAACGTATGCCGCAGGACGTACTGAACGAAGCACTCGACTCGATGGACTCCGAGCGCGCCTCCCGGCTGCGCAGGGTTCGCCGGCGACCCGCCCCGCTGTCCGTGGAGGCCGTGGCCTGATGCCCACCACCCAGATCTTCTTCGCCTCCTCCCTCTACGGGGCCGCGACGTTGGCCGCCGCGATCGACAGCGGCTGCTTCGCTGCCGCCGACCGGAGGCTGCTGCTGGTCTCCAACAATGCGGCCACTCCGGAGACCACGCCCCCGCTGGACGAGATGCCCGGCTTCGAGCGGCTGCGCGGCCGCTTCGACGGCGTACTCTCCTGGAACGAGACCATCTCCCCCTTCCATCCGGGAGGTTGGTCGCCCCGCTCGGACGACGTCCCCCTGTGGGAGAGGTATCTGCGGCAGCTGTGGGCGCTCGGTGACGACTGCATCGAGCTGGCCGTCGAGTCGATCCAGGTGGCCCCGGCCCTGGCGATCGCCCAGCTCTTCCCGGACGCGGCACTGGATGTGTACGCGGACGGGCTGATGAGCTACGGCCCCACCCGCAACAAGATCGACCCGCTGGTCGGCGAACGGGTGCGGCGCCTGTTCCATCTGGACCTGGTGCCCGGTCTGAAACCGCTGCTGCTTGCGGAGTTCGAGGCCGCACCGCAGCTGGTGCCGACGGAAGCTTTCCTCAAGGTCGTCGCGGAACTGTCCGACCCGGCGCAGGAACCGGACGGTTCCGGGGCAGGTGCCTCTGCGGACGGACCCGCGCTGCTGCTCGGCCAGTATCTCGCCGCGCTCGGCATCATCACGGCGGAGGAGGAGGAGAGCCAGCACCTGCGCATGCTGCGGGGCGCGGCAGAACTCGGCCACCGCCGGATCGTGTTCAAGCCGCACCCGACGGCCCCGGCCGCGTGGATGCACACCCTGGAACGTGAGGCCCGGGAGTTGGGCGTCGAACTGACCGTCGTGGAACGGCCGGTGCTCGCGGAGGTGCTGTACCGGCAGCTGCGTCCGGCGCTGGTGGCGGGCTGCTTCTCCACGGCGCTGTTCACCGCGGCCACGTTCTACGGCATTCCCGTGGCCCGTCTGGGCACGGAGCCGCTGCTGGACCGGCTGACGCCGTACCAGAACAGCAACCGGGTGCCGCTGACCATCGTCGACGCGCTCGTGCCCGACCTGGCGACGGGCGCGACGGGCGCGCCGGCACAGGCGGACGAACGGCTCGACGGCCTGCTGAGCGCGGTGGGCTTCGCGATGCAGCCGCAGATCCGCCCGGACCTGCGTCCGGAGGCGGAACGCTTCCTCCGCACGTCGCTGGACGCAAGCACGCTGCGGTACTTCAAGCGCCGCCGTCTGACGGTGCTGGGTCTGCCGGGCGGCATCCCGGTCCCGCGGAATGCGACGGTGCGGCGAGTGGTGCGGCGGGCGCGACGCTTGAAGCGGGTACTGCGGTAGCGGGTGCTGCGGTAGCGCGTGGGCGCGCGGTAGCGGGGGCGGGGGCTGCACCGCGGGGGCGCCTGCGGCGGGCTGTGCCCGCCCCCTCTTCCCGGAGCCGGGGCAGGCCCCGGACCCCGTAACGTGCTTCCCGCGGTGTCCTCAATCGCGGGACGGGCCGGACTTCACCGGCCCCAGCACCGCACCCACACCCACCACCACCGCCGACAGGCCCGCCTCGAAACCCTGCTCCTGGTTCGCGAAGAGCTCTTCGCCCGCCGCCGCAGCCGTGGGGTACTCCGACAGGCGCTCCGCTCGCGCCGTCAGGTCGTACGCCTCCGCGCCCGCCTCGTCCGGGCGGCTCGTCGTCTGTTCCTCGATCACGTAACCGATCGTGTAGCTGTACGCCGTCAGCCACGCCCGTGCAGCCGCACCCGGTGTGAAGCCCGCGTCCACGAGCATGCGCAGATGCGCCTCCATCGGCGCCCCGTAGCTCGTGTCCGTGAAGTGCGTGCCGCTGTAGACCTTCGCGCCGTCGCGGTACCGCAGCAGGTATGACCGCAGGCCGCGCATCGCCGCCGTGAGGCCCTCGCGCCAGTCCGCGGGCGGCGCGGACGACGCCGCTTCCGCCGTCATCCGCCGCAGCATCTCCGTCGCCATCTCGTCGAGCAGCGCCTGCTTGTCCTTGAAGTGCCAGTAGAGGGCGGGCGCCTTGACGTCCAGCTCCTTCGCGATGGCGCGCAGAGTCAGGCCCTCCAGGCCCACCTCGTTCAGCAGGCGCAGCGCCGTGTCGGCGACCTTGGCGCGGTCGATCTTCGTCGTTCCCACCTTGACAGCTTAACGGCGTTAAGCACATGCTCGGGACCATGGAACTTAACAGCGTTAAGGAAACCTCGGTGCTCGTCGTCGGTGCCGGTCCCACGGGCCTGACCCTCGCCTGCGATCTGACCCGCCGCGGCGTGGACGTCTTCGTCGCCGAGAAGGCGGACGGGCTCTTTCCCGGCTCGCGCGGCAAGGGCATCCAGCCCCGCACGATGGAGGTCTTCGACGACCTCGGCGTCGTGGACGCGGCACTGGCCGCGGGCGGCAGCGCACCCGTCGGCATGGTCTGGCAGGACGGGCGACGGGTCGCAGAACACGACATCCTCGGCCGCGGCGACTCCGGCCCCTTCGACGCCGAGCCGTACCGCGAGCCCTGGCTGCTGCCGCAGTGGCGCACGCAGGAGATCCTGCTGGCCCGGCTGCGCGCGCTCGGCGGCGACGTGGCCTTCGGCCATGCGGTGACGGGCATGGCACAGGACGCGGCCGGCGTCACGGCGACCCTCTCGACGGGGATCACCGTGCGCGCCGAGTACGCCGTGGCCGCCGACGGCGGCCGCAGCACGGTCCGCCGCGCGCTCGGCATCGCGATGGACGGGGAGAGCGTGGACCCGGCGCCGATGCTCGTCGCGGACATCCGCGTACCGGATCTCGACCGCGACAACTGGCACATGTTCGGCGCGGACGCGGGTTTCCTCGCGATCTGCCCGCTGCCCGGCACCGACGACTTCCAGTTGGTCGCACAGTTCCTGGACGGCGAGCCGGACATCTCACCGGACGGCGTGCGCGCCGTCGTCGCCGCCCGTACCCATCTGCGGCCGGACCAGGTCACCGAGGTGCGCTGGTCCTCCGACTTCCGGCCGCGCGCCGCGCTCGCCGAGCGGTTCCGCGTCGGGCGGATCTTCCTCGCCGGGGACACGGCCCATGTCCACTCCCCCGCAGGCGGCCAGGGCCTCAACACGAGTGTGCAGGACGCGTACAACCTCGGCTGGAAGCTCGGCCAGGTGCTGCGCGAGGGCGCCCCGGAGGGGCTGCTCGACAGCTACGAGGAGGAGCGCCGTCCCGTCGCCGCCGACATGCTCGGCCTGTCGACCCGGATCCACCGCGGCACCGCCCGTCGCGGCAGCGAGACACGTCAGCTCGGACTCGGCTACCGCGGCGGCCCGCTAGCCGACGGCTCGGCGGGCGCTCTGGAGGCGGGCGACCGGGCACCCGACGGGCGTCTGTCCGACGGGCGGCGCATCTTCGACCTCCTGCGCGGCCCGCATTTCACCCTGCTCGCCGTGGGCACGGACGCGCCGCTACCCTCCCTGCCGGAGGGCGTCCACGTCCACCGCATCGCGGCCCGCGAGCCGTACGGCAAGGGCCTGTTCCTGATCCGGCCGGACGGTTACGTCGGCTGGGCGGGCGACACGGCGACGGGCCTCCCCGCCCACCTGGAACGCGTCATGCGCTGCTGAGAGAAAGCTTCACGGCGAAGCCGAGGAACAGCGCACCGGCCGCCGACGTCGCCGTCGCCGACAGCCGCCTGCGGCGGCGGAAGGCGGTCGCGAGACGGGAACCCCCGAAGATCAGCGTGGTCAGGTACAGGAAGCTGCCGAGCTGGAGCAGGGTGCCCAGGACCACGAAGGACAACGCCGGGTAGGCGTAGGACGGGTCGACGAACTGCACGAAGAAGGAGATCAGGAAGAGGATCGCCTTCGGGTTGACGAGGCTGATGATCAGCGCGCGGCGGTACGGGCGCTCGGCCGCCCCGGTCGCCGCCGGTACGTCGTCGGCCGCGGCTGTCTCGCCGCGGGTGCGCCACATGCTCCATGCCGCCCGCAGCATGCCGATCGCCATCCACGTCAGATAGCCCGCGCCCGCGTACTTCACGACCGTGAAGAGCAGCGGCGTGGTCTGGAGCAGCGAGGCCGCGCCGAGCGCGGCGAGTGTCATCAGGATCGTGTCCCCGGTGAAGACTCCGGCCGCCGCCTTGTAACCGGTCCGGGTGCCCTTGCGGGCGGCGACGGACAGCACATAGAGGGAGTTCGGTCCCGGCAGAAGAATGATGAGGACGAGACCCACGAGGTAGGTCGGCAGATCGGTTACACCCAGCATGAAGCGGAGTGTCGCACACGGGTACGACACTCCGCTTTCCGGTTTCACAGGGCGGAATGGCCACCTCCGCTCATCCCGCAGCCCCGCCTCAGAACACGTCGCTGGGCGTGTACGTGCCCCACACCTCGCGCAGCGCGTTGCACACCTCGCCGACCGTGGCCCGCGCCTTGAGCGCGTCCTTCATCGGGTAGAGCACGTTGTCCGTGCCCTCGGCGGCCTTCTTCAGCGCGGCCAGCGCCTCGTCGACAGCTCCCTGGTCGCGCTCGGCGCGCAGCCGGGCGAGCCGTTCGGCCTGCTGCGCCTCGATGGCCGGGTCGACACGCAGCGGCTCGTACGGCTCCTCGGCGTCGAGGGTGAAGCGGTTGACGCCCACGACGACGCGCTCGCCCGAGTCGGTCTCCTGGGCGACGCGGTAGGCGGAGCGTTCGATCTCGCTCTTCTGGAAGCCGCGCTCGATCGCGCTGACCGCACCGCCCTGGTCCTCGACCCGCTCCATCAGGGAGACCGCCGCGGCCTCGACGTCGTCCGTCAGCTTCTCGACGACGTACGAACCGGCGAACGGGTCCACGGTGGCGGTCACATCGGTCTCGTACGCGAGGACCTGCTGCGTCCGCAGCGCGAGGCGCGCGCTCTTGTCCGTGGGGAGCGCGATGGCCTCGTCGAACGAGTTGGTGTGCAGCGACTGCGTACCGCCCATGACCGCCGCGAGGCCCTGCACCGCGACGCGGACCAGGTTCACCTCGGGCTGCTGCGCGGTCAGCTGCACACCCGCCGTCTGCGTGTGGAAGCGCAGCATCAGCGACTTCGGGTTCCTCGCGCCGAACTCGTCCTTCATCACCCGCGCCCAGATGCGGCGGGCGGCACGGAACTTGGCGACCTCTTCGAGGATCGTCGTGCGTGCGACGAAGAAGAACGACAGACGGGGAGCGAAGTCGTCGACGTCCATGCCGGCGGCGACCGCGGTGCGCACGTACTCGATGCCGTCGGCGAGCGTGAACGCGATCTCCTGCGCGGGCGATGCCCCGGCCTCCGCCATGTGGTAGCCGGAGATCGAGATGGTGTTCCACTTCGGGATCTCGGCCCTGCAGTACTTGAAGATGTCGGCGATCAGCCGCAGCGAGGGCTTGGGCGGGAAGATGTACGTGCCCCGGGCGATGTACTCCTTCAGCACGTCGTTCTGGATCGTGCCGGTCAGCTTGTCCGCAGGGACGCCCTGCTCCTCGCCGACGAGTTGGTAGAGCAGCAGGAGCAGCGCGGCGGGTGCGTTGATGGTCATCGACGTGGAGACCTTGTCGAGCGGGATCCCGCCGAACAGCACGCGCATGTCGTCGATCGAGTCGATGGCGACGCCGACCTTGCCGACCTCGCCGTGCGCGATCGGGGCGTCGGAGTCGTGACCCATCTGGGTGGGCAGGTCGAAGGCGACGGACAGGCCCATGGTGCCGTTGGCGATCAGCTGCTTGTAGCGCGCGTTGGACTCGACGGCGGTGCCGAAGCCCGCGTACTGGCGCATCGTCCAGGGCCGGCCGGTGTACATCGACGGGTAGACGCCACGTGTGAACGGGTACGCGCCGGGCTCACCCAGCTTCTCGGCCGGGTCCCAGCCCGCCAGGTCCGCCGGACCGTAGACCGGCTCGATGGGCAGTCCCGACTCGGACTCGCGCGCCATATCTCTGTGCCTCCCACTTGAAGCTACTGGCTGGTAACGAACCCCCGCGACGGACTGTAGCGGCGCCCGTGCGACGGGTGGAGTGCCGCACGCTGGGACCTTGCTCACAGCCCGCCCATGGCTGACCCGAACGGGGGCAGCAGCACCGCCAGAACGACGCCGAACCGGTCAGGGTCCCGCGGCACGCCGTCCGCGTCGTAGCGTCGCCGTCCCCCAACTGTTACCTCCATGATGCGTGGGAATGGGCAACCGGGCCGCAGGGGAAGCTGTCTCATCAGGCACAAGGACAAAGGGGGGCGATCATGCTCAGGAAAAACGTTGCGGTCAGAACACTGGCCGCCGCGGCCGCGCTCGTAGTGGCCGCTGTCACCGCCGGCTGCACGGCGCAGGCCGCGACGGACGCGCCGGCGGTGGACAACAAGCCGAAGGCGTCGGCACCGACGACGGCGGAGCCGTCGCCTTCCGCGTCGACGTCCCCGTCCGAGTCGGCCGAGCCGACCCGGTCGCCGTCGCCCACCGCGACCACCCCCGCGCCGAAGATCCTCATGGCCCCCGGCGCGCAGGGCGAACAGGTACGCGAACTGCAGGCGCGGCTGGCCCAGATCGGCTGGTTCGACGACAAGCCGACCGGCTCGTACGGTCCTGTCACCACCACGGCCGTCAAGGGTTTCCAGGGCAAGCGCGAACTGCCCGCCACCGGCAGCACGGACACCGTCACCTGGCAGAAGCTGCTCGGCATGACGACCAAGCCGACGCGCGCCGAACTGGACGGCAAGGACGTCGAGAAGCCGAAGGCGAAGCTGGACCCGCGCTGCATGACGGGCCGCGTGATGTGCATCAGCAAGACCACGCGCACGCTGTCCTGGATGGTCGACGGCAAGGTCGTGTCGACGATGGACGTCCGCTTCGGCTCGCAGTACACGCCCACCCGCGAGGGCTCGTTCAACGTCGGCTGGAAGTCACGGGACCACGTCTCGACGATCTACCACACGCCCATGCCGTACGCGATGTTCTTCAGCGGCGGCCAGGCGGTCCACTACTCGTCCGACTTCGCGGCCCGCGGCTACAACGGCGCCTCGCACGGCTGCGTGAACGTCCGGGACAAGGGGAAGATCGCGGCGCTCTTCGACCAGGTGCGCGCGGGCGACAAGGTCGTCATCTACTGGTGAGCGCCGGCTGAGCGGCAGTGACAACTCGAGAGAGAAGAGAGGGCGCGGGCGGGACCGGGGGAACGTGTCCCGCCCGCGCCATATGCGCTGAGCCGTAGGTACGGGGGGAACCCCGGCTCTTCGCGCGGCCGATGACCAGTCGGCTCACTTCTTACTGCGCCGTAAGCCCGAAAAACGTCACACCTTGAACGACACGCGGTAAATCCGCAGGTCAGAGGGGCTCAGCCGGCGCTGAGCGAGGCAGACGCCGGGGGCGCGGACACGGATGTCCGGGGCTCGAGCGTCCAGGAGACGGGCGGAGTGTCGGAGCCTGACCCGCCGGAGTCGTCGGAGCCGCCGGAACCGCTCTCGCCGTCGGAGCCCTGGTCGCCGTCACCGGAGCCGTCGTTGTCCCTGTCGCCGTCGCCATTGCTGCCGCCGCCGGAGCCGCCGCTCAGCAGCCGGTCGCAGAACCGCTGCACCCGCTCCGCGCCGTTCGCCATCTCCTCGAGCCGCTTCTTGCGCTCGGGGGCGATGTGTCCGCTGCGGTAGTCCTTGCAAGCCTCGATGGCCCTGCGGCGCAGTTCGGCCCTCTTGTCCCGCTCGCCGTCGCGGGGCGTGGCCTGTCCGCCCTCGTTGTCGCCCGGACCGCCGGGGGTGGCCGTGCCGTCGTGGCCGCGGGGCGTACCGGACGGCGTGCCGCTCGGCGCGGGCGCCGACGGGGACGTGGTGACGGCGCCGGGCGAAGTGGTGACGCCGCCGTCGTCGCTCGGCGAATCGGATACGAGGGGGCCGGGTGTCGCGGCCGCCGAGACGGAGGCCGCCGGGAGCGGTGTCTCGTCTCCGCCGAAGGGCGCGGGCAGCACGCCGGTACCGGCCGCGACGGCGACCCCGCCGAGCGCGAAACCTGCCACCGCGGCGGCGATCCCGAAGCGCACGGGGCGGCCGAAGCGGAGCGTGCGCACCGGCACGGCCGGCCGGGAGACCCGTACGGTGCCGAGGGAGTCGCCCGCCGGTGCCGCAGCATCGGCCCTGGACTTGCGGAACGCGGCCATCGCGGCCGCCTCGCCGGGCAGTTCGCCGTCGTGGTAGCGGTATCCGGGGTCGCTCGCGGCGTCCAGGGCGTGGAGGAGCCGTGCGGCCTGGGCGCGGGCGTGTTCGTCGGCGGCCTCGACGGGCTCGCCACGCAGCAGGCGTTCTGCCGCAGCCCCGTCAAGCCACTCGTACCGCTCGTCGGCCATCACATGTCCTTCTGCGTCCGCGAGCGCAAATGCGTCACACCGGCGGGCGCCGAGGCACCGGGTCTGCGGCCACGCTGCACGGGTAGGCCGTTGAGATCCGGAGCAGCACCTTCCCCTTCCGTCCGGTCGGAAAACCCATCGATGACCTGCGGATTCTCCGGGAAGGCGGCGCCGTCCGCACCGAGCAGTTCGGCGAGCCGTTTCAGTCCGCGATGGGCGGCGGTGCGTACGGCCCCAGGACGTTTGCCGAGTGCCTGCGCGGCGCTCTTGGCGTCGAGCCCCACGACGACCCGCAACACGACGGCCTCGGCCTGGTCCTGCGGCAGCTGCGCGATCAGCGCCATGGTGCTGTTGGTGGTGATGGACTCCATCGCCTCGTCCGCGGTGTCGGACTCGGCGGGCTTGCCCGTCAGCTCGGTCTCGTCGCCACCGACGGCGGGTCTGCGCCCACGCATGCGTATGTGGTCGAGCGCGCGGTTGCGGGCGATCCGGGCCGCCCAGCCGCGAAAGCGGTCGGCGTCCCCGGTGAAGCGGTCCAAGTCCCGTGCGATCTGCAGCCAGGCCTCGGAGGCCACATCCTCGGCTTCCGACTCACCGACGAGCGTGCGCACATAGCCGATCAGCCGCGGATGCACGGCGCGGTACACAGTCCGGAAGGCGCCTTCGTCCCCGTCCTGAGCCGCGAGCACCGCGGCGGTCAGCTCCGCGTCGTCCCCCAGCACTACCTCAACCTGTCTGAATTGCAGCTGGTCACCACTGCCGCGCCACCCTGCGCGAACCAGCACGCTACGTCGTCGTCCGGGTGCACGTCCATGCCTAGTAGAACCCGCAACAACCTAACAATGCAGCGCGGTGTGACAGAAACAGCACGCACGGCGCTGAGATTAGTACGGGGTTCCACTGCGACCCCGTCGCGAACGACGACCGGGGCCTCTCCTGTGGGGGGTGGCGGCCCCGGTCGTCCTTCAATCGGGGCCCGTGGAGCGGTCGCAGCAGCCGGATCCCGCCCGAAATCGGCCCGTCATTCCGTAATGGATTCGATACCGGCCGAGGCATGCCTTGCGTCCGGCGGAGGGCACACCTGTGCGCGCCCTGTGGAGGGGACGCACCCCGGGCGTGAAGCCGTCGCCCCCGACTTTTCATTCCCCACCCCGACCTTTCGTTCCCCTGCGCGCGCAGGGGAACGGCCTCCGGCCGGACACGTGCGGGCTCGAACGCGGAGCGCCGCCGGACGGCCGGAGTTAGCGTGATCGCATGGAGCAGCGCATCACTCTGGTCACCCTGGGGGTCCTCGACCTGGCGCGGGCCAAGGCCTTCTACGAAGCCCTGGGCTGGCGCGGGCAGGAGGTCGAGGAGACCGTCTTCTTCCAGGCGGGTGGCCTGGGCCTGGTCCTGTGGGGGCGCGACAAGCTCGCCCGGGACTGCGGACTGCAGGACGGACCCGCGACCGGCTTCGGCGGGATCGCTCTGGCGCACAACGTCCGCTCCCGGGCCGAGGTCGACGATCTGCTCGCGACCGCGGAGAGGGCCGGAGCGACCATCACCAAACCGGCGGCCACCAACGCCTTGGGCTTCTACTCCAGCGCTTTCACCGACCCGGACGGCCACGCCTGGGAGATCGCGCACAACCCCGGCTTCCCGCTCGCGGACGACGGCTCGGTCGCCATCCCGGACTTCGGCAGCCTCTGAGGCGGGCGGCGCGGCTCGGCCGCTGCGACAACCGCTGAGGCGCGCGGCGCGGCGCCACGGTACGTCCGGCTCAAGGAGTCGCCGAGCGGGCAGGGGCACCCGGCCCGGCTCGCGGGCCCGGGCTTGCTGTCCGAGCCCGCCGGTACGGTCGCCGCATGACACACGAGTTCGACATGGTCCGGTCGCTGGCTGCGGCCGTCGAGGACCGGCACGCGGCATGGGAATTCGTCCGCGGCTTCGCGCAGCACTGGACGGGCGCCGCCCTCGGCGACGGTGACGGATCGTCCGAGGCCGAACTCGCGGCGGCCGAGGCACGGCTGGGACTGCGGCTGCCGGCGGCCCTGCGCGAGGCGTACGCACTGCTCGGCAGGCGCGGGGACCTGACCTCGAACCACGACACGCTGCGCACCCCTGCCGAGCTGTGCATCGACGAGGCCGGCGAGGCGCTGGTCTTCCGCGACGAGAACCAGGGAGCGGCCCGCTGGGGCATCCTGCTCACGGACCTGGCACACGACGACCCGCCGGTCCTGATGCGCCCCGACATGGCCGATAAGAGCTCCGAGAAGTGGGAGGGCTGGCTGGACCGGACGTCGCTCGCGTTCCTGGAGATCGTGCTGTCCGAGGCGACGCACGCGCCGGAGGAACTGGTCGACGGCCTGGACGCGCCGGAGGACGAGTTCGTCGAAGAGCTGGAACAGGGCGGGACGAGGCTGCCGTTCCCGCCGTATCCGGTCACGGACCCGTGCGTCCGCTGGTTCCGGCGCGGCGACGTGCTGCTCCGTGTCGAGGCGGACGTCTGGCTCCAGGCCAGGGGCCGCACCCAGGAGGCCCTCGACGCCTTCCGGGAGACGTTCGGCGGCGACTGGCTGGGTTGAGGTCCGACACGAACTCCGCGGCCTTCGTGGCCGCGGGCCCGGAACCGCACGGTGGGGCCGGCTCGCCGTCGGGACTACCTGCCTGCGGTGATCGCGTACGCGCCGAGCGCGGCCGGCGCTGTCGTGAGGAGGACGACGGCAAGCCGGGCCGTCCAATTGTCTTCCTCGATCGCCATCCGGATCGTCCGCCAGAACTGCCGTCCCACAGTGCCTCCATCGCATCGTGCGCTCTGTCCGCTCGATGACCAGTCGGCTCATGCGTCACTGCGTCACGGCCCCGGAAAAAGTCACACAGGTGCCGGCGGCGTGCCGACCCCGGCCTCAGCCGGTGACGCGGGCGCGGCGCGAGACCGCGGCGCGCAGGACGCGGCGGCCCTCGGTCGACACCTCGAGCGCGTGGCGCAGGCCGTTGCCGCCCGGAGGCTCGGCGAGGATCTCCAGTATCTGCGCCTGGCGCCGCAACTCCCCCGCGACCAGCGGACCGGCGCCCTCCTGGTCGCCCCGGCGGCAGCGCTCGAGGGTCTCCGCCTCGCAGTCGCCCATGTCGAAACGGCGGTGCACCTCGAGCGCCGAGACGGAGCAGCCGTCGGCCCACTCGCGCAGGGACGTGGCGTCCCAGTCCGAGGGCGCGGCGCCGAGCATCGCGCGTACCAGCGCGGCGTCCTCGTCGTCGGGCGACTTGTCCTCCATGGCCTGCCTCGCGGCCGCGAGCTGCCCGGACCACTCCTCCTCGCCGCCTGCGAGGCCCGCCCAGAGCGGGCGCAGGGTGTCGTCGTCCGCGGTGAGCAGGGACAGGCAGCGGTCGAGACAGGCGAGCCCGCTCGCGGCGAGGCCACGCTCATCGGCCTGGGCGATGAGTTCCGTCAGGCTCTTGGAGGTCATACGGACGCCTTCCGTCGCGGACGAGGTACTTGCCTTGTACCTGTCTGTTCTGCGTCCGGTGGCTCGATTACGTCACTCCGTGGCCAGAACGTTACCGTCGGCTCCGAGAGGCGCGAGGGATCGGGCGGCGGCCGGCAGACCGGCGCCACGCAGCCGCTGATCAGCCCAGCTTCTGCCCCAGCACCTCGAACTGCTGCCAGCTCAGCTGCGGCTTCCTCGGGTCCCAGAGCTTCTGGGCCGTCGCCTGCAGCGGGCGCTCGATGCCCGCCGCCACCTGCTCCTGGGTCTGGGAGTCCGCGAGGTCGCACCACACCGCGAACCGGCCGCCGAGGATCTGCGCCGAATACCTCTGCGGCACCGCCTCACTGCCGCGCAGCACCAGCGGTGTCCACTCCTCGTAGATACGGCGGCCCGTCGGGTACGTGAACTGATTGGGTTCGCCGAGCACGTAGTAGAGGTACTCGTCGTTGAGGTTCACCACCCTGCGACCCTCCGCCAGATACTCGACCGGCGGGCGGGCCCCGATCTCCTTGCCCGTCCAGTACTCGACCTCGATGTCCATGTCGGCGTTGACCACGCCGCCGGCGAAGAAGCCGTCGTTCCATGCCTTGGGCGTCTTCTTCGCGTCGCGCACGACCGCCGCCCGGTCGTTCAGCCAGCCCTCCGCCAGGTCCTGGATCCCCGCGTCGGCCCCGTACTTCTGGCGAGCTGCCTGGGCGAGCTGCGGGTAGGAGGCGGACGGGTTGCGCACTGTCAGCGCCTGGTACTCGTCGGCGCCGACGTGGAACCACTTCCCGCCGAAGAGCTGTGTGTACTCGCGCAGCAGGTCGTCGACGATCTGCGCGGATTCGGGCTTGGAGATGTCGATGGCGCCCTGCCGCGGCACTCCCTGGACGTCGCGCAGCTGGAGGTCGGGGTGTGCGCGCATCACGGCGCCCAGGTGGCCCGGGGAGTCGATCTCGCCGAAGACCGTGATGTGCAGCCGGTCGGCGAGCGCCAGGATGCCGCGGACCTCGTCCTTGGTGAGATGGGGCTGGGAGACGATCTCGGGATGCGAGTCCGACTGGATACGGAACGCCTGGTCGTCGGAGAAGTGCAGGCCCAGTTGGTTCAGTTTCAGGTCGGCCATCTCCCGCAGCTGGTCCTCGATCCAGTCGGCGGTGAAGTTCTTGCGGGCGATGTCGAGGTTGAGTCCGCGCTGGGGGCGGTCGGGCCGGTCGCGTACGACACCCTCCGGCATCGACCCGCCGGAGCGGACGGCCTGCTTCAGGGTGCGCGTGCCGTAGAAGACCCCGGCCTCGTCCGGGCCGGTTATCCGCACCCGGCCGTCGCGTGCGGTCAGGGTGTAGGACTCGGCGGCGCCGTCGCCCGACAGGGCGAGCTCCACGTCGCCGGCGCGGGCGGCGTTCGTCCCCCGGTAGCCGAGTTTCAGTTCCTCCGCGATCATCCGGCCGTCGTCGGTGAGCTCCTCGCTGCCCTTGGCGACCACGACGGCTCCGCCGGCGGTATGGCTCCAGCCGGGGCCGCGGGCGGCCTGGTGATCGCGTACCGACGGGATGGTGGCGGGTGCCTTCGACAGGGGGTAGCTGCGCGTGGGTGACGGGGTGGGCGAGGCCGCCGACGTGGTGGGTGCCGCCTGGTCTGGGGCGGCAGCGCTGTCCGGGCCGCTCGGCCCGTCGTCGGAGCAGCCGGTCAGGGTGAGGGAGAAGACAGCGGCCGCGGCGGCCATCGCCCCGGTGACCTGTGTCTTTCGGGAGCGCCACATCATTCGCAACCTCTCAAAGGTGGTCAAAGCCTGTCGAAGTTCCCCTTAAGGGTCCATCCTCCGCGTCCATCGCATGAGTCCAAACTCTCCCGTCCGGGTGAAATTCGCGCATCCGTCGGACAGCTCCGGACACGCATCGATAACGTTGTGGCACTCCCTTCCCCCTCTTCCCAGCCGTCCCGCTGGCCTTCCGAGGAGAGTCCCCCGCTGTCCAGCGATTCCCACGCCGGCGCCCCGGAGCGACCGCCGACACTCCACCACACCCAGGGCGCGCCCGCCCCTGCGGCCATACCGGCCCAGCGCCGCACGCCGCCCGGCCTTGCCCGCTTCAACGACGCGCCCACCGAGACCGCCGAGACGATCCTGCTGAACTGCTGCGGCAGCCATCGCTGGGCGCGGCGGATCGTCGACCACCGCCCCTTCCACGACCTCGAGTCCCTGCTCGCGGCCTGCGACGAGGCCGGATACGACCTCAGCCCCGCCGATGTGCACGAGGCCCTTGCGCGTGAGTCGTCCGCCGGCCTCCACCCCGGCGCCCCTCAAGCGGCGCACACCGCACTCGGCGCCGCACACGCCGCATACGAGAGCCGATTCGGACACGCATTCGTGATCTGCCTCGACAGGTACGGACCTGACGAGCATCTCGATCAACTGCTCGCCGGTATTCGCGGCCGCCTCTCCCACGAACCTGACGAAGAGCGGGCGATTTCGGCCGACGAACTCCGCGCCCTCGCCCGCTCCCGCGTGGCACATGTAGTGGCCAACCATCCGGAATCCGGCGCCACAGGGGTCATTCGATAGCCCGTCCGTGGCTGTTTGATTGCCTGTTTGATCACACCAGTGCACCCCGGGCGAACGAACCGACAAGTCGTCGCTACGATGGCCAGGGCCGGTGGACCGTACCCGGCCGGGCCAGACCGACAACCCCAAGCCGGCAGGCCCCAATCCCCGCTCCCGGAGGGTTCTTCCGTGCCGGCTGGAACGCTGTACCGCGGCCGGGAAGGAATGTGGTCCTGGGTGGCTCATCGAGTCACCGGCGTCCTCATCTTCTTCTTCCTGTTCGTACACGTGCTGGACACCGCGCTCGTCCGCGTCTCGCCCGAGACGTATGACGCGGTCGTCGCCACCTACAAGACGCCGATCGTCGCGCTTCTCGAATACGGCCTCGTCGCCGCGATTCTCTTCCACGCGCTCAACGGCCTGCGCGTCATCGCAGTGGACTTCTGGTCCAAGGGCCCGCGCTACCAGAAGCAAATGCTCTGGACCGTGATGGGCATCTGGATCGTGCTGATGGCAGGAGCGCTGTACCCGGTGCTCGGCCACGCCGCTCGTGAACTGTTCGGGAGCTGAGGCCAGACATGTCCACTGAGGCAACTTCCGCGATCGGCGAGGTCGAGGGCGCACGCGTCTACGACACCGACAACCCGGCCCCGTACATCGAGGCCCCGCGCAAGCGCACCAAGAAGACCCCGAAGTCGACCCGCGGCAATTTCGAGATGGCCGCATGGCTCTTCATGCGCCTTTCGGGCGTGGTCCTCGTCGTGCTGGTCATCGGCCACCTGCTGATCCAGCTGGTGCTCGACGGCGGCGTCTCCAAGATCGGCTTCGCCTTCGTGGCGGGCCGCTGGGCGTCCCCGTTCTGGCAGACCTGGGATCTGCTGATGCTGTGGCTTGCCATGCTGCACGGCGCCAACGGCCTCCGCACGGTCATCAACGACTACGCGGAACGCCCGAACACGCGCCTGTGGCTCAAGGGCCTGCTGTACACCGCCACGGTGTTCACCATCCTTCTGGGCACGCTGGTGATCTTCACCTTCGACCCGAACATCCGCTAGGCACGGGGCTGAGGTAATCCACTCATGAAGATCCACAAGTACGACACCGTCATCGTCGGCGCCGGCGGCGCCGGCATGCGCGCCGCCATCGAGGCGACGAAGCGCAGCCGCACCGCCGTGCTCACGAAGCTCTACCCCACCCGGTCCCACACGGGCGCCGCGCAGGGCGGCATGGCCGCCGCGCTGGCCAACGTGGAGGAGGACAACTGGGAGTGGCACACCTTCGACACGGTCAAGGGCGGTGACTACCTGGTCGACCAGGACGCCGCCGAGATCCTGGCGAAGGAGGCCATCGACGCCGTCCTCGACCTGGAGAAGATGGGTCTGCCGTTCAACCGGACCCCGAACGGCACCATCGACCAGCGCCGCTTCGGCGGTCACTCCCGCAACCACGGCGAGGCCCCGGTCCGCCGGTCCTGCTACGCCGCGGACCGCACCGGCCACATGATCCTCCAGACGCTGTACCAGAACTGCGTCAAGGAGGGCGTGGAGTTCTTCAACGAGTTCTACGTCCTGGACCAGCTCATCGTCGAGGAGGACGGCGTCAAGAAGTCCGCCGGTGTGGTCGCCTACGAGCTGGCCACCGGCGAGATCCACGTCTTCCAGGCCAAGGCGGTCATCTACGCCTCGGGCGGCACGGGCAAGTTCTTCAAGGTGACGTCCAACGCGCACACCCTGACCGGTGACGGCCAGGCCGCCTGCTACCGCCGCGGTCTGCCGCTGGAGGACATGGAGTTCTTCCAGTTCCACCCGACGGGCATCTGGCGCATGGGCATCCTGCTGACGGAGGGCGCCCGTGGTGAGGGCGGCATCCTCCGCAACAAGGACGGCGAGCGCTTCATGGAGAAGTACGCGCCGGTCATGAAGGACCTCGCGTCCCGTGACGTCGTCTCGCGCTCCATCTACACGGAGATCCGCGAGGGCCGCGGCTGCGGTCCCGCCGGCGACCACGTCTTCCTGGACCTCACGCACCTGCCGCCGGAGCAGCTGGACGCCAAGCTCCCGGACATCACCGAGTTCGCGCGCACGTACCTCGGTATCGAGCCCTACACGGACCCGATCCCGATCCAGCCGACCGCGCACTACGCCATGGGCGGCATCCCGACCAACGTCGAGGGTGAGGTCCTGCGCGACAACACCACCGTCGTCCCCGGTCTGTACGCCGCCGGTGAGGTCGCCTGCGTGTCGGTGCACGGCGCCAACCGCCTCGGCACCAACTCGCTGCTGGACATCAACGTCTTCGGCAAGCGGTCGGGCATCGCCGCCGCCGAGTACTCCGCGAAGAACGACTACGTCGAGCTTCCCGAGAACCCGGCCTCCCTCGTCGAGGAGCAGGTCGAGCGGCTGCGCAACTCCACGGGCAAGGAGCGGGTCGCCACGCTGCGCCTGGAGCTGCAGGAGACGATGGACGCCAACGTGATGGTGTTCCGCACCGAGCAGACGATCAAGACCGCGGTCGAGAAGATCGCCGAGCTGCGCGAGCGGTACCGGAACGTGTCCGTCCAGGACAAGGGCAAGCGGTTCAACACGGATCTGCTGGAGGCCATCGAGCTGGGCAACCTGCTCGACCTGGCCGAGGTCATGGCCGTCTCCGCGCTGGCGCGCAAGGAGTCCCGCGGCGGTCACTACCGCGAGGACTTCCCGAACCGCGACGACGTCAACTTCATGCGCCACACCATGGCGTACCGCGAGGTCGGCGACGACGGCACCGAGTCGATCCGTCTCGACTACAAGCCGGTCGTCCAGACCCGCTACCAGCCGATGGAGCGTAAGTACTGATGGCTACCCCCGTAATGGACAAGGTCGAGAAGGAGGCCGCGGCCTCCCACCTGATCACGGTCACCTTCCGGATCCGCCGCTTCAACCCCGAGGTGTCGGACGCGGCGGTCTGGGAGGACTTCCAGATCGACATCGACCCGAAGGAGCGTGTGCTCGACGGTCTCCACAAGATCAAGTGGGACGTCGACGGCACCCTCACGTTCCGCCGGTCGTGCGCGCACGGCATCTGCGGCTCCGACGCGATGCGGATCAACGGCAAGAACAGGCTCGCCTGCAAGACGCTGATCAAGGACATCAACCCGGAGAAGCCCATCACGGTCGAGGCCATAAAGGGCCTCACGGTCCTCAAGGACCTGGTCGTGGACATGGAGCCGTTCTTCCAGGCGTACCGCGACGTGATGCCGTTCCTCGTCACCAAGGGCAACGAGCCGACGCGTGAGCGTCTGCAGTCCGCCGAGGACCGCGAGCGTTTCGACGACACCACCAAGTGCATCCTGTGCGCCGCGTGCACGTCGTCGTGCCCGGTGTTCTGGAACGACGGCCAGTACTTCGGCCCGGCGGCGATCGTCAATGCGCACCGCTTCATCTTCGACTCGCGTGACGAGGCCGGGGAGCAGCGGCTGGAGATCCTCAACGACAAGGACGGCGTGTGGCGTTGCCGCACCACGTTCAACTGCACGGACGCCTGCCCGCGCGGCATCGAGGTCACCAAGGCGATCCAGGAAGTGAAGCGTGCGCTGATCACGCGCCGCTTCTGACACGCAGCACAGCTCCGCGCCGAGCCGGTCCGTCCGGCGAGGCACGGTGAGGGCCCCGCGTCCGGTCACGGATGCGGGGCCCTTTCCCGTACGGGGTTCACCCCCGCGCGGGATACCTGGCAGGATCGTGGAACGTCTGGCATGGCGAACGTGGAAAGCGGGGACGAGAGATGACCGAGCCGAATCCGTACCGGGACGGCGAGCCCGAGTACCAGTGGGGGCCCACGCAGCCGCCGGGGACTCCGGCGTACGGCTACCCCAACGCAGCCCCGGGCTACGGCTATCCGCACGATGCGACGCCTGCCTACGCACAGACTCAGCCCGCCGGAGTGCCGGTGCCCGCAGGTGTGCCGGCGGTGCCCGCGCCGGCCGGCGGCCAGCCGCTGGTGTCGATCGGTGACATCACCGTCATGGGCGACTCGATCGTGACACCCGCGGGCACGCTGCCGCTGCGCGGCGCTGTGTGGAACGCGACGGACATGTCCCGCACCGAGGAGAAGATCCCGACGCACGCGGTCGTCCTCGCGATCGTCTTCTTCCTCTTCTGCCTGCTGGGCCTGTTCTTCCTTCTGATGAAGGAGAAGACGACGACCGGCTTCATCCAGGTCACGGTCACCAGCGGCGGCAAGCACCACTCGACGATGATCGCGGCCCAGAGCCCTCAGACCTTCCAGATGGTGATGGGGCAGATCAACTACGCGCGCTCGCTGAGCAGCATGTAGCCACGGTCGTCACAGCTCCAGCGCGCGGCGGATCTGCTTCTGGGTCGCCCTGTCGCCGACGCGGTCGGCGAGCCCGAGCAGCTCCGCGCGCCCGGCGCCGCCGTCCAGGCGGGCCAGGGCCCGTATCGCCGTCCCGGTGACGCCCGTGCGGACCGGCGGCCCTTCGACCAGGCCACCGAGGACACGGACGGTCTCCGGGTGCGGCGGCAGCAGGGACAGCAGCAGCGCCAGACCGCGTATCGCGTCCACGTCGCAAGGGTCGTAGCCGCCGTCCGGCGCCCGGCCCCCATGGGCGGCCAGCGCCGCCCACGGGGTGACGGTGCGGCGGACGGTTTCGGGGTCGGTGCCCTCCAGAATCGCTCTCGCCGAGGCGTCCCAGCGCTTGGTGGGGGCAGCGGGTGCGCTGCGCAGATGGGCGACCAGGGCGGGCCACGGGCCGCCGAGCGCGGGCAGCTCGGCGAGAATCCGGTCGGCCCACGGCTCGCCCGGGTTGAGCAGGGGCAGCGGTATCCGTTCGAGCACCATGGCAGCCCAGTCGTTGGCCGCGGCTGCCGATCGGCGCAGCAGGCCGACGACTTCGGGCGACAGGACGCGCCCGGCGTCCAGTACGGCCTCGGCCACGGTGGGCAGTTCGTCGCTCATGCCGGCGGCGTACCACTGCTGCGCCCTGTGCTCCAGCATGGCGGTCCACTCGTCGCACCACGTCTCGCGCACGAAGCCGCGCGAGATCGTCGCGAGCAGCACCAGGCACTGCTCGCGCAGGTGCGGAAGGCAGCCGGGGACGTCCATGGCCTCGACAAGGGCGTCCGCGAACGACGCGCGCCGTGCCTCGGGCATGGCGCGCAGCCGGGACACTGCTCCGTGTCCCTCGAAGCCGTTGGCGTAGAGCAAGTGGGCGACCAGCTCCTCGACTTCGCCGTCCGCGGCGAGCCGCCCGACGAAGTCGATCCGGTCCCCCTCCTCCCACGGCGACAGGTGGCTCGTCGGCGTCGTCACAGCTGACTCACGATCGTCGGGTCGGTGATCTCCGTGTCGCGGGCGAGCAGCATCGCCTTGCTGAGGATCACACCGAGCATCCGGTCGCCCTCAAAGGGCAGACAGCCGGCGTCGACGGACGTGCCGCCGGCCCGGGGGACGATACACAGATACCGCTCGTGCGGATCGACGAGGATGTTTCCCGAGCCGAGATGGATGCGGTACGTGTGGCGGTCGCCCCGGACGCGGAGGAATCTGCCGTCCACTTCGCACCGGTCGGAGATCTCAAGCCGGGGCACCAGGCGGGTCAGCAGATCCCGGCGGGTCGTGGCCGTCCCGGACAGCTCACCGAAGCCGTACGACGTCCAGTAGTCGCGGTGCCGGCCGCCCGGGCCGCCGTCCTGCCAGGTGGGGTCGTTGCCGACGGATGCCACGCCGACGAACAGGTCGACATCGCGCAGGACTTCGGACAGCACCAGCTCCGGGATCTCCGCGAGCGGGACCGGGCCGGACGGCAACGCCCCGCGGAAGCGGCTGCGGTCGGTGCGGTACTCGCCGCCGCCTGCATGCGCCCAGTTGGGCGGGGCATCCAGCCGGTGGAAGCGGACCTGGTCGGTGGAGATCCGCGTGTATGCGCCGGAGTCGGTGAGGTCGCCGTCCTCCGGGCCGCCGATCCCCTCGATCCAGTACTCCGCCCGCATGCCCCACTGCGGCAGCTCCCGGAAGGCGGGCGGGTAGCTGTCGTCGACGCACAGGCGCAGCCTGGCCGTCCAGCCCCGTACCGCGGCAAGCGCGTTGAACTGGTGCTGACGCAGGACGTGTCCGGCGAAGCGGTTGGAGTACGTCGCGGTGGTGCGCTCCGCGTCGGTGAGCGGATACACCTCGCGATGCGCCTGCTTGAACGGCTGCGTGACCTGCTTCGACTCGAGCCACTCGCGCCACGCGGCGATCTCGGCGGCGGGGCGGCCGACGGGATGCCACAGCTCGATGCGCGCGGTCTTCGAGGCGCACACCGGGTCGCCCTGGAGGGTGCGCAGATCGGTGCCGTCGAAGGCGACCGGTGTGCTGCCGCCGACGAGCCAGATGAGGCGCCGGGCGAGTGTGCCGACGAGCGGGTGGTCGAGGTACCGCTCGCGCCAGGTCCAAAAGTCCCAGTCGCGACGGGCCAGGAACTGCCGGTCGAGCCGCTCCGACTGTGCCGTGAGCATCCTGTCGATGTCCTTGGCCGCGGCACGCAGACCCTTGACCTCGTCCGGGAAGTCACGCCGGACAGCGGCCGGGACGGACTTGACCGTCCGGCCGGCGGCCGTGCGCCAGGACAGGACAGTCCTGCCGCTGTGCACCTCCAGCACCGCGGTGGTGTCGCCCAGTTGCTGCTCGCTGCGGCCCACAGTGGTCAGGCCGTAGGCGGGGACGGCCAGTTCCTCGATGTCCTCGCGTGTGATCCCCGCGGCCTCGGCCCGGGCGTCCAACGCGGCGCCGAGCTGCTTGAGCGTGCCCTTGTAGGTGACCTGGGCGGACAGCCGGGCGAGTTCGGCGAGCGCCGCGTCGCCCTCGGCACGGGCGAGCGCGACGACAGCGGCGTTGGCGATCTTCGGGGAGCGCGGTCCCGTGCCGGGGACCTTGCGCAGCGAGGTCCCGACGAGTGCACCGAGTGCGCGGGCGACGTCGGGTGAGGCGGGCAGCAGGGCGGCGAGCCAGGCCGCACCGCGCAGCGCGTCGGCGTTGAACGGGTCGTTCAGGCTGTTGTGGTCGCTCCAGCCGGGCGGCACGTGCAGCGGGAGGGTGCGTGGCCGGCCGACGAGACTCAGCCAGCCCAGGACGGCGTCGTGGACCTTGCCGGGCCCGATCCGGTCGATCAGTCCTGCCGCGGCGCGCTCCCACTTCGCGGTGGGCTTGGCCGATGTCGCCGCACGCAGCTGCCGCAGCAACGCCCGCCCGTCGTCCCCGAACCGCTCGGCGTCGGCGAGCGCCTGGTCCGCCCATGCCTCGCCGGGGTTGAGCAGGGGGTCCTCGATGCCGGCGATCAGCGCGGACAGCTCCGTCGAGTACGCGTAGGTGTCCAGCATCGTGCGCCGGACGAGGGCGACGAACGGGCCGGGCAACTGCCCACCGGCGGCCTGCTCCTCGCGGATGAGGGTGATCAACTCACCGTACGTGTGCTGTGAGTAGGCGGTGCCCAGCTCCTCCATGCGGCACCGGCGCGCCTGCTGTGCACGGCTCATCGTCAGCCACCCACGAGTGGAACGAGCGCGAGGAAGGTGACCTCGGTGTCCGCCGAAATGTCGAGCCGGTCGTCCAGGTCCGTGATCTGACGGTCACCGACCAGCACGAGGAAGCGGCCGCGGCCGAACGCCTCGACGGCGCGGTCGCAGGCCGGGCCGTCGTCCTGACCGGCCGCGGCGGCCTCCTCGGCCGCCCGGCGGCGGATCAGGTCGCGCAGCGCGATGCGGTCTTCCGCTATCTCGAGTCCGAGGGCGTCCCGGCGTGCCCCCGATGTCGTCTCGTCGACGATGGTCACCTGTGCCATGCCCGAACAGTATGGCCGGGCACTGACATTCAGGCCGGGCGGGGAGTGTCCAGCGGAGAGACGGGCCTTTCGAAGAACGTCTCCAGCGAGACGGTCGCCTGCGTGCCGCTGACGCCCTCGATCGCGTACAGCCGCCGCAGCACGTCCTGCAGTTGCTCGGTGGTGGCCGTGCGCACCTTCACGAGGACCGAGGCACTGCCCGCGATGACATGGGCCTCCTGGATCTCGGGGATCGCGGCGAACGCCTGTGCCGAATCCCCCATCCAGGCCGAGGAGTCGACCATGACGAAGGCGAGCACTCCGCGGCCGAGGGCGGCAGGGTCGACGTCCACGGTCGTCCGCCTGATGACGCCCCGCTCACGCAGTTTGCGTACCCGCTCGTGCGCGGCGCCGGCCGACAGGCCGACGGCCTTGCCGAGCACGGCGTAGGCCTGCGTGGCGTCCTGCTGGAGCTGGGCGACGAGCTCCCGGTCGATGTCATCCACGCTTGCGACCATACCCCATCCTGCTGTAGTCATAAGTGACCGAATACAGTTCGGCATTGACGCTGGAGGGCTACACGATGTCCACCATTACCCGTTCCTCGATATACGAGATCCTGGACGATCGCTTCCGCACCGGACGCTGCGCCAACGGCGACGAACAACTGGAGCAGCTGCACCGTGGCTGCCGCTGGGCGGAGGGGCCGGTCTATCTCCCTGCCTGGCGCCAGCTGATCTGGAGCGACATCCCCAACGACCGCATGCTGCGCTGGGACGAACAGACCGGCGCCGTCGGGCTCTTCCGCTCCCCCGCCGGCCACAGCAACGGCAACACCCTCGACCGCGAGGGCCGGCTGATCTCGTGCGAGCAGGGCAACCGCCGCGTCACCCGCACCGAGCCGGACGGCACCGTCACCGTCCTCGCCGACCGTTTCGAGGGACGCCGCTTCAACAGCCCGAACGACGCGGTCGTGCACTCCGACGGCTCGATCTGGTTCTCGGATCCCACGTTCGGCATCACCAGCGACTACGAGGGTCACCGCGCCGAGCCGGAGATCGGCGGTTGTCACGTCTACCGGATCGACCCCGCGACCGGCGCCGTACGGATGGCCGCCGACGGCTTCGGCGGCCCCAACGGCCTCGTGTTCTCCCCCGACGAGTCGCAGCTGTACGTCTCGGACACGACCGCGGGCCACATCCGCGTCTTCGACGTCCGCGACGACGGCACGCTGAGCGACGGAAAGGTGTTCGCCGAGGCGCCGGGCGGCGACGCCCGTTTCGACAACATCCGCTTCGACGACGGCGGTCGGCTGTGGGTCGCGGCGATGTACGGCGGCATCCACTGCTACGACCCCGACGGCACCCTCATCGGCCGCATCCTCGTCCCCGAGGCCGTTTCCAACATCGCCTTCGGCGGGCAGAAGAACAACCGCCTGTTCGTCACGGCGACGACTTCGCTGTACTCGTTGATCCTCGGCGTGACAGGCGCCCCACGGATCCGCCGCGTCTGATCGGGCACGCCTGATCGGATGTGCCTGACCGGACACGCCCGGTCAGGCACATCCGGTCGAGCAGGTCCGGTCGGGCGGCGGCTTCAGGCGACGGGGAGTTCCTGGCCGGCCAGGAACCCGGCCAGCAGGGCGGTGGTCTCGGCAGGCCGCTCCAGGCCCGGGAGATGACCGGCCCAGGGCAGTTCCAGATGGCGGGCGTTCGGCAGCAGAGCCGTGATGCGGGCGGCCGCCTGACGGAAGTCCGGCAGGTCATGGGCGCCGGAGACGGCGAGGCAGGGCGCCTCGACCTTCGCGAAGTCCGGCAGTTCGGTGCACTTCTGCCCGGACACGTACGTGGCGCCCTCGTTCTCCACGGCCTTCTCCGCCGCCGTCTGCACCTCGAAGGCATGCAGCTGCATCCTGTACACGGTTTCCCTGGCCGTCTCGTCTGCATCCGGGCCGAGCCAGGTGGCGACGTTCAGCGCGGCCGCAGCCGCCAGGTCGTCCGCCTCGAACAGCGCGTTCTCCTCCTCGTCGAAGACGCCCAGTTCGGGGCTCTGCTCCTGCCCGGGCAGCGGTGCGGCGCACAGCAGCGCCAAGGCGGACACCCGCTCCGGGCTGCGCGCGGCGGCAAGCAGCGCGACCCGGCCGCCGAACGAGGACCCGATCAGGGCCGCACGGTCGATGCCGAGCGCGTCCATCAGACCGAGGACGTCCTCGGCATCCGAGTAGGAGCGCTCGGCGACGGGTGTGTCGCCGTACCCCCTGAAGTCGCAGCGCACGACGCGGTGTCCGGCGTCGGCCAGCGCATGGAACTGGGCGTCCCACATCCTGCGGTCGCACACGGAGGAGTGGAGCAGGACAACTGCGGGACCTTCACCGGCCACGTCACGGGAGAGCGTCATCCGGCCGAGGTTACGTCCTGCCCGCCTGCCGCACCGTCCCTTTTCCGCACACCAGGCGCGGCAGCTCCCACCCATGACTTGAACATGTTCAAAGAGAGGTCTACAGTCCATGACAACAGCTTTTGAACATGTTCAAGAGAGGAGTGGGGCATGGACCTCACCGTTGTCGCGTACATCGTCTACCTGCTGATCAGCGTGGCACTCACGGTCTGGGTGGCCCGCACGCTCAGCCGCAACGGCCGGATCTTCCTCGCCGATGTGCTGCAGGGGAACGAAAAGCTCGCCGATGCCGTCAACCACCTGCTGGTCGTCGGCTTCTACCTGGTCAACCTCGGGTTCGTCGCCCTCTACCTGAAGGCCGCCGACGCCGTCACCGACGCCCGCGGGCTCTTCGAGGCGCTGTCGGTGAAGATCGGTGTCGTCCTGCTGGTCCTCGGTGTGATGCACCTCGGCAACGTCTACGTCCTCAACAAGATCCGCCGGCGCGGGGTCATGGAGCGCGAGCAGACCCCGCCCGTGGGACCGCAGGGCTGGACGAAGCAGACGCCGGCCGGTCCCTGGACCGCGCCCTCCGCCGGCCCCGCCGGGGCGTGACGGCGATGCGCACCCCGGTCCGGGCACTGACCGTCCTGTACGACGCGAACTGCTCCCTCTGCGTCCATCTGCGCAGCTGGCTCGTGCGGCAGCCACAGCTCGTACCGCTGCGGATGGTGCCCGCCGGGTCCGCCGAGGCCCGCCGGCGGTACCCGGAACTCGACCACACCCGGACGCTGCGGGAGATCACGGTGGTCGGCGACCGGGGCCAGCTCTACACAGGACAGGCGGCCTGGATCGTCTGCCTGTGGGCGCTGACCGAGTACCGGCCCAGGGCCCACTGGCTGGCGACTCCGGCGGGCGCACCGTTCATCCGCGTCACGATGCTCGCGGCGGCCAAGTACCGGGAGGCGGTCGCCGGAGGGACGGGCACCGCGCCCTGCGACGAGCAGTGCGCGGCTCCCCGTTAGGCTCGGTCACCGTGACTGAAGAGAACGCCCCCGCCGACACGAAGGCCCCCAAGAGCGAGCAGACCCGCACGCTGATCCTGGAGACCGCGCTCCGGCTCTTCCAGGAGCGCGGCTACGACAAGACGACGATGCGGGCCATCGCCAAGGAGGCCGGGGTCTCGGTAGGGAACGCGTACTACTACTTCGGCTCCAAGGAACATCTCGTCCAGGGCTTCTACGACCGGATCGCCGCCGAGCACAGGGCGGCGGTCCGGCCCGTGCTGGACAAGGAGACCGATCTCGAGGCGCGGTTGGCCGGGGTACTGACGGCCTGGCTGGACATCGCGGCGCCGTACCACGAGTTCGCCGCCCAGTTCTTCAAGAACGCGGCCGACCCCGAGAGCCCGCTCAGCCCCTTCTCCCCCGAGTCGGAGCATGCCCGCGAGGCGGCCATCGACGTCCACCGCGAGGTGCTTACGGGATCCAAGGCGAAGGTCGCGGAGGAACTGCGGGACATACTGCCGGAGTTGATGTGGCTCTCGCAGATGGGGCTCGTCCTGTACTGGGTTTTCGACCGCTCCGAGGGCAGCGAGCGCAGCAGGAGGCTCGCCGAGCGCGGCGCCCGGCTGACCAGCCGCGGTGTGGCTCTGAGCCGCTTCCGGGTGCTGCGGCCGCTGGTGCGCGAAGTGCACGAGCTGTTCACGGACTTCCTGCCCGGGATGGCGCAGAGCGTCGCCGCCCGCAAGACCGGCGGCAAGGGCGACAGCGCCTGACGCACCCACCGGGTCGAGGGACGCGACGACGTCACGCGGCCCGGGGGCACGCTCGACCGGCCTATGCCTGGCGGGACACGAGCTGCACGACGGTGATGTCGGACGACGCCCCGACCCGCACCGGCGGCCCCCACGCACCGGCCCCGCGGGTCACGTACAGCTGGGTGTCGCCGTAGCGTTCGAGCCCGGCCACGGTGGGATTGGCCAGTTCCGCAAGGTAGTTGCCCGGCCAGAGCTGGCCGCCGTGGGTGTGCCCGGACAGCTGAAGATCCACGCCCTGGTCCACAGCGTCGTGGATGACGACCGGCTGGTGTGCGAGCAGCACGGCGGCACGGGACCGGTCGCGGTCACCGAGCGCCTTCACGAAGTCGGGCCCGTGGCCCTCGTTCTCACCGGCGACGTCGTCCACCCCGGCGAGGTCGAACCCGCCCGCGATCTCGGTGCGTTCGTTGCGCAACGGCCGCAGCCCCAGCTCGCGGACGTGGTCCACCCACTCTTCCGCCCCGGAGAAGTACTCGTGGTTGCCGGTCACGAAGAACGCCCCGTGGCGGGAGCGGAGCTGCGCGAGCGGCTCGGCGGCGGCGCCGAGATCGGCGACGCTGCCGTCGACGAGATCGCCGACGACGGCGACGAGGTCGGGCTGCGTCGCGTTGATCGTGTCGACGATCCGCCGGGTGTGGGCGCGGCCCAGGATGGGCCCGAGGTGGATGTCACTGACAACGGCGATGCGGTAGCCGTGCGCGGCGCGGGGCAGCTTGGCGAGCGGAACGGTGACGCGCTTGACGCGCGGCCCGCGCAGAACCCCGTACGTGCCGTACCCGACGGTCCCGAGGGCGGCGGCGGCAGCGGTGCCGCCGACGATGCGTGACACGAACAACCGCCGCGAGGGGCCCGCGGGCGGGCCGCCGGTGGCGAGGGAGGCCCCGTCCGTGCCGGCGTCGCCGTCCCCGCCGCCGGATGTTCCGGATACCGCACCGGGGCCGGCCGGCTGCCCCACGGGAGCGGCGTCGACCGCGGTCGCGACGCCGGTGGTCGCCGCCTCGTGCACGGCCGCGCCGGTCCCCAGCAGGCCGGCGGCCGTGACGGTTCCGCCTCCGGCCGCGCTCGGCACGTCGGCGGCGGGCGCCGACGGGGCCGGGCCCACGGCCCGGGAGTCGGGTGCGGTCGCGGCCCGGCGCTCCAGTGCCCTGCGCAGCAGGGGGCGTACCGCCTCGCCCACCACCAGGGCGAGCACCAGGTAGAGCAGGACCGCGAGCCACAGGTAGCCCGGCCACGCAAGAATCCGTTCCAGCCAGAACGGCGCGCCTGCGCGGCCCGACGCCAGCGCACCGAAGGACAGCAACGGCAACACCCAGACGGCCGCGGTACCGAGGCGGCGGGCGGTTCCGCCGGGCACGGTTGTGTCGCGGACAAGCCTGCGCCACACGTACCAATGCACCCCGGCGAGCAGGGCAACGACCAGAATGATCACGAGCACGACGACAGCCACCATGGACGGTTCCCTCACCCCTTACATGCGCTCGCGGCGCAATGCGCGCAGCCCGCGCAACCCGATGGCTCCGATGACCGTCCCCAGAACAAAGGACGTAATGGCGAGCAGCAGATGGACCCAGAAGTACCCTGTCGGGTCGCCCGCGTCGTCGAAGGCGAGCCCGCTGCCGTCCTGCCACAGGTTTTTGACGAAAGTGATCCAGATGAACCAGCTCCACACCCCGAACGCGAGCAGGAACCAGGACACGGGGCGGCTGAGCTTCATGACTCAAGTATCGCCGGTGTCCCCCGTCCGGGTTCTCCGGGGTGGGCTGTCACGGGGGCCCTTGCGGCGGGTCACCGGTGCGATCTCCATATTTTCAGCAACTCCCTGTACGTTCTCGTCCGTGTCTGCTTTGAAACCCGCCGTGCGAAGGGCCGTGCCCGCGGTCCTCGCCGCTGCGCTGCTGCCTGCCCTGACCGCCGCACCCGCGTTCGGGGCCACGCACGACGACAAGCCGGGGAAGAAGCAGCCGAAGCCCCCGGCCATCATGTCGACGGTCGGCGGCGCCCAACTGGGCAAGCCCGGCACACAGGTCAGCCTCGGCGCGGGCGCCCCGGTGCTGCCGAAGGAGGTCAGCGGCCGGTCGTGGATCGTCGCGGACGCGGAGAGCGGCGACGTGCTCGCCGCCCACAACGCGCACTGGCGGCTGCCGCCGGCCTCGACGATGAAGATGCTGTTCGCGGACACACTCCTGCCCCGGATGGCGAAGGACACCGAGCACGAGGTGACCGACGAGGAGCTCGCGGGAGTCGGCGCGGGCAGCAGCCTCGTCGGGGTCAAGGAGGACCAGACGTACACGGTCCACGACCTGTGGCTCGGTGTGTTCCTCCGCTCCGGCAACGATGCCGTTCATGTGCTGTCGCACATGAACGGCGGTATCGACCGGACCGTCGAGGACATGCAGGCGCACGCCGACGAGCTACAGGCCCTGGACACGGAGGTCGTCTCCCCCGACGGTTACGACGAGCCGGGCCAGGTGTCGTCCGCGTACGACCTCACCCTCATCGCCCGCAGCGGTATGCAGAAGAAGGACTTCCGCGAGTACTGCTCGACCGTGAGCGCCGACTTCCCCGGCGAGCAGAAGGAGGGCAAGCGCGAAACGTTCGCCATCCAGAACACCAACCGCCTGCTCACCGGGGAGAACGGCGTCACCCCCTACAAGGGCATCGCGGGTGTGAAGAACGGCAACACCACCCATGCCGGATCCACGTTCACCGGCGTCGCCGAACGCGACGGCAAGGTGCTCCTCGTGACGGTCATGAACCCCGAGTCGGAGGAGAGCCAGGCCGTCTACAAGGAGGCCGCCCGGCTTCTCGACTGGGGCTTCGCCGCTTCCGGGAAGGTCACCCCGGTCGGCGAACTCGTCGCACCGAAGTCGGCCGCGCAGCAGTCGCCCCGCCCCGAGCCGGCCAAGAACGGCAAGGGGGCGCCCGCGAAGCCCGTCGCCGCCGCGCATCACGGCCCGGGCGGCATCGGCATCGCGCTGGGGATCACGGGCGGCGTGCTCGCGCTGCTGGCCGCGGGTGCGTACCTCGTCAAGCGCCGCTGGCCGCTGCCGGACCGGATGCGGCGTCTTCCGCGTTCCTGACGGGCTCCTCTCCGCTGCTCTGCGTCGCCGTCCAGGCGGCGCAGTACAGCAGCAGTTTGGCCGTGAAGTTGATCCACAGCATGAGGGCGATCGGCACGCCGAACGCCCCGTACATGCTGCGGGTCGCGACGCCGCTCATATAGCCGCCGAGCAGCAGCTTGAGCAGTTCGAAACCGACCGCGCCGATCAGCGCCGCGACGATCAGCCGACGGCGCGGCGGCTGGACGCCCGGCAGCAGCGTCAGCACGTACAACAGGATCAGGAAGTCGGCGAGCACCGCGATCGCGAGTCCCGCGGTCTGCAGCAGCACACCGGCGGCCCCGTCCCTGTCCAGGCCCAGCCGGTCGGCACTCCAGCCGACCGCGGTGGAGCCCAGCGCGGACGCGGCGAACGAGGCGATGCCGATACAGCCGAGCCCGGCCAGCACGCCCGCGTCCTTGGCCTTGCGGATCAGCGGGTTGCCCTCGTCCTCGTCGTCGAGCTCCCACACCGCCCGCAGACAGTCCCGCATCGAACCGACCCAGCTGATGCCGGTGACCAGCAGCAGCGCACCGGCGACCGCACCCACCGTGCCCGCGTTGGCGACCAGACTGTCGATGTCGAGCTGGTCCGAGATGCCGGGCACCTGGTCGGAGAGCTTGTCCTTCAGCTTGTCCACGGCTTCCTGGTCGAGCAGCGCGGCGGCGATCGCGGCGGCCACCGTGATCAGCGGGAAGAGCGCGAGGAAGCTGAGGAAGGTGATGGCGGCCGCCAGGCGCGACCAGTGCACCCGCTCGAGGGTCTCGTAACTGCGCCAGGCATGCGTGCGCATCAGCCGGGCGACGAGCGGGCCGACGACGGGGAGCTTGATCAGCCAGTCCATGGACTACGCCTACCCGGCCACGCGCCGCCTGCGCCCACGACCCGCCGGAGAGGGTGCCCGAACGAAGGTGTCAGAGCGTCGTGGCGTGCTCGTCGACGGGCGAACCCTGCGCGGGAACGCCCGGGATGCCGCCGCCGAACGCGAACGTGCTGAGCTTGCGCCACACCCCGTCCGCGCCCTGCTCGTACAGCGCGAAGGAGGCGCACGTCCACTGCGCTGCGTAGTCCGACAGCTCCTCGTACGCCCGGTCCATCGCCTCCTCGGAGATGCCGTGGGCGACGGTGACGTGCGGGTGGTACGGGAACTGCAGTTCGCGCACGAGAGGCCCGGAGGCGTCCCGCACCCGCTTCTGCAGCCAAGTGCACGCGGAGCCGCCCTCGACGACCTGGACGAAGACGACGGGCGACAGCGGGCGGAAGGTGCCGGTGCCGGACAGACGCATCCGGAACGGCCGCCCGGCCGCGGCGACGGCCGCGAGGTGCGCCTCCACCGCGGGGAGAGCGGCGGAGTCGACCTCGGTGGGCGGCAGCAGGGTGACGTGGGTCGGAATGCCGTGCGCGGCGGGATCCCCGAAGCCCGCGCGCCGCTCCTGGAGCAGGCTGCCGTAGGGCTCCGGGACCGCGATCGAAACGCCGAGCGTTACGGTCCCCACGTCGTTCTCCTCAGTCTCCGTCACGGCAGCGGGTGCGGCCGTGTGCAAGCGGTCCCGGTGGACAGCTCTCTCGCTGCACCGCGGTGCAGGGTGTGCAGTCGCCAGTGTGGCGGCTGTACCGGCGGTTCGGCCAGAGTCCTTGGACACAGGTCCTTCGACTCTGTGCCCTCGGTGTCCGGCGTCAGTGCTTGGCGGGGATGAATCCGACCTTTTCGTAGGCGTCTGCCAGCGTCTCCGCGGCCACGGCACGGGCCTTTTCCGCGCCCTTGGCCAGGATCGAGTCCAGCGTCTCGGTGTCGTCCAGATATTCCTGCGTACGGGTGCGGAACGGTGTGACGAATTCGACCATCACCTCCGCGAGGTCGGTCTTGAGCGCACCGTAACCCTTGCCCTCGTACTGCCGCTCCAGATCGGCGATCGCCGTACCCGTGAGGGTGGAGTAGACGGTGAGCAGGTTGCTGACGCCCGGCTTCTCCACCGTGTCGTAGCGGATCACCGTGTCGGTGTCGGTGACGGCGCTCCTGACCTTCTTGGCGGTGGCCTTCGGCTCGTCGAGCAGGTTGATCAGGCCCTTCGGCGTGGACGCCGACTTGCTCATCTTGATCGACGGGTCCTGGAGGTCGTAGATCTTCGCCGTCTCCTTGAGGATGTGCGGCTTGGGGATCGTGAACGTCTCGCCGAAGCGGCCGTTGAAACGCTCGGCCAGGTCGCGGGTCAGCTCGATGTGCTGGCGCTGGTCCTCGCCGACGGGAACTTCGTTTGCCTGGTACAGCAGGATGTCCGCGACCTGCAGGATCGGGTACGTGAACAGTCCGACCGACGCGCGGTCGGAGCCCTGCTTCGCCGACTTGTCCTTGAACTGCGTCATCCGGGACGCCTCGCCGAAGCCCGTGAGGCAGTTCATGATCCAGGCGAGCTGGGCGTGCTCGGGCACATGGCTCTGCACGAACAGCGTGCAGCGCTCCGGGTCCAGACCGGCGGCCAGCAACTGGGCGGCGGCGAGCCGGGTGTTGGCACGCAGCTCCGCAGGGTCCTGCGGAATCGTGATCGCGTGCAGGTCCACCACCATGTAGAACGCGTCGTGGGTCTCCTGCAGGGCCACCCACTGGCGGACCGCGCCGAGATAGTTGCCGAGGTGGAACGAGCCTGCGGTGGGCTGGATTCCGGAGAGCACACGAGGATCAGATGCCATGCTCCTCATTCTCTCAGGTGTGGAACCGATCCCCGGCCGCCGGTGTATCAAAGGCGTGACGACGCGGGAGGGGACCCTGGAGCGGGGTCCGGAGGGGGGCCGCATCACCGTCGACGAGGGCACGGTGATCGCCCGTGTGCGCGCCGGGGAGCCGGAGGCGTACGCGGAGCTGGTCCGTGCCCACACGGCGGTGGCACTGCGGGCTGCGGTGGCGTTCGGGGCCGGCGCGGACGCGGAGGACGTGGTGCAGACCGCGTTCCTCAAGGCGTATCAGGCGCTGGGCCGGTTCCGGGACGGCGAGAGATTCCGGCCGTGGCTGCTCCGGATCGTCGCCAATGAGACGAGGAACACAGTGCGCAGCGCGGTGCGGGCCCGGGCGGTGGCGGGGCGGGAGGCGCTGCTGCTCCGCGGCGAGCCGCGGATACCGGATTCGGCGGACCCGGCGGTGGCCGCCCTGGCCGGGGAGCGGCGTGGGCTGCTGCTGGCCGCGCTGGAGGGGCTGAGCGAGGAGCAGCGACAGGTCGTCACGTACCGCTATCTGCTGGAGATGGACGAGGCGGAGACGGCCGAGGCGATCGGCTGCCCGCGCGGCACGGTCAAGTCCCGGCTGAACAGGGCCCTGGCCAAGATGGGCCGGCTCCTGGGAGTGACGGAGGGCGTGGAAGGAGGTGGGGAGCATGGCTGACGACGAGCGTGGCGAGGAGCCTGCCGAGGGTGCCGCGCCCGAGGACGGCATGGCGCAGGAGCTGCGGCTGCTGGGGCGCGGGCTGCGGGTGCCCGACGTCGACGGCGAGACGATGGCCGAGCGGGTGCTGGCCCGGCTCCTCGCCGAATCGGCGGGCGCGCCTGCGCCGCTCCCGGCCCCTTCTCCGGGGCGGGTGCGCAGGGCCGTGCGCCGGCTGCGCCGGCGGTGGCGTGCGGTGTCGGTGGGCCTGTCCGGGGTGCTGGTGGTCCTGGTGCTGACGCCGCCGGTGCGGGCGGCGGTGGCGGACTGGTTCGGCTTCGGCGGGGTCGAGGTGCGCTACGACCCGGCAGCGCCGCACCGGCCGGGAGCCCCTGTGCCGTGGTGCGAAGGCCCTGCCGGGAGCTCGGCGCTCGCGGACGCCGCACGGCGGGCGGGCTTCGCGGCACGGGTGCCGGACGCGCTCGGTGTGCCGGACGGGGTCCAGGTGACGGAAGGGCCGGCGGGGCGGACGGTGCTGAGCCTGTGCTGGCGGGAGGCGGGCGGGACGGTCCGGCTGGACGAGTTCCCGGCGAAGCTGGACCTCGGCATCGCCAAGACGTCCCGGCTCATGCCCCAGTGGCTGACGCTGGGCGGCGAGGGCTCGGCGGGGACGGGGCTGTGGTTCGAGGAGCCGCATGCGCTGCGGTTCGGGATGACCGACGCCAGGGGCGAGACCTGGATGCGCTCCGAGCGCACGGCCGGCCCGACGCTGCTGTGGATGACCCCGGACGAGGGCACGACGCTGCGTCTGGAGGGCGTGGCGGACGTGCAGCGCGCAAAGAAGATCGCCGAGTCGACGGGCTGAGGAGACTGCGCGGAGAGACCGCGCGGAGAAGCCGCGCGGAGAAACTTCGCGGCGAAATCTCGCGGAGAAATGCCGGCCCGAGGGGGAACCTGCGGCGGGTGGGCGGTGTACCAGAGGTGACGCGGTGCGGACGGTCCGTACGCGTCGGCTGGGGGACGACATGCGACTGCTACGACGATTAGCGGCTCTGGCAGCCGTGCTCGCGCTGACCTGGATCCTGGCACCGGCGGCACGGGCGGGCGGGCCGACGAGCGCTCTGCTCACCTCTCCGGAGAGCGAGCAGACGGCCTCGCTCTACTACTCGGACGAGGAGTACGGGAGGCTGACGTCCCTGCTGGGGCAGGGGCCGACGGGCCGGGGGGAGAAGCCCCCGCCACAGGACATGGCGCTCGGGACGCGACTGATCACCGTGACGTGGATGATCCACGATGTGCAGCCATGGCGGGTGGACCGGGTCTATCCGGGCGCGAGTGACGGCGTGGTGTGGATACACACGTCGAAGGACACACAGACGCAGCAGGGCGTCTGGCACACGGCACGGCAGCCCGCGGAGCTGACGGACCTCCTGCGCGGGCTGGGCCTGATGGGCAAGAAGTCCGCGGGCGGCGGCAGCGGTGGCGCGGGCTACCCGCCGCCCTGGCAGGCGGAGGCACCGTCCGCGGCGGCCGCAGCCTCCGCCCCCGCGGCACCGGAGCCGAAGGCCGCGGCGGACACGGCTGCCGGATGGTGGTGGGCGCTCCCGGCCCTGGCGGCGGGCACCGCCCTCGGCTGGGGCCTGCGCCCCCTGACCGCACGCCTGGCCTTCCCCCGCGGACCGCGCGAACCGGGCCCGCGGGGACAACTGCTGGACGGCTGAAGGAACCGCCCACGGCGCCGGGCGTCAGGCAGAAAGGCCCGGGGCCGGGTGCATGGACATGAGGTCCGCGACCTCCGCGCGGATCGTCGCCAGCGTCGCCTCGTCACCCTTGGCCGCTGCCGCGACCCCGCGGTCGATCCACTCGGCGACGGCGGCCATGTGCTCCGTGGTCAGGCCGCGCGAGGTGAGGGAGGGGGTGCCGATGCGGATGCCCGAGGGGTCGAAGGGCTTCCGCGGGTCGTAGGGGACGGTGTTGTAGTTGACGACGATCCCGGCCCGGTCGAGGGCCTTGGCCGCGATCTTGCCGGGGACTTCCTTGGAGGTGAGGTCGATCAGGATCAGATGGTTGTCCGTCCCGCCGGAGACCAGGTCGAAGCCGCGGGCGAGCAGTTCGGCCGCGAGGGCCTGGGCGTTGGCGACGACCGACCGGGCGTAGTCGCGGAAGGAGGGCTGGGCGGCCTCATGGAGGGCGACGGCGATCGCCGCCGTGGTCTGGTTGTGCGGGCCGCCCTGGAGGCCCGGGAAGACCGCCTTGTCGAGGGCCTTGGCGTGCTCCTCGCGGGACATCAGCATCGCGCCGCGCGGCCCGCGCAGGGTCTTGTGGGTGGTGGTGGACACGACGTCGACGTGAGGCACGGGAGAGGGGTGGGCTCCGCCGGCGATGAGGCCGGCGATGTGGGCGACATCGGCGACGAGCACCGCGCCTGCCTCGCGGGCGATCTCGGCGAAGGCGGCGAAGTCGATGGTGCGCGGCAGCGCGGTGCCGCCGCAGAAGATGACCTTGGGGCGTTCCTTGAGGGCGAGTTCGCGCACCTCGTCGAAGTCGATCAGGCCGGTGTCTTGGCGTACGCCGTACTGGACGCCACGGAACCACTTGCCCGTGGCCGAGACGCCCCAGCCGTGGGTGAGGTGGCCGCCCATCGGCAGCGCCATGCCCATCACCGTGTCGCCCGGCTCGGCGAAGGCGAGATAGACGGCGAGGTTGGCCGGGGAGCCGGAGTAGGGCTGGACGTTGGCGTGGTCGACGCCGAAGAGGGACTTGGCGCGGGCGACGGCGAGGCGTTCGACCTGGTCGATGTTCTGCTGGCCCTCGTAGTAGCGGCGGCCCGCGTAGCCCTCGCTGTACTTGTTCTGCAGCACTGTGCCGGAGGCTTCCAGCACCGCCTGGGAGACGTAGTTCTCGCTGGGAATCAGCCGCAGCGTGTCGGCCTGGAGCTGCTCCTCGGCGCCGACGAGGGCGGCCAATTCGGGGTCGGCGGCCGAAAGGGCGGGGTGGGAAAGGGGGAGCGCCATGGTGTCCTCCGGGACGGTCCGTGGTGATCGGTCGTGGTCCCGGGGTGCCCAGGCGGCCGACACCACGCGTAATTTCCCCCGTACGGCTTCCCCGGGGTCACTTCCCCGTACGCCAGTCGCCGCACGTACCGCCCAGATTAGCGGGCACGCCGACTGCCCGGGGTTCCTCGTCCACACTGCGAGCGACGATAGAAACGGGGCACCACCCCGCCCCACGCCGGATGGTCCGTCTTCCGACGATCGGAGAACCCGTGTCGACCACGTCATCTGCCCTCGCCTCCGCGGAGGCGCACAGCGCGCACAACTACCACCCTCTCCCGGTTGTCGTCGCCACGGCCGACGGCGCCTGGATGACCGATGTCGAGGGCCGCCGGTTCCTCGATCTGCTCGCCGGCTACTCGGCGCTGAACTTCGGCCACGGCAACCGCCGTTTGATCGACGCGGCCAAGGCGCAGCTGGATCGGGTCACGCTCACGTCCCGGGCGTTCCACCACGACCGGTTCGGGGACTTCTGCGCCCAGCTGGCCGACCTGTGCGGCATGGAGACGGTGCTGCCGATGAACACCGGCGCGGAGGCGGTGGAAACGGCGGTGAAGACCGCCCGGAAGTGGGGCTACCGGATCAAGGGCGTCCCGCAGGGCCAGGCGAAGATCGTCGTCGCTGCGAACAACTTCCACGGCCGGACGACGACGCTGATCAGCTTCTCCACGGACCCGGAGGCCCGTACGGACTACGGCCCCTACACACCGGGCTTCGAGATCGTTCCGTACGGCGATCTGACCGCGCTCGAGGCGGCCATGTCCGCGAACACGGTGGCGGTGCTGCTGGAGCCGATCCAGGGCGAGGCCGGGGTGCTGGTCCCGCCGGCGGGCTATCTGGCAGGGGTCCGCAGGCTCACCCGGGAGCGCAACGTGCTGTTCATCGCGGACGAGATCCAGTCGGGGCTGGGCCGGACGGGGAAGACCTTCGCGTGCGAGCACGAGGGGGTCGTGCCCGACATGTATGTGCTGGGCAAGGCGCTCGGCGGCGGTGTCGTGCCCGTCTCGGCGGTGGTGTCGTCCGCCGAGGTGCTGGGGGTGTTCCGGCCGGGTGAGCACGGCTCGACGTTCGGCGGCAATCCGCTGGCGTGCGCGGTGGCGCTGGAGGTGATCGCGATGCTGCGCGGCGGCGAGTTCCAGCAGCGGGCAGCCGAACTGGGCGAGCACCTGCACCACGAGCTGGGCCTGCTGGTCGGCGGCGCGGTGGACGAGGTGCGGGGGCGGGGCCTGTGGGCGGGTGTGGACATCGCACCGGCGCTCGGCACGGGCCGGGAGATCTCCGAGAAGCTCATGGACCGGGGCGTTCTGGTCAAGGACACCCACGGATCGACGATCCGGATCGCACCGCCGCTGGTGATCAGCAAGGAGGACCTGGACTGGGGGCTGGACCAGCTCAGGGCCGTGCTCGCGGGCTGAGCCCGTCCCCGCCCGTAAGCCGTCGTCCCGGCTCGGCGGCCGGGGACGTCAGAGGATGACGTGGGGCAGGAAGCGGGCGTACTCGTCCGTGACCAGCCCCGCCGACTCCCGGATGCCGAGCCCGGCGGCCTCGTCCTCCACCACCCACGCGCCGAGCACCACATGGTTCCCGTCGAAATCGGGCAGTGGGGCCAGTTCCTGGTAGCAGCAGGGCTCGTCGCGCACCACGGGGGCCTGCCCGGCCTCGTGGACGGTGACGCCCGCGCCCTCGCGGCCGAGCAGCGGCTTGGCCACGTAGCCGGGGCCGTCGGTGAGTTCGCGGGGGCCGTCGAGATAGGCGGGGAGCAGATTCGGGTGGCCCGGGTGGAGTTCCCACAGGATCGCCAGCAGCGCCTTGTTGGAGAGCAGCATCTTCCAGGCGGGTTCGATCCAGCAGGTGGTGCCGGTGCCACCGCCGTTGTCGAGGGTGTCGAGCACATGGGGGCCGAAGCGGTCCGTGGTCAGCCACTCCCACGGGTAGAGCTTGAAGCAGCTGCGGATGAAGCGCAGCCGGTCGTCGACGAAGCGGCCGCTGATGCGGTCCCAGCCGATGCGTTCGACGGACAGCGCCTCGGTGGCGATGCCGGCCTGCTGCGCCGTCTCGCGCAGATACGCGACGGTCATCAGGTCCTCGCCGAGCTCGTCGCCGTCGGAGTGGACGAAGTGCAGCGGACCGGGCGGGAGCAGCGGGGCCTGGCGTTTCCAGGCGGCGACGAGGCGTTCGTGGAGGGAGTTCCACTGGTCGGCGCCGGGGAAGCGGTCCTCCATCCAGAACCACTGCGGGCCGGCCGCTTCCACCAGTGAGGTGGGGGTGTCGGCGTTGTACTCCAGCATCTTGGCCGGGCCGGTGCCGTCGTAGCGCAGGTCGAAGCGCCCGTAGACGGAGGGGAGTTCGTCCCGTCGTCGCCAGGATTCGGCGATCCGCCGGGCGAGACGCCGGTCGGTGATGCCGAGGTCGGCGAAGCGGTCCTGCTCGACGATGTGCGCGGCCGCGGCGAGCGACATGGCGTGCAGTTCCTCGACGACCTCCTCCAGTGCCTCGACCTCGGGGAGGGAGAACTCGTAGTACGCGCTCTCGTCCCAGTAGGGGCGAAGGGAGTCGTCGGGATAGCGGGTGAGGGGGTAGATGCAGCCCTGCTCCTCGACGATCTGCTGCCAGCCGGGGCGGGGGTCGATGGTGTGGCGCTTCATGAGTTCCGTTCGTGCGTCCGTGCGCGGGCGGTGTCAGCCGCCGCTGGAGCCGGACTTGCCGAAGCCGCCGGTGTCCACGGCGGCGCGGTCGAAGCTGCCGCCCTCGACCCGGCCGCCGCTGACGCTGCCGCCGTAGTAGTACCGGCCGGTGGAGCTGTGACTGCCGCTCCCGTCGTCGTCGCACTCGTAGTCCGGCAGCACCTCGTAGGTCACCGGGTCGATGCACCGCTCGTCCGGCTCCGAACCGCAGGACGTCAGCGTCGCGGCAAGAACTCCCATGCCGCCGAGCACCACGGTGCCCGACCTCAACCTGCGTCGCGCCATGAGCGGCCTCCCGTACGAAACTCTTGTGCGAAATTCGGCCACGGAGACGAGCCGGGCCGCCGCACAGACTAGAGGGCCGCTCGCCGCACGGGTAACCCGGTCCGCCAACCGCGCGCGCATAGAGTCCTTTTGTGCTCTTTGGGATGCTCTGCGCGCTCGCTTCCGCCGTCTGCTACGGCACGGCCTCCGTCCTGCAGGCGATCGCCGCCCGCAACGCCGAACCGGGCACCGGCTCCGGCGTCGATGCGGCGCTGCTGCTGCGGGCGCTGCGCCAGTGGCGCTACCTCGTGGGCCTCTCGCTCGACGGGCTGGGCTTCGTGCTCCAGATCGTCGCCCTCCGGTCGCTGCCGATCTACGCGGTGGGCGCCGCGCTCGCCGCGAGCCTCGCGGTCACCGCCGTCGTCGCGGCCCGGCTGATGCACATCCGGCTGAGCCGCACCGAGTGGACGGCGGTCGCTGTGGTCTGCGCGGGTCTGGCGATGCTGGGGCTGGCCTCGGGCCCGGAGGGCGACCGGGCCGGTTCCGACGCGCTGCGCTGGTCGATGCTCGGCGTGGGCGTGGGCGTCCTGCTGGTCGGCGCGGTCGCGGGCCGACTGCCGGGCCGTTCGCGCGCGCTGGTGCTGGGGCTCGGCTCGGGCATCGGTTTCGGTGTGGTCGAGGTGTCGGTCCGGCTGATCGACTCGGTTGCCCTGCCGGGGGTGCTCGCGAACCCAGCCCTGTACGCGCTCCTGGTCGGGGGCGGGGCGGCGTTCCTGCTGCTCACCTCGGCCCTGCAACGTGGTTCGGTGACCACGGCCACGGCCGGCATGGTCATCGGCGAGACGGTGGGTCCGGCGCTGATCGGCGTCGCCTTCCTGGGCGACAGCACCCGCGAGGGCCTGGCCTGGCTCGCGGTGACGGGTTTCGTGGTGGCGGTGGCGGGCGCGCTGGCGCTGGCGCGCTTCGGCGAGCCGCCGGCCCCGCCGGAGGCCGCCTCGGACGGCACCGCCTGACCGCCGGCCGCGCCCCGTGGGCTTCCCGCTCCCCTACTCCAGCGATCTGCACAGCGCGTCCAGCGCACCCGCCCACGCGCTGTCCGGCGGCGTCGCGTATCCCACCACGAGCCCCTCGGGGCCGCCCGGTTCGGCGTCCGGGTGGCGGAAGCGGGTCACGCCCTCGACCGCCAGTCCGTGCCAGGCCGCCGAGCGCAGCGCCGACCCCTCGGTGCCCGGCGGCAGTTCGAGCACCGCGTGCAGCCCGGCCGCGATCCCGCTCACCCGGATCGACGGCGCGCGCTCCGCCAGTGTCCGTACGAGCTGGTCGCGGCGCCGCCGGTAGCGCAGCCGCATTCCGCGTACATGCCGGTCGTATGCGCCCGACGCGATGAACTCCGCCAGCGTCAGCTGGTCCGTCGCGCTCGACATCCACTCCTCCCGGCCCTTCGCCTCCAGCACCTCGCCGATCAGGTTCTCCGGGAGCACGATCCAGCCGAGCCGCAGTCCGGGCGCCAGTGACTTGCTCGCGGTGCCCAGGTACACGACACGCTCCGGGTCGAGCCCCTGGAGTGCGCCGATGGGCTGGCGGTCGTAGCGGAACTCCCCGTCGTAGTCGTCCTCCAGGATCAGACTCCCCGTGCGGCGCGCCCAGTCGACGGCCGCCGCCCGCCGGTCGGGATGCAGCGCGACACCCAGAGGGAACTGGTGCGCGGGCGTCATCAGCACGGCCCCCGTACCCCGCATCCCGCCCAACCCCTCGGTGCGGGTGCCGATGCGGTCGAAGGCCAACGCGGGCGTCCCGAGGCCCGCATCGGTCAACTGGTTCCAGTGGATGTCGAGCCCGTACGACTCGACGGCCACGTCCCGCACCCGGCGCCGTTTCAGGACCTTGCCCATCAGGGCCAGTCCGTGCACGAAGCCGGAGCAGACGACGATGCGTTCGGGCGAGACGTGGAGCCCTCGGGCGCGGGCGAGATAGTCCGCCAGCACGGTCCGCAATTCGACGCGCCCGCGCGGGTCGCCGTAGCCGAACGCCTCGTGGGGCGCGGCCGTCAATGCCCTTCTGGCGGCCTTGAGCCATTCCGTACGCGGGAAGGACGCGAGGTCGGGGCTGCCGGGCATCAGGTTGTACGTGGGCCGGCCGCGCACGGGCCGCGCACGCACCCGGCCGGGCCCGGCGGAGGGTTTCCGCGGTGCGGAGCGCTGGGCGACACGGGTGCCCGAACCCTGCCGGGCGGTCAGCCAGCCCTCGGCGACCAGCTCCGCGTAGGCGTCGGCGACGGTGTTGCGGGCGATGCCCAGGTCGGCGGCGAGGGAGCGGGACGACGGCAGCCGGGTGCCGGGCGCCAGCCTGCCCGTGCGCGCGGCCTCCCGCAACGCGTCCATCAGGCCTGTACGGAGGCGGGAGCCGCGCAGTTCCAGATGGAGGTCGGCACCGAAAGTGGCCCAGGAATCCGTCATGGAAATGGACCATACTGCTGTGCCACATGGCCCGTACGGTCGTACCCATGACGACGAACGACACCTACGCAGCCGAACACAAGCCCCGTATCAGCGTCGCGGAGCTCGCCCCCGACGTCTACAAGGCCATGGTCAAGCTGGACGGCGCTGCCCGGCAGAACCTCGATCCCGCCCTGCTGGAGCTGGTCAAGATCCGCGCCTCGCAGATCAACCACTGTGCCTTCTGCCTCGACATGCACAGCAAGGACGCGCTGGCGGCCGGCGAGTCCGTGGAGCGGATCGTGCAGCTCAGCGCCTGGGAGGAGTCGCAGCACTTCTACACGGAGAAGGAGATCGCGGCGATCGAGCTCACCGAGGCGGTGACCGTGCTGACCGACGGCTTCGTCCCGGACGAGGTCTACGAGAAGGCGGCCCGGCACTTCGACGAGACCGAACTCGCCCATCTCATCGCGGCGATCACCGTGATCAACGCGTGGAACCGCTTCGGTGTGACCGGTCGGCTCGTCCCCGGTCACTACACGCCCGGCTCGCTGAAGCACTGACGGAGGATCACTCGATGACAGCTCAGGTGGAGACGTTCCGCGCCCTGCACCACGGCAGGGACACCGAGGATCCGCTGGTGCTGCCCGGTCCGTGGGACGCGGCCAGCGCCCGTGCGTTCGCGGACGCGGGCTTCCCGGCGCTCGCCACGCCGAGCGCCGGGGTCGCCGCCTCGCTCGGGTACGAGGACGGGGCGACTCCCGCGGAGGAGATGTTCGCGGCCGTCGCCCGGATCGTGCGGGCGGTCGACGTACCGGTCACGGCGGATGTGGAGGGCGGCTACGGTCTGCCGCCCAAGGAGCTGGTGGGGCGTCTCCTGGATGCGGGCGCGGTCGGTTGCAATTTGGAGGACACCGACTCCGCGACGGGGACTCTCAAAGACCCGCGCCGCCACGCGGACTGGCTGGCCGAGGTACGGGCGGAGGCGGGTGACGCGCTGTTCGTCAACGCCCGCGTCGACACGTTCCTGCGCGGGGCGGACGATCCGGTGGAGGCGGCCGTCGCCCGTATCGGGCTGTACGTCGGAGCGGGGGCGGACTGCGTCTACCCGATCGGCGCACCACCCGAGCAACTGCCGCTGCTGCGGGCCGCGACGGACGCCCCGATCAACGTCGGGGCCGCGGCGGTCGACCCGCCGCTCGCCGAGCTCGGCCGGCTGGGCGCCACGCGCATCACCTTCGGCCCGGGTCTGCAGCGGCGCACCCAGGCGGCCGTGGCGGGCTTCGCCCGCGAATTGCGCGGCCGCAACCTCTGAAGTCGCTCAACTCCGTTGAAACAGCGCCCTCTTCAAAACGATGATCATGACATGTTCGGACTCACGAAGCAGGAATTGACGGTCGTCGTACTGCGCGACGCCGACGCCATCGAGGACGCCCTCCGCGCGGCGCTGGGCAGCGCCGGGCCGGAGGAACGCGCGGGCCTGGAGCGTGCGCTGGCGATCGTGGCCGACGAGGCGGCGTCGACGCACGACGACGTGCGTGCCCGCTGGGTGCGGCAGCGCCTCGACGCGGCCGGTGTGCAGGGGCCGGCGGACTCCATCCCGGCGATCAAGGCGCTGCGGGACGCGGCGCCCGGCCTGAGCCTGAAGGCGGCGGTGGACCTGGCGAGGTCGGCGGAGTCCGCCGAGACGGCACGCCGCACCGCATAGCCGGGCCTCGGGGGCGATCCGGCTCCTCCCGGCACGGCAACGCCCCGCCGGGGCGCCCCTGCGCCACGGACGGGGCAGGGCGCGGGCTTGAGGGCCGGACCCGCACCACAACGCCCCTCCGGGGCCCGGCCCGGCCGTCTGGCCGGGCCGGGCCCCGGAGGCGTCGGCGTCACTGCAGCGGGGGCGTCACTTCTTCGGAAGCCACGCCTTCCACGTCGACTCGTTCGCCTTGACCCACTTCTCGGCCGCGGCCTCGGGCGACATCTTCTCGCCCGCGATCATCAGCGCGACCTCGTTCTGCTGCTCGGTCGTCCAGGTGAAGTTCTTGAGGAACTCGGCCGCCTCCCCGCCGTTCTTGGCGAAGTCGGCGTTCAGGAACTTCTGCAGCGGCGTGTTCGGGTAGGCGCAGGCGACCTTCTTCGGGTCGGCGTCGCAGCCCTCCTTGTACTCCGGCAGCTTGACCTCGACCATGTCGACCTGCGCGTTGAGCCACTGCGGCGTCCACCAGTACGTGAGGAAGGGCTTCTTCTCCTTCGCGTACTTCTTGATCGCCGTGATCTGCGCCGCCTCGGAGCCCGAGTAGTTGGTCTTCAGGTCCAGCTTGAGGTTCTTGATGATCGCGTCGTCGTTGGTGACGTAGTCGGGCGAGCCTTCGAGGATCTCGCCCTTGTCACCGCTCTCCGCGGTCTTGAAGTCCTTGGCGTACTTGTTGAGGTTCTTCCAGTCCGTCACGTCGGGGTGCGCGTCGGCGAAGTACTTCGGCACGAACCAGCCGATGTGGCCCTCGACGCCGAGGTCACCGCCCTTGACGACGGTCTTCTTCTGCTCGACGTACTGCTTCTCCTCCTTGGGGTGCCCCCAGTCCTCCATGATCGCGTCGATGTCGCCCTTGGACAGTGCGTCCCAGGCGAGCACTTCGCCCATCTGCTGCTGCTTGACCTCGTAGCCGAGCTCGTTCTTCAGGAGGTAGGCGGCGACGGCGGTGTTGGCCTGGGCGCCGACCCACGAGGGGACGGTCAGCCGCACGGTCTTCTCCCCGCCGGCCTGCTGGCTCTTGCCGGTGTCGGCAGCGCTGCACGCGCTGAGCGAGAGCACACCCAGGGCTGCGGTGGCGGCGGCAGTGGCGCGGAGGATTCTGGTCCGGTTTCGCATGGCGGTGCTCCTGCTGTGTGTGACGGGGACGGAAGGGAGTGTGGTGGCGGGGCCGGTGGCCCCGGTCCGGTTGCGGTGGCGCACGGCCGCTCAGCCGCGCCTGCGGGCGGGCTGGGTCACCCGGTCGAGTACAAGGCCCAGGCAGACGATCGCCAGGCCGGCGGTCATGCCGATGCCCATCTCGCCGCGAGACAGGCCCTTGACGACGTCGTAGCCGAGCGCGCCTCCGCCGACGAGACCGCCGACGACGACCACGGCCAGGACCAGGACGACGCCCTGGTTGACGGCCAGCTGGAGCGCCGGGCGGGCGAGCGGCAGCTGGACCTGGAGGAGCTGCTGCCTGGTCGACGCGCCCAGGGAGCGTGCGGCCTCCAGCGCGGCGGGGTCGACCTCGCGCAGCCCCTGGGTGGTGATGCGGACGACGGCGGGCAGCGCGTACACGACGGCGGCGATGATCGCCGAGGCGCGGGTGACGCCGAAGAGTGCGACGACCGGGATGAGGTAGACGAACTGCGGCATCGTCTGCATGGCGTCGAGTACGGGCCGCAGCCAGCGTTCGAGCCGTCCGGCGCGGGCGCACAGGATGCCGGCGAGCACGCCCACCACGAGGGTGACGACGAGCGCCGCGAGCACCTGGGAGAGCGTGTCCAGGGACTTGGTCCACACCCCGAGCACGCCGATCGCCGCCATCGCGAGCGTCGCGGTCAGCGCGGTCGCCCAGGTGCCGACGAGCCAGGCCACGGCGGCGACGAGCAGCAGCACCGCCCACCACGGCAGCCACAGCAGGCCGTCCCGCAGCGGGTTGAGGACCCAGAGGGTGAACTGCTCGGACCAGACCTCGGTGCCGCCGAGCACGGGGATGCCCGAGGCGAGGTTGTCGGTGATCCAGCCCTGGGCCTTGTTGACGGGCGTCGAGATGGCGAACGTCCAGGCTTCCGGCCATGCCTTGCCGACCGCGAACCGGGCGAGCACGGCCGCGACGACTCCCACGACCACCAGTGCCCAGCCGGAACGGCCGTGCAGCGGTCCGCCGCCCGGCGTGCTGCGGCCGATCCGGTCGCCTGCCGCCGCGGTCGTACGATCGAGCCAGACGGCGATCAGCACGATCGGAACACCGGCGGCGAGCGCCTTGCCCACGTCCACCGTGGACAGCGCCGAGTAGACCTCTTCGCCGAGACCGCCGGCGCCGACGAGCGCCGCGATGACGACCATCGACAGCGCCATCATGATCGTCTGGTTGAGGCCGAGGAGCATCTGCCGGCGGGCCAGCGGCAGCCGGGCGGTGCGCAGCCGCTGCCAGGGGCTTGCGCCGAGCGACGCCGACGCCTCCAGCACGGACGGGTCCGCGCCGCGCAGACCGAGCGCGGTCAGACGGGCCATGGGCGGGGCCGCGTAGATGACGGTGCAGAACAACGCGGCCGGCGTGCCGGTGCCGAAGACGAGCACGAACGGCAGCAGATACGCGAAGGCCGGCAGCACCTGCATGGTGTCGAGCAGTGGCCGCAGCGCACGGTCGACGCGGTCGGACAGCCCGGCGAGCAGGCCGATGAGCACACCGATCAGCGCCGCGAGGGCGACCGCCACCACCATGAGCGCGAGGGTGAGCATCGTGGCGTCCCACATGCCCAGCAGCCCGCACACCGCGAACGCGCCGAAGGCGGTCGCCGCGACCTTGACGCCGGATCGTCCGAGCCCGGCGGCACGCCAGGCGAACAGCACGCCGGCGGCGAGCACACCGGTCCAGCCCATGGAGTCCAACAGGTTGTACACGCCGCTCACCGCGTCGGTGGCGGTGTTGGCCAGATGGAGCAGGAAGTAGAGGAAGAGGGGGTGGGTGTCGCGGTTGTCGATCACCCACTGGTTGGCGTCGTCGAGCGGTGCGGAGATGTCGACGCTCAGGGCGGCGGGCCAGCTGCCGCTGCCCCACAGGCCGATCGACGTCGGCACGAGCACGGCCGCGAGCAGGGCGAGCCCGAGCAGCTTGCCCTTGACGGGGTGGCGCAGCAGGTCGGGGAGGGACCGCCGGGCGGGTGTCCCGTCCGTCTGGTCCGCCTTCTTCGGGGCGGGCGCCGTGACGGTGGCGGTCATCGCGACCACCGCCCGTCCGGGGCGAGGTGAGGACACGGATGCGGTATCACGCCGCCACCCCCTCGGCGGCGGTCACACCGGCGACGACACCGAGCAGGCTCGCGTGGTCGACGACGCCGATGCAGCGGCCGTCCTCGACGACGCGCGCCGTCTGGCCGGTACGGGCGACGGCCTCGATCGCCTCGAAGACGGTCGCGTGGGGGGCGAGCGCGGGGCCGGCCTCCGTCTCGGCCGCCTCCGCGGGGCGCATGGCCGTCCGCACGGTCATGACCTGTTCGCGCGGCACGTCCCGGACGAAGTCCCGTACGTAGTCGTCGGCGGGCGAGCCCACGATCTCCTCGGGGGTGCCCAGCTGCACGATCCGGCCGTCCCGCATCAGCGCGATGCGGTCGCCGAGCTTGAGCGCCTCGCTCAGGTCGTGCGTGATGAAGAGCATCGTGCGGCCCTCCTCGCGGTGCAGCCGTACGACCTCCTCCTGCATGTCGCGCCGGATCAGCGGGTCGAGCGCGCTGAACGGCTCGTCGAACAGCAGCACTTCGGGGTCGACGGCCAGCGCTCGCGCCAGTCCGACCCGCTGCTGCTGTCCGCCGGAGAGCTGTCCGGGGCGGCGGTGCTCGAGGCCCTCGAGGCCCACCTTCGCGACGACCTCGGCGGCGCGGGAGCGGCGCGCGGCCTTCCCCATGCCCTGGATCTCCAGGCCGTAGGCGACGTTGTCGAGCACCGAGCGGTGCGGCAGCAGGCCGAAGTGCTGGAAGACCATGGAGGCGCGGTGACGGCGCAGTTCGCGCAGGCGGGCGGTGTCCATGGAGAGCACCTCCTCGCCGTCGATGGCGATCGCTCCGGACGTCGGCTCGATCAGCCGGGTGAGACAGCGGACGAGCGTCGACTTGCCGGACCCGGACAGGCCCATGACGACGAAGACCTCACCCTTGCGGACATCGAACGAGACGTCGCGCACGGCGGCGGTGCAGCCGGTGCGGTCGCGCAGCTCGGTGGGGGTGAGCGCGGCGAGTTCGGGGTTCACGGGAACGCGGTCGGCCTTCGGGCCGAAAACCTTCCACAGGTTGCGCACGGAGAAGACGGGCGGCTGTTCGCCGGCCTCCGCGGCCTTCGTCAGGGGCACGCTCTCGGGTGCGGGTGTCGCCTCGGAGGCGGATCCAGCAGGGGATTCGGACTTCATCGGGTCACGCCTCTCGTGTCGGCTTCCTCTACGAGCAGTTGGGCGCACTTCTCGCCGACCATCAGCACGCCGATCATCGGGTTGACGGCCGTCATCGTCGGGAAGACGGACGCGTCGGCGATCCGGATGCCGTCCAGGCCCCGGATCCTCAGGTCGGGTGCGACGACGGCCAGGGCGTCGTCGGCAGCACCCATCCGGCACGTTCCGGCCGGGTGGTAGACCGTGTGCGCAACCTTGCGCGCGTACTCGCCGAGTTCCTCGTCCGAGGTGACCTCGGGCCCCGGGCAGACCTCCCGCTTGAGCCAGCCGGCGAGCGGCTCCTGCGCCGCGATCCGCCGCGCGATCCGGATGCCGTCGACCAGCGTGCGGCCGTCGTAGTCGTCCTCGTCGGTGAAGTAGCGGAAGTCGAGCGCCGGTTTGACCTCGGGGTCCGCGCTGGTCAGATACAGCCGGCCGCGGCTCTTGGGCTTGGGGATGTTCGGTGTCATCGACACGCCGTGCGGGGGCCGTTCGTAGCCCAGGCGCTCCGGGTTGTCGGTGAACGGGATCTGGTAGAAGTGGAACATCAGGTCGGGCCCCGCGCTGTCCGGGTCCCGGCGGACGAAGAGTCCCGCGTCGGAGTCCATGGCGGAGTTCTCCGGGATCGGCCCGTGCGTCTCCCAGACGATGACCGACTCAGGGTGGTCGAGCAGGTTCTCGCCGACGCCCGGCAGGTCGTGCACGACGGGGATGCCGAGCTTCTCCAGGTCGGCGCGCGGCCCGATGCCCGAGTGCATCAGCAGCCGCGGGGTGTCCACGGCGCCCGCGCACACCAGGACTTCGCGCCGCGCCTGTACGACGTGCTCCTCGCCGTCCTTGGTCCGTACGCGCACGCCGGTCGCCCGCGTGCCGTCGAGCTCGAGACCGAACGCCCAGGTCTCCAGGGCGATGTGCAGGTTCGGCCGGTCCAGGAACGGGTGCAGATACGCGACCGAGGCGGAGGACCGCTTGTTGTTCTCGGGGTGGTACGCGAGGTCGAAGAAGCCGACTCCCTCATGGAAGGGCTTCCGGTTGAAGCCCTCGACGCGCGGGACTTCGAGTGCGGTCCGCGCGGCGTCGACGAAGTCGCGGGCGATGGCGTTCCGGTCGGCCTCGTCGACGGGGACGATGTTGTTGCGCAGCTTCGCGAAGTACGGGTCCATGGCGGCCGCGTCCCAGCCCTCGGCGCCGGCCGCGGCCCACTCGTCCCAGTCGGACGGCAGCGGTTTGAAGGCGATGAGGGTGTTGTGGGAGGAGCAGCCGCCGAGCACGCGGGCGCGGCTGTGGCGGATGTGCGAATTGCCACGGGGCTGCTCGGTGGTCGGGTAGTCGTAGTCGAGTTCTCCGCCGAGCAGGCCCATCCAGCGGCGCAGGGTCAGCACGTCGTCGCGGCCGACGTCACTGGGACCGCCCTCGATGACGGCGACGGTGACATCCGGGTTCTCGGTGAGACGGGAGGCGATCACCGATCCGGCGGTGCCGCCGCCGACGACGACGTAGTCGTAGACGCGGTTGTCGGTCATGTGGTCGTCCTCCGCTCAGCCCGCGAACCAGCGCACGGGGCGCGGAGCGAGGTTCTGGTAGATGTGCTTGGCCTCGCGGTACTCCGCGAGACCGGTCGGGCCCAGCTCCCGGCCGGTGCCCGACTTGCCGAAGCCGCCCCATTCCGCCTGCGGCAGGTAGGGGTGGAAGTCGTTGATCCAGACGGTGCCGTGGCGCAGCAGGCCGGCGACGCGCCGGGCACGGCCCGCGTCGGAGGTCCACACGGCGCCGGCGAGTCCGTACTCGGTGTCGTTGGCGAGGGCGACGGCCTCGTCCTCGGTGCGGAAGGTCTCCACGGTGAGGACCGGTCCGAAGATCTCCTCGCGCACGACGCGCATCCGGCGGTTGCACCTGTCGAGGACGGTGGGCCGGTAGAAATAGCCGGGCCCGTCCGGCCTTTCGCCGCCGGCCCTGAGCACCGCGCCCTCCTTGAGTGCCGAGGCGACGAAGTCCTCGGTCTTGGCAAGCTGCTGCTCGGAGACGAGCGGGCCGCATTCGACGCCGTCGTCGGTGCCGCGGCCGAGGCGGATCTTCTCGGCCCTGCGGGCGAGTTCGGCGACGAAGCGTTCGCGCAGCGACTCCTCGACGATGAGCCGGGACCCGGCGGAGCAGACCTGGCCGCTGTGAATGAACGCGGCGTTGAGCGCCTGGTCGACCGCGGTGTCGAAGCCCTCGGGCGTGGCGCAGGCGTCGGCGAACACGACGTTCGGGTTCTTGCCGCCGAGTTCGAGGGCGACCTTCTTGACGGTGTCGGCGGCGGCCTTCGCGACCTTGGTGCCGCTGGCGAGGCCGCCGGTGAAGGAGACGAGGTCCACGTCGGGGTGCTCGGCGAGCCGGGAGCCGACGGAGTGGCCGGGGCCGGTGACGATGTTCGCGGCGCCCGGCGGCAGCCCGGCCTCCATCAGGAGTTCGATGAGCACGACGGTGGTGAGCGGGGTGATCTCGCTCGGCTTGATCACGACGGTGTTGCCGGCGGCGAGCGCCGGAGCGACCTTCCAGCTGGCCTGGAGCAGGGGGTAGTTCCACGGTGTGATCAGCGCGCAGACGCCGACGGGCTCGTGCACGACCACGCTGTGGATCTCGTCCGATCCCGCGTCGACGACCCGGCCGCCGCTCTCGTTCACGATGAGGTCGGCGAAGTAGGCGAAGGCGTCGCGCACGCAGTCGACGTCGACCCGCCCCTCTTCGAGGGTCTTGCCCGCGTCCCGGCTCTCCAGGGCGCCGATCTTCTCCCGGTCCCGCTCCAGCAGGGCTGCGACGCGTCGCAGCAGGGCGGCCCGCTCGGCGGCGGGTGTGCGCGGCCAGGTGCCGTCGTCGAAGGCGGCGCGCGCGGCGGCGACGGCATCATCGGTGTCGGCGGTGCCGCCCTCCGACACGACGGCGAAGACGCTCCCGTCGACGGGGTCGATGATGTCGCGCGTGGCGCCGGAGACGGCGGAGCGCCACTCTCCGCCCACGTGGATGGTCTGTTCTGCTGCCGACACGTTCCTGTTTGGCCTTTCGTTCCCGTTTTGTACCGCACCGGTTACCCACCCCGGCGATCTGGCCCCCTGCCCCGCCAGCGAGGAACCATGCGCAACGGTTCACGGAAAGTGTTCTGCCTCACGTTTCGTTGTCGGTCTCACCCCTCCCTGTCGGCAGAAAAGGAGATCCATGTGTCCGGCGACACATCGGGCTTGCCCGGCACGGACCGGCGCTCCTCGGTCCATTCCTCACCGGCGATCCGGCCGGCGACCCGCCGCCAGAACCGCACCGCGGCCGTGTTCGCGTCCTGGAAGGCGATCTCCCAGGGCCCCGGATGCCGGCCGACGACATCCAGCACGGCCCGCATCCCGACCCCGCCCCGGCGCGCGCCCCGCACCACGAAGAACCCGCTCAGTACATTCACCGGCCCTTCCAGCCCCCGCACGAGGGCAAACCCGACGGGCCGCTCACCGCTCACGATCAGGTACAGCGCCCGGTCGGGGTTGCCGAACGCCTCCTCCAGGCGCTCACTGCCGTAGGTCCCGTCAGGGTTCGGGAGCTGCCCGCCCTGGAACGCGGACAGGTCGTGTCGGAACAGCTGCCACAGACGCAGCAGTACGGGACGCTCGGCGGCATCGGCGCCGCGCACGGTGATGTCGGTCATGGGAATCCTTCTCGCGGTGAGGACGGTGCTCGGAACGCGAAAAAGCCTCCCGGTGCTCGGATACGTGATCCGGGCCGGAAGGCTTGCTGTGCAGGGAGGTTAGCGCACCGGACATGGCCCGCCCGGCCCGGGGCCACGGCTCGAGCCCCGAAACCCCGTTGTACCGCGCCCCGTTCGCCGTCTAGCGTCACCTCCCATCGACGTGTAGCTCAGCAGCCAGAGCACCGGGCTCCAGACCCGGAGGACGCGGGGGCAGGACCCGCCACGTCGGCTTATGAACGAGCACGCTGAGCAGCAGCCACTCACCGCCGGGCCGTCCTACGCCCGGACCCAGCTGGTCAGGGCCTTCACCACCGCGCTGACGCACGACGACCCCGCGACCCGCCTCCGGGCCGAGGACCGGGGCCGCCGCTGGCATGCCGTGATCGCCGGAATGGCCGACGGGCGGCTGCGGATCGGTTCGCGTACGCCCGTGACCGGGCTTCCCGCCTGGGCGACCCCGGAAGTGGTGCGGGGCGGCTTCGCCACCGGTACTGCCGCCGCGGGCGGGCCGCTGCAGCAGTACGAGAGCACGGCCGCCCGCCGGGCCGGTGTGCCGGAGGACCGGCGCGCACTGTTCGTCCACCTCCTGACCGAGCCCGGTCTCGCCCACCTGTGGGACCTGCTGGACGGCGGCCACTACGAGGTGTCCGTGCCAGAGGAGGCCGCCCTGCTCACGGTGGCGTGGCTGGTGCGCGCCGGGGAGATCGCGAGCGCCGTGGAACTCGTCGAGGTGCTGGAGCCGTTCGCGGACCAGCTGCGGTTCGCACCCCGGCAGGCACAGGCGCCCACACCGGACGTCCGCGCCGTGCACCGGCGTACCGTCGCCGACGCCGGCGCGAACCTGGCCCGGCGCGGCCCCAACACCGCCGTGGAGGCGCAGCGGGAAGCACTGGCCGTCTGGCAGCCGTTCGCGGACGAGCTGCTCGCGCACTGGCTGGAGACGGCGGGGCCGGGTGACGTCGGGACGGCCGGCCCCGGCTGGGAGGAGCGCGGCGCGGAACTGCTGCGCCGCTACCGGCTGCTGGCCGAGGAACACACCCTTTGCACCAAGCACCGCCGCCCCAAGGAGAATCTGGCCATCCTGCGCGGGGCGCTGGAGGAGGCCGTCGCCGGACGTCCGCTGGACGCGCGGCGGCTCGGACTGCTGAAGCACGCCGTCATGTCCATGGCCGCCAAGCGCGGCCTGCCCGGTTCCCGCCGCCACACCTCGCTGCGCCGGGAGCAGGCGGCGCAGGCCGCACTCCCGTCACACCATGCGCTGGCCCGGCTCGTGGTGCGCCGGCTGTCCGGACTGCCCCAGGACGTGGGCGCGGCCGATGTCGCACCGCTCGTCGCGCCCGTGACCGAACAGGAGCACAAGGACACCGGGCTGCCTGCCGGGGCCGCTGTCCCGCCGTCGGTCCGCCACGTCGTCGAGGCCGCGCTGAGCGCGCCGATCGGCACGCTCGTGGAGCGCGGTGTGGTTCCGTCGGCCGAGGTGCTGGCCGAGCTCGTGCCGCAGCTGGTCGCCGCCACCACGGCCCAGGCGTACGAGGAGGAGTCGCTGCGCACGCTGATGGCGGCGAACTACCGGGCGTTCCGCAACCGCCGTTCCCTGCTTCTGCTCAACCTCGAGCGGCAGGTACGGATCGAGGAACTGCCGTGGGTGCGGGCGGTGTCCGCGCACCGCGGAAACGGCGCCGCGGCCGAGGAACCCGCGCACACCGCTCTGCGGGAGCTCGGCGAGCTGGCCGTGCAGGGCTTCCCGGGCACGATCCTGCCGAACCCCCTCGTCCGTGAACTCGCCGTGCTCGCCCGTCAGGCCGACCTGGGCGCGCCGCTGGTCGAGGAGCTGGCAGCGGACATCTTCATGGGCACGTTCGGCCCCAAGTTCCTCGCGGCGGCGCGGATCGCCGCCGAGCTTCTGCGCGGCACGCTGTACGAGCGGTACTACGGGATCGACTACGCCGCGATCCGCAATCTGGCGATCACCGAGGCGAGCGAGGCGGCGGGCCGCTCGTACGGTGCCCGGACGTCTCCCGGTTTCGCGCAGCTGTGCATCGAGCGGGCCGGGACCGACCCGTTCACGTCGGTCGCGGCGAACGGCAAAGTCATCGAGCAGGCGCAGATCCTCACGACGCACAACCTCGCCACGCTCGTCCACCGGGCGGGCACCGCACCGGAGCCCGGCTGGGACGACCTGGCCGTCCGCTGCTTCGACACGGTGTGCCGGCTGACCGCCCGCCTGCAGGGCAACCCGCGTCCGCTGGGCACGATCAAGGACGCCGCGTACGCCTGGCGGCAGATGCTCTTCCACCTGTCCCTCTGCACGGAGGAGCAGCGGACCGGGGTGCTCGCGCGGCTGTCCGGGGAGGCGAAGCGCCACCCCGCCCACGTCGCAGCCCGGCTCGCTCCGGCCCTGGCCGGCCTGCGACTGGTCGCCGCGGGCGGGATGTTCGCCGCGGACGGCACGGCGGACGGGGGCGGGGCACGACGCTTCGTCGGCTGGGCCACCGACGGCCACTGGATGCGGGCGGAGCCCGGCCGGGATGGCCGGACTCCGCGCTGAGGTGATTCCTGCGGCCTGCCGTGCGCGCTCTCAGCGCTCGGCCGGTCGCCCGCCGACCCACCTTGCGTCCACGCTCTCCTGCTGCTCGGGGATGGCAGGAGGGCCGCTCAGCGCCGCCTGCTGCGCCCTGCACTGGGTCAGGAGTTCGTTGAAGACCGCGGGTCGCCCCGACGCCAGCGTTTCGAGAAGACCGATGGCCATGTTCACCGAGGACAACGCTTCCGGGCGGTTCCCGGACTCGTCCAGGCGGACCGCGCAGTTGCTCAGTGACACCGCCAGGTCGGGCAGAAAGGCGTCCGGATTCGCCCGCGCCAGTCGTTCCCGGATCACCACCGCGCGCATGATCGCCTCCAGTGCCTCTTTCTGCCGCCCCAGCTGCGCCAGCCGGTTGGAGTGGTTGTTGAGCGACACCGCGAGGTAGGGCAGGAAGACCTCCGGGCGGGCGGCTGTCAGCTCCTCACGGATCTCCACCGCACGCGTACTCGCCGCCAACGCCTCCTCCCACCGCCCCACCCCGGCAAGATCCGCCGACAAGTTGTTCAACGACACCGCGAAATCGGGCAGAAAGACCTCCGGGCGGGCCGCCGCCAGCTCCTCACGGATCTCCACCGCACGCGTACTCGCCGCCAACGCCTCCTCCCACCGCCCCACCCCGGCAAGATCCGCCGACAGATTGTTCAACGACACCGCCAGGTCCGGCAGGAACTCCTCGGGACGGGCCGCCGCCAGCTTCTCCCGGAGTTCCACCGCGCGTGTGCTCGCCGTCTGCGCCTCCTCCCACCGCCCCAGCTCGGCCAGCCGGATCGACAGGTTGTCCAGCGCCCCGGCGAGCTTCTCGATGCCGCTGGTGTCCCGCCGGCGCCGCAGCGTCCGCCACCACCCGGCGGACGCGACGGATTGCGCGTGCTGATCGACCTGGCGGCCGACGAGCGTCAGCGCGTGGTCGGCCAGCCGCTGCGTCTGGTCGGGAATCGCGGCGTACAACCGGTCGCGCAGCTCGTCCGACAGCTGTGTCGAAGAGCAGATCGGCTGCAACGCGTCGAGCAGCGGCCCAGGTGTCTGGGCCTGCGGGGCGATGGTGACCGCGGGCAGCGCGAGCGTCGCGGGATGGTCGCCGATCAGGCTCCGCAGCCGCTCACCGAGTGCGTCGGTGCTCAGCGGGAGCGCGAGGGCCCGGGTGAGGACCGTCAGTGCGTGCAGTGCCTGCTGGTGGGTGATGTGCGGCAGGACCGCGTCGAGAAGTTCGGGATGCTTGGTGAGCTCGCGTGCCAGATGGTGCTCGGCCAGCCTGTCCGGGTGGACGCTTCCCCAGTACGCACGCGGGGTGTCGGGTGGATAGAGGTCGTGGATCCAGGTCGCGAGACGCAGCCGGGTGTCCTCGGACGTGTCGCGGAGCCCGGGGACGAGGGCGAGCGTGTCCACGGCCCGGGGCCGCGAATCCGCTCCCGTGAGCAGAGCGGTGGTCAGTGCTGTCAGCCGCTGCTGCTCGGAACCGAGCCCGTGGTGGTGGGCGGTACGGCTCCAGTAGGAGTGCTCATGGCTGAGGATGACGTCCTCGGGGCTGTCCTGCGCGGCGCCGTCCCCGGTGAGCAGATCGGCGAGCGCGGACATGTGCAGGGTCAGCGCGTGGCCGGCGCCAGGGGCCGGTGCCTCTCCGCTGCCCGGCCCGGCGGGCCCGCGGCCGGCCGGTCCGTCCTTGCCGCCCGGTCCGTCCTGGCCGCCCGTGACGCCGTACCCGGGAATCCGCGCGAGGGCTGCGGCGAGCTGCTGCCGTGCCTGCTCACGGGCGTCCGTCAGCAAAGCGCCGTCCGCCGCTTCGAGCAGCGGAAGTTCCAGCGGCCGGGCGGCGAGCGCCCCCGGCGCGGCGTCCCGGCGCACCTGCTGCCACCAGTCGCCGTCCGTCCGCCCGATCATCAGCACCCTGACGGGATGGCCGCTGGGGTGGTTGGCCAGGTGGTTGACCAGTGCCGTGGCGAAGGCGGTACGCGTCTCGGCGTAGTCGACGATCAGCAGCAGGGGCTGGGCGGCCGACGCAAGCACCCGGAGATGCTCGGCCGCCAGCTGTTCCGCCTGCGCCAGATGCCCCACCGCCCACTCCTCGGCCCCCAGCCGCGACGCCACTTCACGGGCGAGGCGGGTCTTGCCCTGGCCGCCGGGTCCGGTCATCAGCAGTCCGGACAGCAGGTGGCGGCTGCGACACCACTCCAGCAGCGTGCCGAGTTCGGCGCGGGGACGGAACGAGACGATCTCGTACTCCGGCCGCAGCAGGGATGCGGGGGACGCGGGTGCGAGGGCCGGGTACCAGGGGGTGAAGACGTCCTGCATCTCGGCCGGTTCGAGCACCAGGCTCCGGCCCGCGGCGTTCTCGATCACGCGGCGGAAGTCCGGTCGCCGGGCCAGCACATGGATCGGCGTCGCGGTCAGACGACGGGAATCGAAGCCGGGGGTGTCCTCCGTGACCACACCCGTGACGAGGGATCCGCAGGTGACGGCCGCCCCCGAGATGCCGTGCCAGCCCGCACGCCGCGCGCCGGGTGCCGGCCTGCTGTGGTCGGGCCGGTGCCCGACCGTGATCAGGTACTGCTCCGTCCGCGACCCGGCGGTCGGATTGATGTGCCCGTCGACCTGGTCGATCTCGCGGTCGCTGCCCGTCGGCGTGAGGCTGTCGGGGAATCCGGTCGCCTGGCAGGCGACCCGTACTCCTTGGCCTACGAGACGGCCGAACCGGACCGGCGCCATGCCCTCCGGCATCAGCCGGCCGTCCGGCTCCCCCGCGTCCGGGACCTCGATCAGGGCTGCGTCCACCGCCGCATCCGCCCAGACGACCTGCGCGTCGCACAGCGCTCCGCCGACGAGCCGGACCAGCACCCGCTCGTACGGACGGCCCCGTTCATCGGTGAGGACGTGCCAGGCGGTCAGCACCAGGCGCCCGGCGATCAGGGTCCCCGTGCCGAACGACGCTCCGCGCTCACCCGCCGGACGGGCCGCCCACACCTCGGCGAGACGGCGACGGTCGACCCATGCGCCCACCACGGCCGCTACTCGGAGGGCAGCTCATCGACCTGACTGCTGACCCTGGCCGGATTGCCCTGGGCATCGGTCGGCTGCAGAGTGATCTTCAACCGGTGGGAGTCCGCCGTGGCCCTGCTCGTCTTCCCGCCGAGCGACAGGACGAACACCTTCGCCGTCGCGTCCCCCGCCTTCTCCTTGCGCACGTCGACGGCGAACTCCAGCTCCACCGGGCCCACTTCGAACTGCAACGGCTCGCCCTGCCCGGCCGCCATTGCCGCCTGCAGTTCGGCGCGCACACCACGCACGGCCTCCGCCAGACCCACCCACACCTCGTCCGGCACCGAGCACCCCCGCGTAACGTGTGACGAATCATCAGCGCGCACCACGCTAGCGCGTGGAGCGCTGCGGCGGCGGTCTTCTAGGGTCATCGGCATGACCACGAACTTCAGCGAGCCGTTCCTCCGGCTCACCGCACAGCACTCCGCGTGGGGTGCCGAACAGCTCGATGTCTTCAACGAGTTCATGCCCGTGGGCGAGTGGAGCGCCGACCTCGGGCAGTGCCTGTACCGGCAGTCGGGTCGGGAGCTGCGGATATCCCTGCTGGGCACGTTCGACACGGACGAGCGGTCGTGGCTGTGGGCGTGGGCGAACCCCGGGTTCGAAGGCTCGGCTGCTGCGCGCGCCGCCGAGACGCTGCGCGAGTACGGACGGAGGCACGACCTGCCCGAACTCACCACGGAGCTGATCCACCTCGCCGGCCACGAGGACCCGCGCCGAGCCGCCGAGACCCTCGCGTTCACTGCGATGGGCGTGCTCGGCGCCGACGGGTACATCGGTGTCCAGGCGAACCCCTCCGCCCGTGCCTACATGGTCCCGGACGACCCGCAGGTCCCACGCGCCGAGCCGAACGCGATCACGCTCCCGCGCGTCCTGCTCACCGGCGCGGGCCTGCTGGGCGGCGCGGCCCGCGACGTCGTCGCCGGGTACTTCGCCCACCACGATCTCCCGCAGCGCGTGACCGCGGACCGGATGAGCGCGGGGCTCGCCAACGGGGGCACGGTCGACGTCGTCTTCGACGACGCCGACCGCATCGCGTCGGTCCACATCAACACGGGCGAGCCGGCGTCGGTCTGAACGCGTCCACCGGTCAGTGACCGGCGAGTTCCCCGCTCAGCGTCCTGTGCATCCGGGCGCTGGGCTCGTTCAGCCCGAGGATCTCGACCGTCTTGCCGCGCTGCGCGTAGCGCTGCTCGACGGCGTCGAGCGCCGCGACCGACGACGCGTCCCAGATGTGGGTGGACGAGAGGTCGATGACGACCTTGTCGGGATCGCCCGCGTAGTCGAAGCGGGTGACCAGGTCGTTCGACGAGGCGAAGAACAGCTCGCCGGTCACGGCGTACACCACCTCACCGCCGTCGGGGTCGGTGACCGCCGTGACGTCCGCGAGGTGCGCGACACGCCTGGCGAAGACGACCGTCGCGGTCACCGTACCGACGACGACACCGATCGCCAGGTTGTGCGTGACGACCACGCACACGACCGTGACCACCATGACGGCCGTCTCGCCTGCCGGCATGCGCTTCAGCGTCGCGGGCGCGACCGAGTGCCAGTCGAAGGTCGCGAACGACACCATGACCATGACGGCGACCAGCGCCGCCATCGGGATCTCGGAGACGACCGGCCCGAAGACGATGCACAGCACCATCAGGAACGCGCCCGCGAAAAACGTCGACAGACGCGTACGGGCCCCGGACACCTTCACGTTGATCATCGTCTGGCCGATCATCGCGCAGCCGCCCATGCCGCCGAAGAAGCCCGTGACGATGTTGGCGATGCCCTGACCGATGGACTCGCGGGTCTTGTCGGAGCGGGTGTCGGTGATGTCGTCGACGAGCTTGGCCGTCATCAGCGACTCCATCAGACCGACGAGCGCCATGGCGAAGGCGTAGGGCGCGATCGTGGTGAGGGTGTCCAGGGAGAACGGCACGTCCGGCAGGCCCGGCACGGGCAGCGAGGACGGCAACTCGCCCTTGTCGCCCACGGTCGGCACGGCGATCGACGCCCCGACCGTGATCACGGTCAGCACGGCGATGGAGACGAGGGGCGCCGGGACGACGGTCGTGATCCTCGGGAAGAACACCAGCATCGCCAGGCCACCGGCGAGCAGGGGATACACGGCCCACGGCACGTCCCGCAGCTCAGGCACCTGTGCGAGGAAGACCAGGAGGGCAAGGGAGTTGACGAAACCGACCATCACCGACCGCGGGATGAACCGCATCAGCCGGGCGACCCCGAGCGCACCGAGCACGATCTGGAAGACACCCGCGAGGATGACGGCGGCAACGAGATGGCCGAAGCCGTGTTCACGGTTGAGCGGTGCGATGACGAGGGCGACAGCCCCGGTCGCGGCGGAGATCATGGCCCGGCGACCACCGACGACCGAGATCACCACTGCCATCGTGAACGAGGCGAACAGACCGACGGCCGGATCGACCCCGGCGATGATCGAGAACGAGATCGCCTCGGGGATCAGCGCGAGTCCGACGACCAGACCCGCCAGCACCTCGGTACGGAGGACCTTCGGAGACACCGGGGGCAGCCACGACGGCCGGCCGCCGCGCCGCTTCGCGGCCGGGGGCAATGCGGAGGAAGGCAAAGGGGACCTGTCGCGTTCGGGGGGCACACCGCACCGGCGGGCGGGCGTCGGGGACATCGCCGGGGGCGTCGTCGACCCGGGCACAGCCCCTAAACTCTACCCTGACGTAAGAGTAGGGTTGTTTCGGCGGGCGGCCAGGAGGCCATGCGGATGCGCAGTGAGCAGCACATGCAGATCGGCGAGGTCGCCGCACGGACCGGGCTTTCGCTGCGCACGATCCGCCATTACGAGGAGACCGGCCTGGTCACCCCCTCGGCCCGCTCCCAGGGTGGCTTCCGCCTCTACACGGAGACGGACGTCGCCCGCCTGATGGTCATCCGCCGGATGAAGCCGCTGGGCTTCACGCTCGACCGGATGCGGGACCTGCTGGACGCCACGGACCGCCTCGACGCGGCCGGCGACCTGCCCGCAGAGGAGCGGGCGGCGCTGCTCGACCGGATCCGCGACTACGAGCGGTCGGCGACGGACCAGGTCGACAAGCTGCGCACGCAGCTGGCCCGGGCGGAGGAGTTCGCGGGGGCGCTGCGGGAGCGGCTGGACGAGGCGACGGCGGACGTCACCCCCGCCGGGCGAGGTCGCGCTTAGCCCCTGCGATCCCGAGGGCTGCACCCGCCGCGACGACCGCAAGTACCAGCAGCCCGAAGACCACCGGGTTCACGAAGCCCGGCACGAAGTCGTAGGTGTAGCCGTCCGACCAGCGGCAGACCGAGCGGACGGGGAAGAGACTCTCGTCCATCAGCAGCAGGTCGGGGCCTCCCTGGGCCGAGGTGTACCCGAGGCGCTGCGGCCCGCAGGTGTACCACTCGTTCTCCATCCGGAGATAGCACATGACCCCGAACAGGTAGACCGCGAGCGCGATCGTCACGCACACCACGGCGACGTCGCGGAGCGTCCCGGCGAGCGTCGGGGCGCGAAAGCCACCGCGGGCGACGAACGCCGGGAACAGATACGCACAGATCGTGATCAGGGCGAGCAGCCCCAGGAGGACGGTCCCCAGGGCGACCATGCCGTTCTGCCCGGTGTCGGTGGCCAACTGCACGCCGCCGGAAGCCGCGAGGGTCGAATGCATGCGGATCATCTTGCGCCATCGAACGCCTGACCGCGGCGAAAGCCCGACAGTGCGGACCGAGGGCGGCGCGGCCGCCGTCCGGAGCCGGGAATGTGCCGGCCGACCCTTGACTTCGGACATATCGGGAGGACACTGGGCTTTACACCGGACAACCGGAGAGAGCCGCACCCGTCGGCGGAGACGTCCACCGACCCGCGTGACCCTTCCCACGGCTCTGGCCAGGCCCCCGGCGGCCTGCACGAGAGACCTGCGCTCGGCGACGACCGAGGCGTACGGAAATCGGCGCAGACCACCGGGGACTGCTGTGTGTCCATACGCCGGGACGCCGGGAGGGGGAACATTCTTGGAGCCTGTTCCCTCGGACCTTGAGCTGTATCTCGTGCACAACGGCAGGACCGAAGTGAAGTCCACGGTGCGCGTCCGGCTGCCTGCGGCAGGCTTCGAGCAGACCGACGTCCACTGCCCCGACTGCGGAAAGCGCGTCGTCCTGCGCGTGCGCAGCGCCGCGCTGACGCAACAGAAGCAACGCACCTTCCGTCAGCTGGGGTTCACCTTCGGGGCCCTCACGGCCGTCCTGGCCGGCGGCACCGCCGTCGCCACCGGCACGTCCGACGCGGCGAACGCCGGTGTACTGCTGACCGTTCTGAGCGCAGTGGCGGTCGGCCACGCGTTCTACCGGATCCGGAACGCGGGCGTGCGAGCGCTCGGCATGGGGTTGCACTACACCGAAGCGATCAAGTCTCCCGACGCCGACCGCGGCGCCGGGGCCGCGGCGCGGACCTGGTTGCGGGCGTTCCGCAGACCGTGACGACGAAGCCGCCCCCGGCGGACCGGGGGCGGCTTCGTCAGTGCTGCCGCGTCAGATGAGGCCGAGCTCGCGGACCGCCTCGCGCTCCTCGACGAGCTCCTGCACGGACGCGTCGATGCGCGCACGCGAGAAGTCGTTGATGTCCAGGCCCTGGACGATCTCGTACTTGCCGTCCTTCGTGGTGACCGGGAAGGAGGAGATCAGGCCCTCCGGGACGCCGTAGGAGCCGTCCGACGGGATGCCCATCGAGGTCCAGTCGCCCTCGGCGGTGCCGTTGACCCAGGTGTGCACGTGGTCGATCGCCGCGTTCGCGGCCGAGGCGGCCGAGGACGCGCCGCGGGCCTCGATGATCGCCGCGCCGCGCTTGGCGACCGTCGGGATGAACTCCTCGGCCAGCCACTTCTCGTCGCCCACGACCTCGGCGGCGTTCTTGCCGGCCACCGACGCGTGGAAGATGTCGGGGTACTGGGTCGCCGAGTGGTTGCCCCAGATGGTGAGGCGCTGGATGTCGGACACGGCGGCGCCGGTCTTCGCGGCCAGCTGCGAGATGGCGCGGTTGTGGTCCAGGCGGGTCATCGCGGTGAAGCGCTCGGCCGGTACGTCCGGAGCCGCGGCCTGCGCGATGAGCGCGTTGGTGTTGGCCGGGTTGCCGACGACGAGGACCTTGATGTCGTCCGCGGCGTTGTCGTTGATGGCCTTGCCCTGCGGCTTGAAGATGCCGCCGTTGGCGGAGAGCAGGTCGCCGCGCTCCATGCCCTTGGTGCGGGGGCGGGCGCCGACGAGGAGGGCGACGTTCGCGCCGTCGAAGCCGACGTTCGGGTCGTCGGTGATATCGATGCCCTTGAGCAGCGGGAAGGCGCAGTCGTCGAGCTCCATCGCCGTGCCCTCGGCGGCCTTGAGGCCCTGCGGGATCTCGAGCAGGCGCAGCTTGACCGGCACATCCGCGCCGAGCAGGTGGCCGGAGGCGATGCGGAAGAGCAGCGCGTAGCCGATCTGGCCGGCCGCGCCGGTCACGGTGACGTTGACGGGAGTGCGGGTCATGGCGATCTCCGTTAGACAGCTGGCGGTGGGGGCAGCGCTGCCCCTCGTGCGGGTCGTCCCGTCACGCCCCGACCTGAATCTTGACGTGAAGAGATTTCCAGCGGTCAGGCTATCCGACCCGTGCCCCCACCAATCCCCGCCCCCTTGTGGCGCGGCTCACCTGGCCACGCCACCCGCATCGGCTACGGCGCCGATGTGCAGCCCGTCGAACCGGCCTTGAGCGTGGCGCACGCCTTGGCGTCCGCCGGGTCGGCAGCTGCCGTCATGGGGGTGTACGCGTCCTTGTCGGCGTTGACCAGACCGTTCTGCGCGCCCTTGCCGGCCACGGTGATCTGCACCGTGTCGCCGACGGCCGCCTTGGTGATGCGGCCCCAGGCGGCGCCGCACGTCTTGCTGTAGCGGACCTCGACGACGGCCGTGCCGACGGTCGTCGTCGCGACCGTCTGTGCGTACTCGCCGCCGCAGCCCATGATCTCGGGGTCCTCGCCCGCGCATTCGGCGCCGCTGCACTTCACCCCGGCGGGCAGTTCGGGGGCGCTGGTCGTCGGCGTCGGGGACGGCGACTTCGTGGCCTGCTCGCCCTTCTCGCCGTCACCGCCGGCGAGAGCCATGTACGCCGCGCCCGCGACGACGAGGAGCGCGGCGGCGAGCACGGCGCCGACGGCCAGGCCCTTGCCGCGCTTGGCGGGCGGTGCAGGCGGGGCAGGGCGGGCGGCGGGCCGTGGACCCTGGTCGGGGGCGTTGCCGGAGTAGGGGGGATACGCGCCGGGGGCGGGGTGCGTGGTGCGCCGCAGAACCGGGCCGCCGCTGCGTGGTCCGGTCGCGCCGACCGGACCGGCCGGGCCCGCGGGAATGCCGCCCTGGGCGCCGCCCTGGCCGCCGAGAGCCTCCCGGGCCTGGGATATGCGAATCGCTTCCATCGTCATGTCGTGACGCATCTCCGAACGGCTCCAGGCGCGTTCGGCGAGCTCCCACATGGTGGTCACATGGATGGTGTCGGTGCCGGTCACCTCGGCGAGCGCGACGGCCGCACCCCTCGGAGCGAGGAGCCGCCCGTTGAGATAACGCTCCCAGGACGTCTTGCTGTAGCCGGTGCGGTCCGACACCGCGGCGATGCTCAGTGCGCTGCGGTCGACGAGCCCGCGCAGCTGAACAGTGAACTCCCGTACCTCCGGGCTCAGGCCCTCGGGCAATTCCTTCCAGCGAGGCATTGACTTCCCCCTTGTCCCGCGTCGTGCTTGTTGTACCCCCCGCAGTCCGGCGCGCGCCCCGGATGCAGGCCCCAGTCTCGCATCCGTAGCGCAACGATCACACCGTGGCGGAATGGTCACCTCCGTGCCACAGGGAACAGCCGTCCCTTGAAGCCGATTGGCGCGTCCATGACTCTTGAAACACGACGGCGCCCGTCCTCCCTCGGGGGAGAGGACGGGCGCTGTCGGCATTCTGCGCCACCTGCGCGAACACGGCGTCCGCGCCGGTGAGTCGGGGCGAGCCCGAGCGATCCCGCGGGTCTATCGCACGGTGAAGTGGACGGCGTCCTCGAGGAACGGGATGTCGAGCCAGGGCTCCGGCTGGGTCACCAGCGCGAGCAGCACGATCGCCGTGCCGAGCACGCCGTACGTGATCATGTCGGTGAAGCGCGAGCGCACGGCGAGCATGCCGACGGAGGGCAGGAAGCGCCGCATGACGGCTCCGGCGAGGAGCGCCACTCCCATGAGGAGCGCGCCGACCCGGAAGGCGTCGGCGAAGGCGTCCGTACCCACGATGAGCACACCGATCGCGGTCGTCCCGAGCACGGTGAGCAGCGGCCACTGGCGCGCGGGAGCGGGCGCGTCCTTGGGCGCGGCACGTCCGCCGCCCTCGGGCCGGGCGGTGTCGAGGGTGACGGCGGGAGGCCGCCGCGACGCCTTCCTGGCGTCGCCGCCCGTCTCGTCACCGGCGGCGGCCGCCGGCTCGTCGGTTCCGCCCGCCGTGCCGGACGCGGAGGCGTCCTCGGCGGGCGCCGGCTCCGCGCCCGCCGACCCGGCCGAGACGGTCGCGCCCTCCGCCGCGGCACCGGGCTCGCCCGGCGACAGGGCTCCGTCGGCCCCGGTCGCGGCGTCCGCCGCCTCCGCGGAACCGTCCCCGCCGGGGACGTCGTTCGTGCGTACGCCCATCAGGGCCGCCTTCCCCGTCAGCCCTCGGCCTTGGCCGACGCAGCGCGCTCGGCGGCCTCGACCACGTTGACCAGCAGTTGCGCCCGCGTCATCGGGCCCACGCCCCCGGGGTTGGGGGCGACCCAGCCGGCCACCTCGGTGACACCGGGGTGCACGTCGCCCACGATCTTGCCGTGCTCGTCACGGCTGACGCCGACGTCCAGGACGGCCGCGCCGGGCTTGACGTCCTCCGGCTTGATCAGGTGCGGGACACCGGCGGCAGCGACGATGATGTCCGCCTGCTTCAGGTGGGCCGACAGATCGCGCGTGCCCGTGTGGCACTGGGTCACCGTCGCGTTCTCCGACTTGCGGGTCAGCACCAGCGGCATCGGCCGCCCGATGGTGATGCCGCGGCCGACCACGACCACGTTCGCGCCCTTGATCTCGACGTCGTGGTGGCGAAGGAGCTGGACGATGCCGTAGGGGGTGCACGGCAGCGGGCCCTCGATGCCGAGCACCAGGCGGCCGAGACTCATCGGGTGCAGGCCGTCCGCGTCCTTGGCGGGGTCCATGAGCTCGAGCACACGGTTTGCGTCGATGCCCTTGGGAAGCGGGAGTTGGACGATGTAGCCGGTGCACTCGGGGTTCTCGTTGAGCTCCCGTACGACCGCCTCGATCTCCTCCTGCGTCGCGGTGTCCGGCAGCTCACGCTGGATGGAGGCGATACCGACCTGCGCGCAGTCGCGGTGCTTGCCGTTGACGTACCAGCGGCTGCCCGGGTCGTCACCGACGAGCAGGGTCCCGAGGCCGGGGGTGATGCCCCGCTCCTTGAGGGCCGCCACGCGGACGGTCAGATCGGACTTGATCGCGGCTGCGGTGGCCTTGCCATCGAGAATCTGGGCAGTCATGACCCCATCTTCCCGGATGGACCCGCCCGGATTCCAATTCCGTCCATGGAGCAACATCGTCGTTGCACTTGCACAACTTCCACGATCCCCGACTGGACAAGTGATCGACGGGGATACCACGATGAGCTGCGCAGTGCCGCGGGCAGCGCCGGGGGGCGAAACGGGGTAGTACGTAGCAGTTCCTCCGCTCGTACCGCGTCGTCCCCATTTTCAACGGAGGAAATCCGCCATGAGTTACGGCGACCCGAACAACCCGTACGCCCAGCAGCCCGGTTACGGAGCCCAGCCCGGCCAGCCGCCGCAGCAGCAGCCCGGCTACCCCCAGGTCCCCCAGCAGGGCCAGCAGCCCGGCTACGGCTACCCGCAGGCCCCGCCGGTCCAGCCCTACGGCGCGTACCCGCAGCAGGGCATGCCCCCGATGGGGATGCCGGGCATGGGCGGCATGCCGCCGCTGGCCCACTGGGGTCACCGCGTCGGCGCCTACCTGCTGGACGCCCTGATCATCGCCGGCCCGTACTTCCTCCTCGGCGGCGTCGCGGTCGCGGTGAACGGTGACTCCGCGGACCCGGGCCCGGTGGCCGGCATTCTCAGCATCATCGCCTTCCTGTACATGATCTTCATGCTCTTCTTCCAGCTGTACAAGGAGGGCAAGACGGGTCAGACGATCGGCAAGAAGGTCGTCGGCATCAGCCTCCACCGCGAGGCGGACGGCAGCACGCTCGGCTTCGGCATGGCCTTCGTGCGCAAGCTCGCCCACTTCCTCGACAGCTTCGCCTGCTACCTGGGCTGGCTGTGGCCGCTGTGGGACCAGAAGAACCAGACCTTCGCCGACAAGGTGTGCAGCACCGTCGTGATCAAGGTCAACCGCTGACCCTGCCCGTCGGCGCAGGATCTCCGGGAAGGCCGCACCGCACGCGGTGCGGCCTTCGCGCGCAACAGTCCAGCGGGAACGCCCCGGTGACACCGGCTGCGGCCGTGCTGCAACTGACTGGACAAGCAGTCGGCACCGCAACGACGATGAAACGCGCAGTGCCGCGGGCAGTGCCGGGGGGCAAGTCGGGAAAAGCGTGCAATTCCTCCGCTCGTACCGCGTCGTCCCACGCTTTCAACGGAGGAACGTCATGAGCTTCGGCGACCCGAACAACCCGTACGGCCAACAGCCCGGATACGGACAGCAGCAGCCCCAGCAGCCGGGCTACGGCTACCCCCAGGCGCCGCCGGTCCAGGGCTACGGCGGCGGCTACCCGGGCGTTCCGCAGGAGATGCCGGGCAGCGTCAAGGCGGCCCGTGTGATGCTCTTCGTCATCGGTGGTCTGCAGGTCATCGGTGCAGTCGTCGCCGGGCTCTTCGCCGTCGGAATCGACGAGATCAAGGACGACCCCGAGTTCCGCAACGACGCCGACTTCCAGTCGCTGGTCAATGACCTGTCCGGCGGCGTGCTGATGACCGTGACGCTGCTGATCCTCGCGTGGGGCGTCTTCGCCATCGTGCTCGGCGCCCGCTTCGGGGCCGGCGGCAACGGCATCCGCGTCACCACGATGGTGTTCGGCATCATCACGGCGATACTCGGCATCTATCCCTTCATCTTCGTCGGACTGATCCACACGGTGCTCGCCATCCTCGTCACGGTCTTCGTCGGCAAGTCCGACGGAGGTGCGTGGTTCAGCAGGCCGCGGGGGTGACTCCCGCGCCGTGGCCGACCCGAAGGCCGTGAACCCTCCGTTCAGGGGGGTTTACGGCCTTCGGTCGTTCTCGGCCCTCTTTCGTGCCACTCCGACCGAAAGGCGTGCCGTTGCCATCACGCCCTCCCTACCCTGGCGCTGTTCCATCGGGGTAAGGGATTCGGGATGTACAGCATCATCGTCGTGCCCGCGTCGGGCGGTGCCTGTGCGGGGGAACAGATCAGGCTCGCGCCGGGCGACCGGCTTCTCTTCGGACGCGCACCCGTCCCGGACGACCGCCCCGGGCTGACGATCACGCACCCGGGAGTGTCCCGGACCGCAGGCGAGATCACGGCATGCGGCACGTACTGGGCGCTCAGCAACCTCAGCGGCACGGCCACCTACGTCGTGGAGAACCCCGAGGGCGCCGGCGAACACATCAAGATCGCGCCGGGGCGGATCGGCGCCCCGGTCCCGTTCGAGTTCTCCAGGATCGTGCTGCCCGCGGCCGACGAGCTGCTCAGCTTCGACGTCTGGGCGCCGCGCCACGAATATACGGACGACGCCGGCGATCCGGCCCCGGGCGGCGAACCGACCACGCTCGCCTTCCCGCTCGACCGCACCAAGCGGTACTTCACGGTCCTGACCGCGCTGTGCGAACCCCGGCTGCGCGGCGCACCCCACGCACCGCTCCCCACGGTCGAGCGGGTCGTCGAGCGGCTGCGCCCGGTGTGGCCCGGAGCCAACCGCGCGGCCGTGCAGTGGAACATCGACTATCTCGCCGTGAAGCTGCGCCTCAAACCCGGTCCCGACACCTGCGATCCGGGTCCCCCGGCTCAACGGCAAGAAGGAGACGCTCGTCTCCCTGGCGCTCCGCTTCGACCTCGTCCGCGAGGACGATCTCACCGCGCTGGCCGTCTCTGCGACGACCGGCGCGCTCCGGTGACCGGCGGGGGTTCGTACGCCGTCGCCGGCGTGCCGCCCGGCTACCGGGTGGGCCCGTGGATCGTGGGCGAGCCGCTGGGGGCGGGCGCGTTCGGCAATGTGTACGCCGCGCGCCACGAGGATCCGGCGGCCGAACCGGCCCACGCGGCACTGAAGTTCCTGCCGACCGGCACGCACACCCCGCGTCAGCTGCGGCATCTGCGGGAGCTGGCCGAGCGGGAGGTCGGTCTGCTGCGCACGCTGCGCTCGCCCCGGCTGATCCGGATGCACGAGGCGCTGACCTTGGACGATCCGGACCATCCCGAACTGGACGGCGTCACCGTGCTCGTCCTGGAGCAGGCGCAGGGCTCGCTCGAGGCGCTGCTGTCGGTGGACCGGCCGCCCGCCCAGGGCCCCGCGGTGCTGGCGCAGATCTGCGAGGGACTGCATCAACTGCACTGCGCGGGCTGGGTGCACGGCGACCTCAAGCCCGGCAACGTCCTGCTGATGCCGGACGGTACTGCGCGCCTCGCGGACTTCAACATGGCAGCCGAGATGGAGGGAACGCACGCCTATGCGCCCGCGTTCGCCACAGCCGACTACGCGCCGCCCGAACTGCTGTGGTCCGAGGTGGGCGAGCGCGGCATGCAGATCCGACCCACCGCGGACATCTGGGCGTTCGGCGTGCTGGCCCACCGCGTCCTGACCGGTTCGTTCCCGCTGCCGGGCGGCACTCCGGCGGCACGCAGGGACGCCGCGGTGCGCTATGCGCGCGACGAGGAGGAGTTACGGCTCTCGGACCGACTGCCGGAGCCCTGGCCGGCGATCGTCCGGGACTGCCTGGCACCTACGCACGGCGAACGGGCGGCACACGACGCAGCATCGCTGCTGCGCAGGGTGACGGAGGCCGCGGAGGGCCATGTGCCGCCGCGACGGCGCCCGCGCCGCCTGCCGGCGCTGTTGGTGGCCGGCGCGTTGGCGCTGGCGGCGGCCTGGTTCGGGGCGTCGGCGCTGACGGACGAGGACCCGGGGGCCACCCCCCGGAACAAGGGCGCCGCGAACCCGAGCGGGAGCCCGGGCACGGCGGGGACCGTCATCGGCTACGACCGCTGCAAGCCGGGTTCCGTGTGCTTCTTCTCCGAGCCGCGGGGCGAAGGTGACATGTGCGACTGGGAGGGCGACGACCCCGACTGGTTCGACGGCGAGACCGACTGCGGCTGGGCACGTACGGCGGGCCCGAGGTCGGTCTTCAACAACGGTCTGCCCGACCCCGACGACTTCGAGCAGGTCGTCTACTACGCGAAGGGAGGACTGCAACAGCGCCTGGGCTGCCTCGAGAAGGGGCAGCGGCGCGAGCTGGCTCCGGGGTCCGACGTCCGTTCCCACACCTGGGCCAAGGCATGCTGACACCCGTCCGCCACGACCACGCGGCCTGCCCGCCCACGACCGGTCGCAGGCGGGCAGGCTCCTCGTCGCCGGGTCAGCCGAGCGTCACCCTGGCGTCCGAGCCACGCTTCCAGCCGGTGCCGAAGTTGTTGCAGCCGGCGCCGCAGTCCTTCTCACGCTGGACGTGACCGCCGATCCGGATCGTGCCGTAGACGCACTTGCCGTCGGCCTCACCGCCAACTCCGAGACAACCACCGGCCGTTCGCCGGCGGCACCTGGGAGGTACGAGGTTGCGCACGCGAAGAGGCCCGCCGCGCACGTCGCGCGGCGGGCCTCCCGGAGTCCACCGTCAGTGGAAGAAGTGCCTCGTACCGGTGAAGTACATGGTCACGCCCGCCTTCTTCGCCGCCTCGACGACCAGCTCGTCACGGACCGAACCACCCGGCTGCACCACGGCCTTGACGCCCGCGGCGGTCAGGATCTCCAGTCCGTCGGGGAACGGGAAGAACGCGTCGGACGCGGCGTACGAGCCCCGCGCGCGCTCCTCGCCGGCCCGCTCGACCGCGAGCTTCGCGGAGTCGACGCGGTTGACCTGGCCCATGCCGACGCCGACGGAGGCGCCGTCCTTGGCGAGCAGGATGGCGTTGGACTTGACCGCGCGGCACGCCTTCCAGGCGAAGGCCAGCTCGGCGAGTTCGTCGGCGGACAGGGCCTCGCCGGTGGCCAGGGTCCAGTTGGCCGGGTCGTCCCCGTCGGCCTGGAGCCGGTCGGTGACCTGGAGCAGCGCGCCGCCGTCGATCGGCTTGAGCTCGACGGGGTTCGCCGGGGCGCCCTCGGCCCGCAGCACGCGGATGTTCTTCTTCCTGGCCAGGGCCTCGACGGCGCCGTCCTCGTAGCCGGGCGCGACGATGACCTCGGTGAAGATCTCGGCGACCTGCTCGGCCATCTCCTTGGAGACGGGGCGGTTGACGGCGATCACGCCGCCGAACGCGGACAGCGGGTCGCAGGCATGCGCCCTGCGGTGCGCCTCGGCGACATCGGCGCCGGTCGCGATGCCGCACGGGTTGGCGTGCTTGATGATCGCGACGCACGGCTCGGTGTGGTCGTACGCGGCCCGGCGCGCGGCGTCGGTGTCCGTGTAGTTGTTGTACGACATCTCCTTGCCGTGCAGCTGCTCCGCCTGGGCGAGGCCGCCGGTGCCCGAGGTGTAGAGCGCGGCCGGCTGATGCGGGTTCTCGCCGTAGCGCAGCACGTTCTCGCGCTCCCAGGTGCCGCCCAGGAAGTCGGGGAAGTCCGTGTCGTCGGCAGGGGCGTAGGAGGACGCGAACCAGGAGGCGACGGCCACGTCGTACGCGGCGGTGTGCTGGAACGCCTCGGCCGCGAGCCGCTTGCGCGCCTCCAGGTCGAAGCCGCCGGCCTGCACGGCGGCGAGGACGTCCGCGTATCGGGCGGGGCTGGTGACGACGGCCACGGACGGGTGATTCTTCGCCGCGGCGCGGACCATGGAGGGGCCGCCGATGTCGATCTGCTCGACGCACTCGTCGGGGCTCGCGCCGGAGGCGACGGTCTCCTTGAACGGGTACAGGTTCACGACGACCAGCTCGAACGGCTCCACGCCCAGCTCGGCGAGCTGCTCGCGGTGCGCGTCCAGGCGCAGGTCGGCGAGGATTCCGGCGTGCACGCGCGGGTGGAGCGTCTTGACTCGGCCGTCCAGGCACTCGGGGAAGCCGGTCAGCTCCTCGACCTTCGTCACCGGGACACCGGCGGCGGCGATCTTCGAGGCGGTCGAGCCGGTGGACACGAGCTCGACGCCCGCCTCGTGCAGCCCGCGGGCAAGCTCTTCAAGCCCCGTCTTGTCGTAGACACTGACCAATGCGCGACGGATGGGCTTGTTACCCGACTTATTCACCGACATGAACCTTTCGTCCCTCAATGCGGTAGCCGTGCCGGGCGATCCGCCCCACGACCTCGACGAGCAGCGAACGCTCGACTTCCTTGATGCGCTCGTGCAGAGCGGCTTCGTCGTCCTCGTCCCGGACCAGGACCACGCCCTGGGCGATGATCGGGCCGGTGTCGACGCCGTCGTCGACGAAGTGGACGGTGCATCCGGTGACCTTCACCCCGTACGCGAGCGCGTCCCGCACTCCGTGGGCACCGGGAAAACTGGGCAGCAGCGCGGGGTGCGTGTTGACGAACCGGCCGCCGAACCGTGCGAGGAATTCCTTCCCCACGACCTTCATGAACCCGGCGGAGACGACGAGGTCCGGCTCGTACGCCGCGGTGGTCTCGGCCAGCGCCGCGTCCCACTCCTCACGGGAGGCGAAATCCTTCACCCGGCACACGAACGTCGGCAGACCGGCGCGCTCGGCGCGCTCCAGACCGGCGATCGCGTCCCGGTCGGCGCCGACGGCGACGACTTCCGCCCCGAAGCCCTCGGGATCGGCGGCGATCGCATCGAGCAGGGCCTGAAGGTTCGTCCCCGATCCGGAGACGAGGACGACGAGGCGGGCGGCAGCCACAGGGGGACTCTTTTCGCGTTTCGGTGCGGCTTTGTACGGTCGTACGAACGAATCGCATCCCTGGATACGGGGAACTCTACGAAGGGGCCGACCGTCAGCAACGATACCGGCACACCGCACGGCCCCCACGGGACGGGGGCGTGGCCGGAAGGTAGCGTCTGGAGCGGGCCCGCGCCCGGGCGGGCTCGACGACGGGCATGACGAGGGGAAGACGTTCACCAAATGCCGGACCGACGCCACCGTACGGACCTCCTGTTGCTGCGGGAGCGCCAGTCCACGGACGACGACAATCCGTTCGCGCCGCCGCCCGAGGGCCGGCCGGACCAGCCGTGGCGGCCGCGCCACCCCTCACGGGACTCCTCCTCGGACGACCCGTCGTCCGACTCCTCTTCCGACTCCTCTTCGGACTCCTCGTCGGGCTCTTCCTCGGGCTCCTCGTCGTCGGACGGGGGCGGGAAGTGGGGCAGTCAGTGGAGCAGCCGTCAGCCGGGGCGCTCCTCGGGCGGCGGCTTCGGCGGTCGGCCGAGCGGCCCGCGCGGCGACCAGAACGGGCCGGAGGGCGGTGGCCAAGGCCCCGGCGGAATGCGCTGGGACCCGACGGACCCGGCCCAGCGCCGTGCGCGCTATGCGCTGCTCGGGGGCATGTGGGCGTTCTTCTTCGCGCTGTTCGACCTCCCGGAGATCGCGCTGCTGCTGGGCGCGCTGGCCGTGTACTGGGCCGTCAGCTCCCTGCGCGGGAAGGCGCGCCGCAGCACGTCGGGCGCGGTGACGTCCGGAGGGACGGCGGCCACGCCGCCGCCCGGCGCGCCCGGCAGGCCACAGATCACTGCGGCGATGAGCGGCCTGGTCATGGCGACCATCGCGCTGCTGATCGTGGCGGCGTCGTTCACGGCGCAGCTGGTCTACCGCGACTACTACACGTGCGTGAACGACGCCCTGACCAAGTCGGGTCAAATGGCCTGCAACGACCTGCTCCCGGAGCCGCTGCGCGGCGTTCTGGGTGTGCAGGAGTAGCAGTCGGCGCCTCTTGGACACACTGGCCCGGACCGCGGTTGCGGTCCGGGCCACGGCGTTTCCGGGTCAGCCGGCAGGGGCCGGGGGCGCGGGGTCCTCGGGACCGGCGAAAGGCGCGGGCAGAGAGAGCTCCGGGGCCACGGTGGCCTCGGCCGCGGACGGTTCCGGGGACGCGGGCCACTCGGCAACGGACGGTTCCAGGGGCACGGGCCACTCGGCAACGGACGGTGGGGGCGTGACCGGGGCCGGCGGCACGACCGGCGCCGGGGGCACAGTCGGGGCCGGGGGCGTACGAGTGGTCCAGGTGCCGGACGGGAGCAAGCCATAGGGCTCGACATGAGGTTCCGCGTCCAGGTCCGGGTCTCCATCGAGACAGGTGTCGTCCTCGCGCGCCACGTCCGCGTCCGGAGACGGGGGCCCGAGCAGTGGGGCGGCGGGCGCCACCACAGATCCCGTCCTCCGGACTCCGGCAGGACCCCGCACCCGCCAGGCGCGGACGGCCAGCGCCACCGGCACCGCGATCGCCGCCGTCCAGGCCAGCGCCGCCGCGCCGGTCAGCCACCACACCGGGCCGAACTCCCTCAGCCGTCCGGTGCCGAGCGGGCCGCCCGCGGCGCCGGCGAGGAACGCCGCGAGCAGCCCGGTACCCGCCGCGGCGAGCAGAGCGGACAACGCCGTTCCGCTCAGTGACCACGCCTCCTCGCGGTCCCCGTACCGCGGTGCCGCCGCCTCCGCCGTACGCCATGCGACGACCAGCCCCGCGGCCACCGGGACGGCGGCCGCAGCCCAGTGCAGCGGTGTCCCGCGCCCCGGGTCGGGCACGGCTGCGAGCAGCGGGAACGAAGGGATCGCGGGCGCGCCCGTCAGGGCGAACGGCGTGACCGTCGCGGTCGTCCCGAGCGCGAATCCAGGTCCGAGACCGTAGGCCGCCGCCCATACCGCCGCGTTGGGCAGCAGCGCGAGCGCGAGCAGGGTCACGGCGAGCCGCCCGGGCCAATCACTCGCGAGCGAGAGCAACGATGCCTGCGCCGCGTCGGCGTTCCAGACCAGTGCCACCACGACCACTACGGCTCCCCCGCCGAGCAACGCCAGCGCCCCTGCGAGCGCGGACCTCAGCGCCACCGCGACCCGGCTGCGCGCCAGCGCGATCCGCAGCCCCTGCGGGAGCCCGCCCGGCAACGGCCCCAGCGGCCGGCCGGTCGCCGTCCACACGCCGCAAGCCGCGGCCGGGCCCGCCACCAGCGGCAGATGCAGCAGCGCACTCAGCGGCTCGGCGGCGAACGCGCCCCCGACGGCATAGAGCACGACGGGCGCCCCGACCAGGACGTATCCACTGGTCACGGCAATCATCGTGCCGGCGGCCGACGCACGCGGCCGCCCTGCGTCCGGTTCCAGCGCATCTCGCGCCGCCCGGTGCGCGAGCCAGGCGGGCACCACGACGAACAGCAGTGGCGCCACGCCCACGGGGGCCGCGGCCCCGGAGAGCGTGTCACTGCGGACGAGTTCGGCGCCGTGCGCGAGCAGCCACAGCGACGCGGCGACGTGCAGCGCCCCGCCCGAACCGCTGTCCGGGAACGGGGAAATGATCCACAGCACCGTCACGAGCACGGTGATCACACCGAGCCCGAGCCCGGCAGCAGTCGCCCCGCGGACGAAGGCGGCGACGAGGGCCGCCGTGGCGCCGCCCTGGACGGCGACCTGCGTCTGCGGCATCGGCGGGCTGTGTTCGGTCAGTTGGGTCACGCGGCCATGCTGCCAACGACACGCGGTTTATCCATGTAACGGGTGAATAGTCGTTGTGTCGCTCAAGATACGTTTATGCCATTTCCCACCCAATCCTGTGCCGCGTGGAGCACCTCATGACACAGAGCACCCCCCGCTCCGCGTCCTGGTTCCCGCTGCCCGCTCCCAAGGAGCGGCGCAGGCTGCGCGAGGCGCACGCGATGTCCGAGGAGCAGGTCGCCGCGGCCATCGGCGTCACGCGTGCCACGGTGAGGTCCTGGGAGACCGGCCGCACGACCCCCCGGGGCCGCACGCGCGAGGCGTACGCGAAACTGCTCGCCGGCCTCCGGGCGGAAGCGGCAGCCGTCCGCGACGACTCGGGCGCACCGGCCGCGGAGTCGGTGCGGGAGGCCGTGGCCGCACCGGCCGCGGAGCCGCCCCAGGCGGCACCGTCGGAGACGGTGCACAGGACGCGGGCCACGGAACCAGAGCCGGATGCCTCCCCGGAGCCCGGACCACCGCAGCCCCCGCGCCCCACCGGCCGGACCCCCGCAGAAGCCTTCGACGCCCTCTACACCCACGCCGCGCCCGCTCTCGTACGCCAGGCGTATCTGCTCACCGGCCGCCGAAGGCTGTCGCAGGAGGCCGTCGAACGCGCCTTCCAACTCGCCTGGCAACGGTGGCCCGAGGTCGCGGTCGACCAGGACCCGACGGGCTGGGTGCGGGCCGCCGCCTACGAGTACGCCATGTCCCCCTGGCAGCGGCTGCGTCCCGCCCACCGGCACCCGGACGAGCCGCCCCCCGAACCGGCCCGGCGCGAACTGCTGGAGACACTGCACGAGTTGCCGCCGCCCTACCGTCGCACCCTGCTGCTCTACGACGGCGTCGGCCTGGACCTGCCCGAGACCGCCGCCGAGACCGAGGCGAGCACCCCCGCCACCGCCAACCGCGTCCTGCACGCGCGCGCCGCCGTCGCCGAACGGCTGCCGGCACTCGACGACGTCGCCGTGCTCCAGGACGCGCTCAAGGCCCTCACCGCCGACGTGCCGGTGCCCGACATGACCCCCGCCACAACCGTGCGCACCGCCTGCGAACGCCAGGCCGAGCTGTGGACCAGGATCGTCGTGATCGCGACCACCCTGATCGTGCTGGCGACGGCGCTCACCCTGTTCACCGCGCCCACCCGGTACGAACCACCGATGCCGCCGACCCAGCAGGTCGAGGGCGTACCGGCCCCGCACAGCGGGCCGCAGCTGCTGACCCCGCAGGACATGGTGCTGCGGGACAAGCTGAGTTCGGCCCCGGCCGCCGGCCCGGAACGGCTCCTGCCGCTGCTGGGCTGAGCAAAGCCGCCCGGTCGATGTCACCCGGGCACAGACGTGTGGGCCCGCCCCCGGAAGACCGGGGGCGGGCCCACACGCTGTTCAGAAAGGTCAGCCCGCCAGGATGGCGCGGGCCAGCTTGGCCGTCTCGGTCGGCGTCTTGCCGACCTTGACGCCCGCGGCCTCGAGGGCCTCCTTCTTCGCCGCGGCCGTGCCGGAGGAGCCGGAGACGATGGCGCCGGCGTGGCCCATGGTCTTGCCCTCGGGCGCGGTGAAGCCCGCGACGTAGCCGACGACCGGCTTGGTGACGTTGGCCTTGATGAAGTCGGCCGCACGCTCCTCGGCGTCGCCGCCGATCTCGCCGATCATGACGATCAGGTCGGTGTCGGGGTCGGCCTCGAACGCGGCGAGCGCGTCGATGTGCGTCGTACCGATGACCGGGTCGCCACCGATGCCGACGGCCGAGGAGAAGCCGATGTCACGGAGCTCGTACATCATCTGGTAGGTCAGCGTGCCGGACTTGGACACGAGACCGATGCGGCCGGGCTTGGTGATGTCGCCCGGGATGATGCCGGCGTTGGACTGGCCCGGCGTGATGAGGCCGGGGCAGTTCGGGCCGATGATGCGGGTCTTGTTGCCCTTGGACTTCGCGTACGCCCAGAAGGCGGCGGAGTCGTGGACGGCGATGCCCTCGGTGATGACGACCGCGAGCGGGATCTCGGCGTCGATCGCCTCGACGACGGCGGCCTTGGCGAAGGCCGGCGGCACGAAGAGGACGGAGACGTCGGCGCCCGTCTTCTCCATCGCCTCGGCGACGGTGCCGAAGACCGGTACCTCGGTGCCGTCGAAGTCGACGGACGTGCCGGCCTTGCGCGGGTTCACGCCACCGACGATGTTGGTGCCGTCACCCAGCATCAGCTTGGTGTGCTTCATGCCCGTGGCACCGGTCATGCCCTGGACGATGACCTTGCTGTCCTTGTTCAGGAAGATAGCCATGGTTCTACAGTCCCTCTTCCCTTACTTCGCAGCAGCGGCGAGCTCGGCGGCCTTGTCGGCCGCTCCGTCCATGGTGTCCACGCGCTGCACGAGCGGGTGGTTGGCGTCGGAGAGGATCTTGCGACCCAGCTCCGCGTTGTTGCCGTCGAGACGCACGACGAGCGGCTTGGTGACCTCTTCGCCCTTCTCGGCGAGCAGGGCCAGCGCCTGGACGATGCCGTTGGCGACCTCGTCACAGGCGGTGATGCCGCCGAAGACGTTGACGAAGACGGACTTGACGTCCGGGTCGCCGAGGATGATCTCCAGGCCGTTCGCCATCACCTGGGCGGAGGCGCCGCCACCGATGTCGAGGAAGTTAGCCGGCTTCACGCCGCCGTGGTTCTCACCGGCGTATGCGACGACGTCCAGGGTCGACATGACCAGACCGGCACCGTTACCGATGATGCCGACCTCGCCCTCGAGCTTGACGTAGTTGAGGTTCTTGGCCTTGGCGGCAGCCTCGAGCGGGTTGGCTGCGGCGTGGTCCACGAACTCCTCGTGGCCCGGCTGACGGAACTCGGCGTTCTCGTCGAGCGAGACCTTGCCGTCGAGCGCGAGGATGTCGCCGCTGGCGACCTTCGCGAGCGGGTTGACCTCGACGAGGAGCGCGTCCTCGGCGATGAAGGTCTTCCACAGGGTCACGAGGACCTCGGCGACCTTCTCGGCAACCTCGGCCGGGAACTTCGCCTGGGCGACGATCTCGCGGGCCTTCTCGATGGTGACGCCCTCGTTGGCGTCGACCGGGACCTTCGCAAGGGCCTCGGGGGTCTTCTCCGCGACCTCCTCGATGTCCATGCCGCCCTGGACGGACGCCATCGCGAGGAAGGTGCGATTGGTGCGGTCGAGGAGGTACGAGACGTAGTACTCCTCGGCGATTTCCGGAGCGGTCTCCGCGATCATCACCTTGTGGACCGTGTGGCCCTTGATGTCCAACCCGAGGATGTCCGTCGCGCGGGCGACGGCCTCATCCGGGGTGGCGGCCAGCTTCACGCCGCCGGCCTTGCCGCGGCCGCCGACCTTGACCTGCGCCTTGACGACCGACTTGCCGCCCAGCCGCTCGGTCGCCTCGCGCGCCGCCTCAGGCGTGTCGATGACTTCACCGGCCAGCACCGGTACACCGTGCTTGGCGAAGAGGTCCCTCGCCTGGTACTCGAACAGGTCCACGCGCGTCCGTCCCTTTTCTGATGATCGCGGTTCGTTGTCTGCGTGGGCAGTGCCGCGAAGGGCAACGTGACGAGCTCTGTCACAAGGAAGGCACACACGGTGTCCGTGGGCGCGGCATGTCCGCCTGGCAGGTTATCCCCGCAGCACGTGGGTCCCTAAATCACAGATCACACCTGGGCGGTGATTACGGTCACAGGCGGCGACGCGCGAGTGCGCCGTCGGGGTGTCGTTCGTGGTCCGTCCGGGTGCGGCAACGGCCCACGCGGAGGTGCGCGGGAAGGGACGGCCTCCTGGGGTTCGGAGGCCGTCCCTCATGTCCGGCACCTGGTCGGTGGCCCCGGGAGCCGTACGACCCCACATGGCGGACGCAGGCGTTCGGTCTCAGATGCCGTAGGGAAGGTAGCTCGGCGTCACGTCGGAGACGACAC
>NZ_JBWKCY010000020.1:0-152656 GCF_056436245.1 Streptomyces sp. NPDC043812
ACGCTACGAACGTAAAGCGGACCACTTCCTCGCCTTCACCAGCATCGCCTGCACCCTCATCTGCTACCGCAGACTCACCAAATGAGATGGCTTCTTAGGCGCAGTCGTGAGGGGCGCCAGATTGATGGCCCCTCTCAGAGACTGGCCGACCACCACCACCGGACCCGCGGCCCGTGCTCCAACGATTCGGCCGGCCACCTGCCGTACCAGGTTGCCCGTCCCCGACGCGGGCGCCACTCACCGATGAGGCCGGGCCGCCCGGGGACATCGAGCACCACAGCCGGTCACCGAGTTGCCAATGCCACGATCGCGGTCGGGCGCATCGCGGCATTCACGTTCGTGCCGGGCACCAAGGCAGCCGTAGGTGATCGGGCCCGCAGGCTCCAGTCCAGCGCTGCGACCACCTGCTGACGTTCAGTCACACTCCGGTGGGCGGAGGGCATATCCGCAGCGGACTTCCCCTCATGCGCGAGCGGGAGATCCGACCACCTTCCCCGTCGGGTGTGCGACCGCCCGTGGGCACCGAGGGTGGGCACCGGCATTAAGGAAGCGTATTGATTGCCGGTTCACGGCAATGCGCGCGAGCGTGCCGTCCTGTCATCATGGACCGGCCGGGGGCAGGCGGGCGAGACCGATGCCGGGGCCCGGAAATGAGTGTGCCGGGCCAAGACTTAGGGGGGCTTGACCATGGACGAGTTCCTGAAGGCCACGGCCACGTTCCCCACCGTGCTGTTCACCGCGGCCCTCGTGGTCGTCGTCGGCTTCTGGGTGCTGGTGCTGCTCGGTGCCGCCGACCATGACAGCTTCGACGCGGACATGGACACCCACGCGCTGAACCTCGGCGGAGCGCCTGTTGCTGTGTCGGTGTCCACGCTGATCGTCCTGTCGTGGTTCATCAGCCTCACCGGGTCGGCACTCCTCGCAAGTGCGGGTATGACCGGCGCGCTTCTCCATCTGTTCGGAGCGGTGCTGCTGTGCGCCTCCCTGTTTTGCTCCTGGCGCCTGACCCGGATGCTCGTCCGCCCGCTCGCCAAGCTCTTTCCCGATGAACCCGGGCCGTCCCGGCAGGACTTCGTCGGTCTGACCTGCACCATCCGCACCGGTCGGGTGGACGCGGACTTCGGCCAGGCGGAGGTCGCCGCCCGGGACGGCTCGACCGCCGTCGTACAGGTCCGTCAGAACGACGGCGACCGGCTGGGGCTCGGCAGCACAGGGCTGCTGTACGCGTACGACGACGCCGGCGAATTCTTCTGGGTCGCGCCGTTCGACAAGGCGCTGGACCCCCGCGGCTGACACCGCCCCTCCACTTCAGCTCCCACCTCTGATCCGGGGATTACTCATGGATGCCATCACCTGGGGTATCGGCGTGCTCGTCGCCGTTGTCCTGCTCATCGTCATCGCCACGCTGTTCGTGATCAGCCGGCTGTTCCGCAAGGTGGAGCAGGGCAAGGCACTGATCGTGTCGAAAATGCGGAAGGTCGACGTCACCTTCACCGGGCAGGTCGTCCTGCCGGTCCTGCACAAGGCCGAGGTCATGGACATCTCGGTGAAGACCATCGACATCAGCAGGACGGGCAGGGACGGTCTGATCTGCCGCGACAACATCCGTGCCGATATCAGGATTTCGTTCTTCGTCCGCGTCAACAAGACGATCGAGGACGTCATCAAGGTCGCCCAGGCCATCGGCACCGCACGGGCAAGCGACAAGGAGACGTTGCAGGAACTGTTCAACGCCAAGTTCTCCGAGGCGCTCAAGACCGTCGGCAAGCAGATGGACTTCACCGACCTCTACACGAAACGCGACGAACTGCGCGACCGGATCATCCAGCTCATCGGCACAGACCTGAACGGCTACAGCCTCGAAGACGCGGCGATCGACTACCTGGAGCAGACGCCGCTCACCCAGCTCGACCCGTCCAACGTCCTCGACGCCCAGGGCATCCGGAAGATCACCGAGCTGACGGCGGTCGAGCACGTGCGTACCAACGAGTTCCAGCGCACCGAGGAGAAGGAGATCACCCGGCAGAACGTCGACGCCCGCGAGGCGATCCTGGAACTGGAGCGCCGCCAGACGGACGCGGAGATCAAGCAGAAGCGTGAGATCGACACCGTCCGGGCTCGGGAAGAGGCCGAGACAGCCCGTGTGGTCGAGGAGGAGCGGCTGCGTGCGCAAGGCGCCTTCCTGAAGACCGAGGAGCAGCTCGGTATTCAGCGGGAGAACCAGGCACGTGAGGTCGCCGTGGCACAGAAGAACCGCGAGCGGGTCATCGCCATCGAGAACGAGCGCATCGAGAAGGACCGCCTGCTCGAAGTCATCGCACGGGACCGGGAGACCGCACTCACCCGCATCTCCGCCGAGAAGGAGGTCGAGGCCGAGCGCCGCGAGATCGCCGAGGTCATCCGCGAGCGGGTCGCCGTGGACCGTACGGTCGCCGAGCAGGAGGAGTCCATCAAGAAGCTTCGCGCCGTCGAGGAGGCCGAGCGCAAGCGGCAGACGGTAGTCATCGCTGCCGAGGCCGAGGCACAGGAACAGCTGGTCAAGGACATCAAAGCCGCCGAGGCCGCTGAGCAGGCGGCGGTCCACCGGGCCGCCGAGGAACTCACCCTCGCCGAGGCCCGCAACAAGACCGCCGACATGGACGCCCGTGCCAAGATCCGCCTCGCGGAAGGAGTCCAGGCCGAAGCCGCGGCCGAGGGCCTGGCGGCCGTGCAGGTACGGGAGAAGGAAGCCGACGCCATCGAGAAGGCCGGCCTCGCCGAGGCCGGGGCGACCGAGGCCCGGCTGCGCGCCGAAGCGACAGGCACCCGCGAGAAGGCTCTCGCCGAGGCCACGGCCATCGGCGAGAAGCTCAAGGCCGAGGCCGCGGGCCTGACCGAGAAGGCGGCCGCGATGGCCGCGCTGGACGAGGCTTCCCGTACTCACGAGGAGTACCGGCTGCGCCTGGAGGCGGAGAAGGAGATCCGACTCGCCGGGCTCGACGTGCAGCGTCAGGTCGCCGAGGCACAGGCCACGGTGCTGGCCACCGGCCTGGAGAAGGCCGACATCAACATCGTCGGCGGCGACTCGGTGTTCTTCGATCGGCTCGTGCAGTCGATCTCCCTGGGAAAGAGCGTCGACGGTTTCGTCCAGCACTCACAGACCGCCCAGGCACTCGTCGGGCCGTGGCTCGACGGCTCCGCGTCCTTCACCGAGGACCTGACGACGATGCTCGGCTCTGTCTCCTCCGCCGACGTACAGAACCTGACTGTGTCGGCGCTGCTGATGAAGCTCATGCCGGCCGGATCGGGGCAACTGGACGAACTCATCGCCAAGGCACGGCAACTGGGCCTGGCCGACATGCCGGTGGCCGAGCTCGCCGGACGGAACGGCCTCGCCGGGCTGAACGGCACCGCCACGAACTGACCGCCCGTAAGGGGGAGGTCACAGCTTCCGGAGCTGCCGCGCGGGGGGCGGCAGCTCCGGACAACCATCACGTACACGAGGGAGCTGGACAGTGACTGGGACCGAGACGGGAAGCGGCCTCGACGTCGGCACGTACGACGTACTGCGTGACCGCCTGGGTGCTCACGCCGACGAGCTGGCCCGGCGCGCCGACACCCTCAACGCCGCGCGTGTCGCGGCTTTCGGCTCCACCGAACTCGCCCTCGTTGGTACCGAGCGCATCCGTACGGAGCGGAACGTGGTACCCCGCGACATCGTCGCTGTCGGCGACGCGCTGCTCGTCGGCTCCGATGCCCCGGCCGCCGACGTCTTCGCCCTCTACGACCGCGACCTGAACCGGCTCCCGGACGACGCGGTGCCCGGCCTGCTCGCCGACCCCGCCTTCGTCAGGGAATTCGGGGCGCTGCACCGCTATTTCCAGGGCGCACGGCTCCTTCGGCTCCGCCATGTCGAGGGCAAGCTGCTGGCCGTCTTCCGGACCGGGGAGCAGGCCGACGACATCCGTGTCCTGCGCTGGTCCCTCTCCTCGTCCGGCGAGGTGCGGTTCCTGGACGCCCGTGGGGAGCGCGACCATGTTTACCCCAGCTCGCACGACTTCGCCTGGGTCGAGACGAGCCGGGACGATCACGTCCTGGGCCGGTATCCGCATATCGCCCTTGCCCACGGCACGGTCTTCGTCGCGACGGTCGGTGGCACGCTCACCGTGAAGACCGAGGACGACACCGAGACCGGCGAGGGCATCCACAGCGAGCGCGTCGACGAACCACTGCAGTCACTCGCCGACGCCGAGGTGGCATACGCAGCCGTCGGCGCACTGATCCTGCTCCGTATCAGGCCCTACAAGGAGGAATCCCGGCGGTACCTGGTCTTCAACACGCTCACGAAGGCCGTGGTCCGGCTGGACGGCATCGGACAGTCCTGTCGTCGGCTGCCTGACGACCAGGGCATCGTCTTCCCTGGGGGCTACTGTCTCGCCACGGGCGCGGTGAAGACCTTCGACACCGACACGTCGGGCCTGGAGTTCGAGCGCGCGGTCCGGTCGCCGAACGGCGAGGACGTGCTGTTCACGTTCCACGCCCGTGAGGGCCGCACCCTCCTGCTTCCGTACAACCTCATCCGCAAGGAGGTCGCCGCTCCGCTCTCCTGTCGCGGCTACGCGCTGTTCGACGACGGCACCCTCACCGTGCTGCGCACCGAATCCGACGAGCCCGCGCGCGTGCATCCGGTGCGGATCTGGCGGACTCCGTACGTCTCCGACGCCCACGCGGCCGCCGCCCCGGCAGGTACCGGACCACTCGCCCGGATCGGCAGCGCCGACCTGGTGCGCGGCATCTCCGATTGCCTGGCCATCGCCCGTCAGGCCGCCGAGACCACCGCCACCAGCGAGTTGTACCAATCGCTGGTCGCCGCCTGCACGCGGGCCGTCGACCGGTTCCACTGGCTGGGCGACGCGGACGCCGGGGACCTGCGCACCCCTCTGGACGAGGTGCGGGCCACAGCCGAGCAGGTATTGGAGGAGTTCGAGTCCGTGCAGTCCCTGACACGGGACGCAGCCGAGGCGCTTGCGGAGGCGACGGAGCAGCTTCAGCGTCTGGTGAGGCGGGTGCGCGGTGAGGCTCCTGCCACTGCCCAGGAGTGGATCGAGCGCATCTCCGAACTGCGCCGGGCCCAGGGCCATGTGGTGACCCTGAGGGAGATGCGGTACGCGGACGCGGAGGCCATCGACGCGCTCGCCGAGGACGCCGGCACCCATGTCCACGCCACCGCACAGCGTGCGGTGACCTTTCTCCAGCGCGACGACGCCTTCACCAGCCACCACGCGGAGGTGGAGCGGCTCACCGCCGACGCCGGGACGATCACCACGGCAGTGGAGGCCGCTCCGGTCACCGAGCGGCTGGACGAGCAGGTCTTCGGCCTTCAGGCCCTCACCGAGGTCATCGCCGGCCTGGACATTGGTGACGCCACCGTGCGCACCGCCATCCTGGAGCGGATCGCCGAGGTGCTGGGCGGTCTGAATCGCGCCCGGGCGACCCTTGCCGCACGGCGGCGCGAACTGATCGACCTGGAGGGGCGTGCCGCGTTCGGGGCCGAGTTCGCGCTGCTCGGCCAGTCGGTCACCGGCGCACTGGCCGCGGCAACGACCCCGGAATCCTGTGACGCCCAACTCGCCCGGCTTCTGCTTCACCTGGACAATCTCGAGTCGCGCTTTGCCGACCACGACGGATTCCTCACCAGGATCGCCGACAAGCGCACCGAGATCCACGACACCTTCTCGGGCCGCAAGCAGACTCTTCAGGACTCCCGCGTCCGGCGCGCCGAGCGCCTCGCCGGATCGGCCGGGCGCGTCCTGGAGACGATCACCCGCCGGGCGACAACCCTGGACAGCCTCGACGCGGTCCACACCTACTTCGCCTCCGACCCCATTGCGGCCAAGGTCCGCCGAACCGCCGACGAGCTGCGCGAACTCGGCGACCATGTGCGGGCGGAGGAGCTGGACGGGCGGTTGAAGGCCGCCCGCCAGGAGGCCGGCCGCGCGCTACGGGACCGTACCGAACTGTTCGCGGACGGCGGCGACACGATCCGCCTCGGCACGCACCGGTTCGCCGTCAACACCCGGCCCCCGGAGCTCACGCTCGTGCCGCACGCGGACGGGGGTTTGGCGTTCGCGCTGACCGGTACGGACTACCGACGCCCGGTCACCGACCCGGAGTTCGCGGACACCCGCGTCCACTGGGACCAGCTCCTGCCGTCCGAGAACGCCGAGGTCTACCGGGCGGAATATTTGGCAGCGCGTCTGCTGGCCGAGCACGGTGCCGAGGCCCTGGTCGGCGCCGACCTGGCGGGACGCACGCGCGAGGCCGCCGCGGCGGCATACGACGAGGGGTACGAGCGAGGCGTCCACGACCACGACGCGGCCGTCATCCTCTCCGCACTGCTGGGGCTGCACGAGCAGGCCGGGCTGCTGCGCTACCCGGCAGCCGACCGCGCAGCCGCCCAGCTGTTCTGGGCCCACGGGACGACTGACGAGGCGCGGAGGGCGTGGGTGCATGAGGCCGCGTCGCTGGTGAGGGCGCGGCAGATGTTCGGGGAGGCAAAGGCACTCGACGCGCTGCGCAGCGAACTCGCCGCTGCGGGAGCGCTGACCGACCGTGCCGCGGAGTACCTCGTCGAGGAGCTTGCGACCGGCGAGTCCTTCGCGACCAGTCCAGCGGCTCGCACGCTGCTGGACAAGTTCCGCCGGGCAGTGGGCACATCACCCTACGCGGACGACGTGCGCGAGCGGCTCGACGCCGGGGAGACCGCCGCCGCGCAGCGACTTGTCGAGGGCTGGCTCGTCCCGTACGCCGCCTCCTGTGGTGAGGACGTCGACAACGGCGACCTCGCCGAAGCCGTCGCGATCGAGGTCTGCCCGAACCTCGTGCGCTCCGACACTGAAGGGGACCTGACCGCGAGGGTCGAGGGCCTGCTCGGCGCGCACCCGAGGGTCCACCGGCGCGCCCTGACCCTGCGACTCGACGAGTTCCTGGCCCGGACCGGCGACTTCGCCCACCGCGTCGTACCGGGGTTCCGCGCCTATCAGAAGCGCAGAACCGCCCTCGTCGCTGCCGAGCAGAACCGGCTGCGCCTGGACGAGTACCGGCCGCGCGTCATGTCCTCCTTCGTACGCAACCGCCTCGTCGACGAGGTCTACCTGCCGCTCATCGGCGACAACCTCGCCAAGCAGCTCGGAGCCGCCGGCGACGGCAAGCGGACCGACAGCAGCGGACTGCTGATGCTCGTCTCACCGCCCGGCTACGGTAAGACCACCCTCATGGAGTACGTCGCCGACCGCCTCGGCCTGCTCCTGGTGAAGGTCGACGGACCTGCCCTCGGCCACGCCGTCACCTCGCTCGACCCCGCGGAGGCGCCGAACGCCACCGCCCGCCGGGAGATCGAGAAGATCAGCTTCGCGCTGGCGACAGGCAACAACGTCCTGCTGTACCTGGACGACATCCAGCACGTCTCACCCGAGCTGCTGCAGAAGTTCATCCCGCTGTGTGACGCCACCCGCACCCTGAACGGCCATGACCTGCGGGGCAAGCGCTTCGCCGTCTGCATGGCGGGCAACCCCTACACCGAGTCCGGGCAGCGCTTCCGCATCCCCGACATGCTCGCCAACCGTGCCGACGTGTGGAACCTCGGCGATGTCCTGACCGGCAAGGAGGACGTCTTCGCGCTGAGCTTCATCGAAAACGCCCTCACCTCCCACCCGGTCCTTGCTCCCCTTGCCGGGCGTGAGCATGCCGATCTGGAGCTGCTGGTGCGCCTGGCCGCCGAGGACCCCACCGCCCGCCGCGATCGGCTCACCCACCCCTGCCCCCCGGCCGAGCTCGACCGGATCCTTGCGGTGCTGCGCCACCTGCTCGCGGCGCGCGAGACGGTTCTTGCGGTCAACCGGACATACATGGCATCGGCTGCCCAGACGGACACGACCCGCACCGAACCGCCCTTCCAGCTCCAGGGCTCGTACCGCAACATGAATAAGATCACGACACGCATCTCCTCGGTCATGAACGACGACGAGCTCGCCGCCGTGATCGACGACCACTACTCGGGCGAGGCCCAGACCCTCAGCACCGGAGCCGAGGCCAACCTGCTCAAGCTTGCCGAACTGCGCTCCACTCTCACTGAGGACCAGGCCGCCCGCTGGGCGGAGATCAAGTCCTCCTACGCACGCCACCAAGCCCTGGGCGACCCGGACGAGGACCCGCTTCTGCGCGCCGTCGCCGCACTCGGCCTGCTCGCCGAACGGATCGCAGCGGTGGAAACAGCCATCACGCGGGCGACGGACCCCCGCCACCTCGTCAGCCGCCCGCCCGCCCGGCACGCGGTCCGCGCGGAGGGCGGGCCGAGCCGATGACGCCCACACGACGCAATCATGGGTGCGGTCGGAGCGGCTAGCGCGATTCGTCGGCGCGGCACTCGTGGTGAAGGCACGGCGGGAGCCGGTGTGGGAGGCCGGGCAACAGTCACCGATCACGTTCAAGCAGCGGGATGACCTTGGGTGCCGCCCACCTCGTGTCGACGAATGGGCCGCGCGGCCCCAGTCCGTACCCCCAGCGGCCCTGTCGGCATCTGCTACCCGAGCGGAGGCTGACAGTGCAGCAATCCGGCCTGTGGGGAACCGGGCCCTGCATCTGGGCTGTGGCGCAGCCTTGTTCAACCTTCGTGTCGCCGTCGCCCGGGCAGGCTGGGCGCCGGACATCGACCTCCTGCCCGACCCGGGTGACCCCGGGCTGCTGGCCGACATCACCTTCAGCCCGGATCGATCGGCCGATGACCCGATTGCCGTGCTGTACCCCGCAATTGTCCGCCGCCGGACGAGCAGGGAGCCCTTCAGTGACGAGCCCGTCAGGGAGGAGCTGCGCGACGGCCTCTGCGGTGCTGCTGTGGCTGAAGGGGCACGGCTGCAATTCCTCGGAGACTGGCAGGTGCAGTCCGTACTGGAGCTCGACCAGGAGGCTGCTTACCTCGGGGACACGGATCGGGAGGCCCGGGCGGAGACCGCACGGTGGATTGGGGACGCCTCCGGCGGGCCGGAGGGCGAGGGCATTCCGGCCTATGCGTTCGGGCCCCGCCGCTATGACGGCCGGGCGCCGGTGCGTGACTTCGCCCCCGGGAATCGTTCCGACGGACGGGCCGTGGCCGTGTTCGAGCAGAATCCCTGCCTGGCCGTGCTGGGAACACGACGGGACCGCCCTGTGGACTGGCTCCATGCCGGTCAGGCGCTGGAACGTGTGCTGTTGCAGGCGACGCTCGACGGATTGTCCACAGCGCTCAGTTCGCAGGCGCTCGAATGGCCGGAGTTGCGGTGGGCCGTGCGTGACCCGAGTGCGGCGATGGGCCATGCCCAGATGCTCCTCCGGCTCGGCTACGGCGCCGATGTTCCTGCGACGCCCCGCCCGCCCGTGCGGGAGGTGCTTGCGGTCGTGTGAGTGTGACGGGCTGAACGCCCTTTCCGTGCTGAAGGGCCGGAGAGGGCGTTCAGCGTGCGTCGGCGGAGTTGGGCGGCAGTGCCGCCCGTCCCGCCTCGAGCCGGGCCACCGGGATGCGGAACGGCGAGCACGACACATAGTCGAGGCCGGCACCGTGGAAGAAGTGCACCGAGTCCGGGTCGCCGCCGTGCTCCCCGCATACCCCGATCTTGAGGCCGGGCCGGGCGGCCCGGCCCTCGGCGACGGCGATCTCGACGAGTCGGCCCACGCCCTTGCGGTCGATCGTCTCGAACGGGGACGTCTGGAAGATGCCCTTGTCGAGGTATGCGGAGAAGAACGCCGCCTCGACGTCGTCACGGGAGAATCCCCAGGTCGTCTGGGTGAGATCGTTCGTGCCGAAGGAGAAGAACGCGGCGTCCCGGGCGATCTCGCCCGCGGTCAGGGCAGCTCGAGGAAGTTCGATCATCGTGCCGACCGGGCACTCGACGGGGACTCCGGATTCCTCGGACACCTCCGCCAGGACCCGGTCCACCTCGCCTTTCACCAGGTGTAGTTCCTCGACCGCGTCGACGAGCGGAACCATGATCTCCGCGCGGGGGTCACCGCCCGCGCGCTTGCGCGCCACGACCGCCTCGGCGACGGCCCGCACCTGCATGGCCACCAGCCCCGGGACCACTAGGCCCAGACGGACTCCACGCAGCCCGAGCATCGGGTTCTCCTCGTGCATGCGTGTGACGGCCGTCAGCAGCTCGGTGTCACGCGGGTCCTGTGTCTTGCCGATTGCTTCGTCCCGGGTGAGACGTACGGAAAGCTCCGTGAGGTCGGGCAGGAACTCGTGGAGCGGCGGGTCGAGGAGCCGGATGGTGACCGGCAGGCCGTCCATGGCGTCGAGGATGCCGATGAAGTCCTGGCGTTGGAGCGGCAGAAGCGCGCCGAGCGCGGTGTCGCGTCCGGCGTCGTCCGAGGCGAGGATCATGGCTTCCACGAGGGCGCGCCGGTCCCCGAGGAACATGTGCTCGGTACGGCACAGGCCGATCCCCTGCGCGCCGAAACGGCGGGCGCGGGCGGCGTCTTCGGGGGTGTCGGCGTTGGCGCGTACTTCCATGCGCCGCAGGGCGTCGGCCCGTTCCATGAGCCGGTGCACGTCTCGTACGGTCCGGTCGGTGTCACTGCCGGGAGCCCCGCCCCCTTCGTCGAACCAGTGCATGACCTCCGAGTCGATCAGCGGCACGGCACCCAGACGCACGACACCCTCGGTGCCGTCGATGGACAGCACCGTGCCTTCCGGCACGGTGACGCCGCCGGCGATGAAGCACCGGCTACGCACGTCGACGGTGATGTCCTCGGCTCCGCACACGCACACCTTGCCCATGCCGCGCGCGACCACGGCGGCGTGACTGGTCTTGCCGCCGCGGCTGGTCAGTACTGCTTGTGCGGCGACCATGCCGGGCAGGTCGTCCGGTGCCGTCTCCTGGCGTACGAGGACGACTTGCTTGCCTTGGCCGGCCCTCCGGACGGCTTCGGCCGAGTCGAAGACCGCCTCACCCACCGCGGCGCCGGGGGAGGCGGGAATGCCGTGCGCGATCACTTCACTGCGGCCGGATGTGTCGAAGCGCGGGAACATCAGGCGGGCGAGCGCCGTGCCGTCGACGCGGGCGAGGGCCTCGTCCGCAGAGATCAGACCTTCGTCGACGAGCTGGCAGGCGATGCTGAAGGCGGCCTGGGCGGTGCGCTTGCCGACGCGGGTCTGCAGCATCCACAGCCTGCCGTGCTCGATGGTGAACTCGATGTCGCACAGGTCGCGATAGTGCGCTTCCAGCTTCTCCATGTTTTCGCGCAGGTGCGCGAAGGAGTCCGGGTCCAGGTCGGCCAGTTCTTGGAGCGGTACCGCGTTGCGGATCCCGGCGACGACGTCCTCTCCCTGGGCGTTGGGCAAGTAGTCGCCGTAGATGCCGGGACGGCCGGTGGCCGGGTCCCGGGTGAAGGCGACGCCGCTGCCGGAGTCGGCACCGAGGTTGCCGAAGACCATGGCCTGGATCGTGACCGCGGTGCCCAGATCATCGGGAATGTGCTCGCGCCGGCGGTAGACACGGGCACGCTCACCGTTCCAGGAGGAGAAGACGGCGAGGACGGCGCGCCGCAACTGCTCGACAGGTTGCTGAGGGAACTCTTCTCCGGTCTGCTGCCGGATCAGGTCCTTGAATGTGTCGACCAGCCTGATCAGGTCGCACGTGTCCAACTGGGTGTCGTCGGCAGCGCTGCGCTCCATCTTGAGGAGCGCGAGCGCATCCTCGAAGAGTTCACTGTCGACGCCCATCACCGTGCTTCCGAACATCTGCAGAAGTCGCCGGTACGAGTCCCAGGCGAAACGTTCTCCCCCGGCCGACTGCGCCAGGCCCAGAACGGAGTGGTCGTTCAGGCCGACGTCGAGGATGGTCTCCATCATGCCGGGCATCGAGAACCGTGCCCCCGACCTGACGGAGAGCAGCAACGGGTCGTCCACCTGGCCGACGTGCTTGCCGGCTGCTTCCTCCAGGGACGCCAGGTGCGCGGCGACCTCCTGATCCAGCTGCGCAGGCGGTTCACCCGTGGCCAGGAAAGCCCGGCAGGCATCGGTGGTGATGGTGAAGCCCGGTGGCACGGGCAGTCCCATGCCGGCCATCTCCGCAAGATTGGCGCCCTTGCCGCCGAGGAGGCCGGCCATGTCACGGCTGCCCTCGGCGAAGTCGTACACGTACTTGGTCATGGCTGGGGACCTGCTCCGCCGGCCTTTGCGGCACGTGCGTCCGCCGACTCCGTGAGGGGCGCCGAGAGGAGGCACCGCACGTCCACCACGCCCTCAACCGCCCGTGCAAGGCGCTCGGCGACGGGCACGAGCGTGCTGTCACCGACGGCGCCGGTGAGGGTGACGGTGCCTTGGGTGACGTCGACACGAATGCTGCGGCGTGAGACGGGGAAGAGCTGGTCGACCACCTCCTCACGCACCTCTGCGGCGATGTCGTCGTCCGAACGGAGAAAGACCTTCAGCAGGTCCCCGCGGCTCACAATGCCCTTGAGTACTCCTGCCCCGTCGACCACAGGCAGCCGCTTGATGTGATGCCGCGCCATGAGACGCGCCGCATGAGGGAGCGTCGCGGTGGCTGTGACGGTAACGGCGGGGCTCGACATGAGCTCCCTGGCGGACAGCGCGCCGGCCTTCGCATACTCGGCCAGACGTCGCCGCTGCTCGATGAGGACAGGATCCCTGTCCCGCAGCTCCTCCTTGGACAGCAGATCGGCTTCGGACACGACACCGATCACCCTGCCCTCCCCTTCCAGAACGGGTACCGCGCTGACCTGCCACTGCCTCATGGCGGCCACGATCTCCTTGAACTGAGCGTCCAGACCGACGGCGACAACGGTTGAGGTCATCACCTCGTTCACGGTGTGGGGCGGTCGAGTTGCCATGACGGCTCCCTTCGGTGGCCCGAGTCGGCCGCGTCACCAGCCGCTACGCGTCCTGCGGAACAACGGCCACGGGGCAGGCGGCGTGGTGCAGCACGGTGTGCCCCACTCGCCCCAGCTGCATACCGAGATGCCCTTGCCGCCGCCGCGCGCCGACGACCAGCAGGTCTGCGGCCGAAGAGCGGTCGATCAGGATCTTGCGTGCCGGGCCCTCGACCGTGGTGTGCTGAACGTTGACGTCCGGGTGTTCGCGGGCAGCAGCGGCCAGAGCCCCGTCCAGCAGGGTTGCTGCTCTGTCCTCGTGGAAGCGAGCCGTGCCCCCTGCGGGGGGCGAGTGGTCGGAGCTCTCGTGTGCGGGGCAGCGCCAGGCGTGCACCGCGTCGAGGGTGCAGCCGCGGGCCTTCGCCTCGTGGAAGGCGAAGCGCACGGCGGCCGAGTCCACGTCCATGTCGCCGATGCCGAGCAGCACGCGATGGTGCGTTCCGGCAAGGGTGGCGTCGTCTCCCCGTATGACGATCACCGGGCAATGGGCACGGGTCGCCAGTGCCAGACTCACCGAGCCCAGAAGGAGACCTGTGATCTCGCCCCGGCCTCGCGAACCGGTGATCAGGGCAGCCGCGTGATCGCTTTCGTACAACAGTGCGTTCACCGTGTCTTCGGCCACCACTTCTGTCATGACTTTGACGTCCGGTGCGCGTAGCTGGGCGCGGTGTCCTGCCGCGCCGACGATGTTCTCTCCGAGAACTTGTGCGTCGGAACGCCCGAGGCTGGCTGCGAGTGCAGCTCCCTCGTAGCGCTCCCATCGTGTTGCGTAGATCAACCGAAGGGGCAGGCCGTGTCGCACGGCCTCGTCCGCTGCCCAGTCCGTGGCGCTGAGGCTGGATTCGGAACCGTCGACGCCTACGACCAGGGGTGACTCCATCATCGTCCCCGCCGCCTTTCAGCGAGTGTGCGTGCATGGGTCTCCTACGTCACCGTCGCACCGGCGCAGTGGAGTGCGGTAGGGCCGGTCGGCCCCCCGCCGTGCCCACGCGACCCTTGGGGTACTCCGTGGCGGCGGGCCAGCCTGAAGTCGCGCCGCCGTGAAGGAGGGCCGGCCGATGACGAACGCTGAACCCTGCGTGTACGCGCTGCTGGCGGACGGCACGACCATCGGTATCCGCCCGGCCGTGCCGAAAGACGCCGATCAGGTGCTGCGGCTGTACGAGGAGATGACACCCGGCAATGTCCGGCTGCGCTTCTTCGCCGCCGGCCACCGTTCCGCCGAACTGGCAGCCGCACGTGTGGCAGCACTGCCTCACGGCGGCTACCAGGCTCTGGTCGCCGAGTCGGGCGACCGAATCCTGGGCATCGCGGACTGCGTAACGGATGCGGGCGCGGACACGGCAGAGATCGCGCTTGCGGTTGCGGACGGCCGGCACCACCGCGGTGTGGGCACCCTGCTGCTGGAACACCTCGTCGACGACGCCCGCCGTTCGGGCATCACCGCGTTCACGGCCGACGCGCTTGCCGAGAATTACGCAGTCCTCAAGGTCTTTGCCGACCTCGGACTGCACACCAGCCGTCGCTACGACGGTCCCGAGGTCCATCTGTGCGTCGAGCTCGGCGAGGACGAGACCTATCTGACAGCGATCGACATCCGTGGCCGGCACGCCGACGTCGCCAGTCTGCAGCCGCTGCTCAGACCGCGTTCCGTCGTGGTGATCGGTGCCGGCCGCAAGCCCGGATCCGTGGGCCGGGCGGTGCTGCGCAATCTGCGCACCGGCCGGTTCGCAGGTCTCCTGCATGCCGTCAACCCGGGGGCCGATGTCATCGAGTGGGTGAGCTGCCATGCGTCGGTGACGTCACTCCCGGACGTGCCGGACCTGGCGGTCCTGGCCGTACCCGCGCCCGTCGTGCCGAACGTTGCGAGGGAGTGCGGCGACCACGGTGTGCGGGCTCTGCTCGTGCTGTCGTCCGGGCTCGATGCAGGTCAGGCCGCGGAGCTCCTGGCCCATTGCCGCACCTACGGGATGCGCATGGTCGGCCCGAACTGCCTCGGCCTGGCCAACACGGATTCCGACATCCGCCTGAACGCGACGTTCACCGCCCGACCTCCCCTGTCCGGTACCGCAGGTGTGGCTGTGCAGTCGGGGGGAGTCGGCATAGCCATGCTGGACGGGTTGTCCCGTCTGGGAATCGGCGTCTCCACCTTCGTCTCCCTCGGCGACAAGTACGACGTCAGTGGAAACGATCTGCTGCAGTGGTGGGAGAGCGACAGCCGCACTGATCTCGCCGTTCTGCATCTCGAATCGTTCGGCAACCCCCGTGCCTTCTCGCGTACCGCACGGCGGGTGTCGCGTGTCATGCCGATCCTCACCGTCGACGCGGGACGCTCCGAAGCCGGCCGCCGCGCGGCAGCCTCCCACACAGCGGCGGCCGCCACCCCCACGATGACGCGCCGGGCCCTGTTCACGCAGGCCGGCGTCATCGCCACCCGAACCATCGGCGAACTCCTCGACACCGCTGCTCTGTTGCACGCCCAGCCACTGCCAGGAGGAGAACGAGTGGCGGTGGTGACCAACGCGGGCGGGGCGGGGGTACTCACCGCCGACGCCTGCGTGGAGGCCGGGCTCACCGTGCCGGTTCTCGATGAGACTCTTGCCACCGAACTGCTCCGCGCACTGCCGCGGGACGCAAGCGCCCGCAACCCCATCGACACCACCGCGGCAGTTACGGAGGAACAACTCGGGCGCTGCATCGACGAGCTCGCCTCCAGTCGCAGTGTCGATGCCGTGCTGGTCACGCTCGTCCCCACCGCGATTGCCACCGCAACCGGCGACGAACTGCTACGCGTACTCACAGACGCCACGGCGCGTCCGGCTATGCCGGTCGTGGCAGTGCTGCCGTCGCAGGCCACGCGGGTCGAGCTGCTGCCCACAGCGGACGGTCGTGCCGTACCCGCCTACAGCGACGCTCAGGACGCCGCGTGCGCCATGGCGCACGCCGCTGCGCGCACCCGCTGGCTGGCCAGGCCCCAAAGTTCCCTGCCGAAGCAACCCGACATCGACACCGACGCCGCACGAGCCGAGGTGTCCCGGTTCCTCGTACAGCATCCGCGAGGCGGCTGGCTGGATCCACGGGCCACGGCCACGCTGATGGGCCACTACGGCATTCCACTGAGCCGCTGGGCATGGGCCGAGGACGAGGACGGAGCGGTCGAGGCAGCCAAGAGTCTCACCGGCACCGACGGGCGCGCGGTGATGAAGGCCTACTGGCCCGGGCTCGTCCACAAGAGCGAGCAGAGTGCGGTCCACCTCGACCTGCACGGTGCTTCACAGATACGGGCCGCCTACCAGGATCTCGTCAGGCGCTTCGACAGCCGGATGTCCGGAGTCGTCCTCCAGCCGCTCGCGGAACGCGGCACCGAGGTGTTCGCCGGCATCTTCCAGGACGAAGTATTCGGCCCCCTGGTGCTCTTCGGGGCAGGAGGCACGGCCACCGAACTGCTCGCCGACCAAGCAGCGCGGCTCGCCCCGCTGACCGCGCTCGACGTGCACGATCTCCTTCACGCGCCCCGCTGCGCTCCGCTGCTGTTCGGCTACCGCGGCGGCCTGCCTGTCGATGTGACGGGACTCGAGCGGCTGTTGCAGCGTCTTTCCCGGATGGCCTGTGACCTGCCTCAACTGACGGAGGCCGACCTCAACCCTGTCGTGGCGGGTCCCGAAGCGATCACGGCCGTGGACGTCCGTGTCCGCCTGGAGCCGCGGCGGGCCCGGAACCCGTACCTGCGCAGACTGCGCTGACACCGACCCACGCAGCCGACGCCCGCGAGACGGCTGCACGTAGGAGGAGATCACCGTGACCAGCACGGCCCCCAAGTTCAACACTCTGGCACCCGAGCACCGCCTACAGCTGATGGGCATGGCAGAGGAGGTCCCGTTCCCAGCGGGGCACCGGCTGTTCCACGAGCACGGTCACGCAGACCGCTTCTGGATCATCAGGACCGGCACCGTCACTCTCGACGCACACGTGCCAGGCCGACGCTCCCCGATCATCGAGACTCTCGGGCAGGGGGAGCTGGTGGGTGTGTCCTGGCTGTTCCCGCCTCACCAGTGGCAGCTGGGGGCGGAAGCCATGAGCCCCGTGCGCACCTATGAGTTCGACGCCGAGGCCGTGCGCGGGGCGTTCGCTCAGGACCCGGCCTTCGCCGCAGCAGTCACACAGTGGGTCGGTCAGGTCCTTGCCCATCGCCTGCACGCCACTCGGCTTCGCCTGGCCGATGTGTACGCACCGCAAGGAAGCGGAGCCGACATCTGAACCTCCTCGCTGCCGCCGGAATCAGCGGGGCGGCTCAAGGGCAGCGTCCCGAGCGGGCAACGGCACCCGCCACACCAAGCGTGTACCGCCGTGCGGCCCGGGCCCTACGTCGAGAGTGCCGTCCAGCGCCCGGGCCCGCTCTTCGATGTTCTTCAGTCCACTGCGGGCCGCACCCGGTGACATTCCGACGCCGTCGTCGGTGACAGTGAGGGACAACCGGTCTGCGGTGACCACGAGATGTACGTCGACGGCGCTTGCTCGTGCGTGGCGGGCCACGTTGCTCAGCGCTTCGACGAGGACGGCGACCAGGTGTTCTCCCAGCGGACCGTCGATGCGGGTGTCCAGCAGTCCCTCGACGCGTAGGGCGGGCGGATACCCCAGGGAGGCCGCCGAACGCTCGACCGTATTGACCACGTGAGTGCGGAGCGAGTGCGCGGCAGCCGGTTCCTCTTCATGACTGCGCAGGCCGAAGATGGTGGATCTGATGATCTTGATTGTCGCGTCCAGGTCGTCGACCGCTCGTTGCAGCCGTTCCGTGGCCTGCGGGTGGTCGACGAATCTCTGGGCACTCTGCAGGGTCATGCCGGTGGCGAAGAGCCGCTGGATGGCCAGGTCGTGCAGATCGCGCGCGATGCGGTCCCGGTCCTCCAGCAGGGCCATCTCTTCGGCGTCGCTGCGACGCTCGGCCAGTTCCATCGCGAGTGCGGCCTGACTCGCGAAGCCCATCAATGGGTGCGACTCCTCGTCGACGAACGGGGCCCCGGCCTTGTCCCTGGCGAGCATCAGGACACCGCGCACAGCCTCGCCCGTCACGAGAGGTACGGCGATTGCCGGTCCCAGACGTGCCCATCGGTCAGCGTCGAGGCCGGTCCGCGTGTCGTTCTCGATGTCGGAGCTCTCGATCAGTGTCCGGCCGACGAATGCGGCCGTCAGGAAGTCGTCGTGCGGGAGAAGCGCTCCCTTGTGCCGTTCGGCATCCTCACCGGCAGCGAGAGCGGTGTGCAGCCGTCCGGTTCCCTTGGCGGGCACCGCGATCAGGCCCAGGTCTGACGGCACGATGGCGCGGGCGTGCTTCAGGATGAGCTCGAGCACCTCTGCGCGGGGTCGCCCGGACAGCAGGGCACTGGTGACTTCCGAGCCGGCCGACAGCCAGCGTTCCCGGCGCCGCGCGTCTTCGTAGAGCCGTGCGTTTTCGATGGCGACGCCTGCCGCGACGGCGAGTGTGGACACCACGATCTCGTCTTCGGTATCGAACTCCGCGTCACCGCGCTTTTCGGTGAGGTAGAGGTTGCCGAATACCTTGTCCCGCACCCGGATGGGTACTCCGAGGAAGGAGTGCATCGGCGGATGATGAGGTGGGAATCCGTACGAGGCGGGGTGCTCGGACAACTCCGAGAGCCGCAGGGGCGCGGGGTTACGGATCAGCTCACCCAGTAGTCCATGGCCGCTCGGGAGGTCACCGATGGCCGCCCATTGCTCGTCGGTGACTCCCACAGGAATGAACTCGGACAGCATTTGATCTTCGCCGATCACTCCGAGCGCTCCGTATTCGGCGTCCACGAGGACAGTGGCTGCTTCGACGATCCCTCGCAGCACATGCGCAAGATCCAGCTCGCGACCAACCGACAGGACCGCCTCGAGCAAGCCGTGCACCCGGTCCCGGGTGCCGCGCACGGCATCGATGCGTGTCTGCAGTTCCTCCAGCAGCTCGTCCAGCCGTAGCTGCGACAGCGGGCTGATGCCCTCGTGACCGCTTTCGCTCATGGCCCCTCCGACGGACGGACGCGGATGGGGCCGTCCTCTTCCACCGTAGGACCGGGGGGTGCCCAACGCCCTACCTCTCGCTGCGCCAGGTCGGCACGGAGCCCACAGGCTCGCCTGCCGGTGCGACGTTCACACGGGAAGGTGGGCTGTCAGGGGTCCAGCCGGCGGAAAAATGGCCTCGGCGGCGCCGTGGGGCACGATCGCGACCGGGCAGGCGACATGGTGGATCGCGGCGTGCGTCATCGGCCCCAGCCGGGTGCCTGCTGCGGCTCGGTGCCCTACGACGAGAAGGCCGGCCCGGGCGGCTGCCGTAAGCAGGTGACCGGCTGTGCCGCCTTCGACGAGCCGAGCCGTGACCGGCAGACCGGGGTACTTGTCGTACCAGGGGTACAGAGCTGTCGACAGCTCCTGCTCCTTCACGGCCGTAAGGACGTCCGCACTCGGTGTCGGGAAGGGGTCATAGGAATACAGCGGCGGAAGCCTCCAGCTGTGCAGCACCTCCAGCGGCACGCCGCGGACTGCGGCCGCCTCGAAGGCGAAGGCGATGAGCTCGTCGTCGGCGGAGTCCAGTTCGAGGGCGAGGAGCACAGGGCAACGCTGAGCGGGGGCCGGAGCGACGTCCCCGGTGAGCGACGGGACCGGGGGACGCAGTTGTTCGGGCGCCGCCGCGCCTGCGCGGACGAGAACGACCGGGACGTCGGCACGAGCCGAGACGTCCAGGGCCACGGAACCGATCATGAAGCCGGCGAAGCCGCTGAATCCAAGAGAGCCGAGCACCAGCATCTCCGAGTGCTCAGCCGCTGCCAGCAGGGCCTCGACCGGCGCTCGGGGCGTTGTCACAGGCATGATCTTCAATGCCGGAAAGCCGGCGTGCAGCACGCGCAGTGCCGCGTCCAAGGCGTGACTCTCCCGCACGGCCGGTACATCGATCTCCGGCAAGCGGGTACGCGGTGTCGGCGCGTACCCGGCATGCAACACCGTCAGCGGGAGGCCCCGCAGCGTAGCCTCGCGGGCCGCCCACTCGGCAGCGGCCAAGCTTTCGACGGATCCGTCGACGCCTGCCGTGATGGTCCTGCGCATGATGCACCTCTTGCGCTCATGGTGTCCCGTTCGGCCACCGATGCGGGCCGCGTTCTGCTATCGGGAGCTCACCTGTACCTGCTTCGACCGTCCCACCGGGTGGGTGCGCAGGGGAGGGGATGGACGGCCCTGGCCGGGGGCCGCTCGGCCCGGACAATGGGGATAGGGACCGTTCGGCCCTGTCGGCCGCAGAGCCGGTCGAGCCATGATCGAGTTGTCGCACTGACCTCCAGGGGGCACAGATGGCCGAGGTACCCGGCTTTTCGGCGGAGACGCCCATCAGGGTCTTCCTCCTGGACGACCACGAAGTCGTCCGTCGCGGCCTGAACGACCTGCTCGATGCGGAGCAAGACATCCAGGTGGTGGGGGAAGCGGCGTCCGCTCAGCAGGCGCTGGCCCGCGGGCCGGCGCTGCGCCCCCGGGTGGCGGTCCTCGACGTGCGCCTACCGGACGGCGACGGCATCACGGTGTGCCGCGAGTTGCGCAGCCGGATGCCCGGTCTTGCCTGCCTGATGCTGACCTCGTTCGATGACGAGGACGCGTTGCTGGACGCGGTCATGGCGGGGGCGGCCGGCTACGTCCTCAAACAGATCAAGGGAACCGACCTCGTCGCGGCGATCCGGACGGTGGCCTCCGGACAGTCGATGCTCGACCCCGAGACGACAGCCCGGCTGATGCGCTCGCTCCGCGGTCCCGAGACCGCGCAGCACGACGAGGACGACCGGCTGGCCGTCCTGTCCGAGCGTGAACGTGCGGTGCTGGACCTGGTCGGCGAAGGGCTGACGAACAGTCAGATCGGGAAGCGGTTGTACCTCTCGGAGAAAACGGTGAAGAACCACATTTCGCGGCTGCTGTCGAAGCTCGGTGTGGAAAGACGGGTGCAGGCCGCGGTCATCGCAGCCCAGGTTCACGAGCACGAAGAGAAAGAGCACTGAGGCGGGAGCCCGCGCATGGTGCCGAATCACGCACGCAGCTCGGCGGGGAGGGCCCATCCGCTTCTCGCGGATCCTGATTGCACGGTGCACGGCTCGTGTCCGCTTCCCCGTGTCCTTCGGGGGCTCTCCCCGTCAATTCCAGGGAAGCACCTTCCACGGCGCGCCACCAGGGCCCATTGGGTCCAGAGGCAGCCCGGTCGGCACGTGTGGGACGTCCCTGCCGGCTCGCAGCAGGGAATGCGGCAGTCGCCGACAGAAAAGTGGGCTGGTGCGCCGTCGCACCGGCCCGTCTTGCACCGACCGCTAGGCCGGCATGGTGATGGCGTCGTGCTGAGGTCCGCCGAGCACAACCTTGAGCGCACCGGTGTCCGCCGCGCGGGAGAAGACGTCGTACGCCTCCTCCATCTGCCCCAGCTCGAAGCGGTGGGTGACGAGTTGCGAGGTAGGCAGTTGGCCTGCCGCGAGCATGCGCAGCAGCAGCGGCGTGCTGTGGGTGTCGACGAGCCCGGTGGTGATGGTCACGTCCTTGATCCACAGGTCTTCGAGGTGCAGGGCCGCGGGTTTGCCGTGGACGCCGACATTGGCCACGTGACCGCCGGGGCGGACCATGCGCGTGCACATCTCGAAGGCTTCCGGCACGCCGACGGCTTCGACGACGACATCTGCGCCGAGGCCTTCCGTCAAATCCTCGACCAGCTTTTCCGGTTCCTCGTCCGCGCTGACCGTGGCGTCTGCTCCGATGGAACGGGCGGCTGCCAGCCGGGACTCGGCGAGGTCGACCGCGATGATCCGTCCAGGGGTGTACAGCTTGGCAGTCGCTATTGTGGCGAGACCGATGGGTCCGGCGCCGACCACGGCCACGGTGTCCCCCGGACGCACCTGGCCATTGAGTACACCCACCTCGTACGCGTGGGGAAGATGTCGGCCAGCAGAACCGCGTCGTAGCTGTCGACGGAGCTGGGGAGCGGGTGCACGGAAAGGTCTGCGAACGGCACGCGCACATACTCGGCCTGGGTACCGTCGATCACATGGCCCAGTACCCAGCCGCCGCCCTCGCGGCACTGGCCGTAGTGGTTCTCCCGACAGAAACGGCATCGCCCGCACGCGGAGATGCAGGACACCAGCACGCGGTCGCCGGGGCCCACGGTGCGTACCTCGCCACCGACCTCCACGACCTCGCCCACGGCCTCGTGCCCCAGAATCCGGCCCGGCGCCACCTCGGGAACATCACCCTTGATGATGTGCAGGTCGGTACCGCAGATCGTCACGGCATCGACGCGGACCACTGCGTCCGCAGCGTCCTTGACGCCCGGATCGGGGACGTCCTGCCAGGACGCCTGCCCCGGGCCTTGAAACACAAGTGCCTTCATGACGTCAGCCTTCTTCCGTATTCCGGGATGCCCGCCCCCTTCGGGATGCTCCACCGCCAGCGTCTCCCGGGCCGGCCCGCAGTCGCTTGGGCCGGACGACCCCGGTCGGGGTCCTCTCGGCCCATCCCAGGCCGGTCCTGCCGATGCCAAGAGAGGCGGACCGGACCAGGCCGGAGGTGCTGCGCCCCTCAGCCGTTTCCCGCACGCTGCTCGGGCATTTCGCCGGTTCCCCACAGATGGAGACGGGTCTCCACCGGACGAAGTCCTGGTGGGGGCCCGTTTCTCGTTGTCCCGCCGCTCTGGGAGGCGGTGGGGGCACAGCCGGCGAGGCCGGGGCGGCGGTCTCAGTCGTGCGGGGCCTGACCGGTCACACGGTGGTCGGCGTGGCTGAGCGCCTCCAGGACGAGGCGGCGCAGGTGGCCGTCGCGCAGGCTGTAGAAGATGTGCCGGCCTTCGCGCCGCGTGTCGACCAGTCCCGCAAGCCGCAACTTCGCCAGATGCTGGCTGACCGCGGTCCGCGATGCCGCGCAGCGTTCCGCGAGTGACCCGACGTCGGATTCCTCCTGGGCAAGCAGCCACAGCAGATGGAGCCGGGTGGTGTCGGCCAGCATCGCGAACACGTCGGTGGCCTCGGCGAGGCGGGCGCCGTCCGGAGTCCGCAGATGCGCACCGGATGCAGGTGATGTGGGGACGCGATCGGGCATGGACCCAGCGTAGAGCCGCCGCGGGCAGGGCCCCGACTACATGTGCATGGTTGCGCACATGTGCGTACAGTGGATGTGTCGACCGTCGTCGCAGGGGGCCGTCGCATGTTCTCCGTACTGCGCAATCGCACCTTCCGGCACCTCTTCGTGGCCCAGGTCGTCGCTCTGCTCGGGACCGGGCTGGCCACTGTGGCCCTGGGGCTGCTGGCCTACGACATCGCGGGCGCGGACGCCGGAGCAGTGCTGGGCACCGCTCTGGCGATCAAGATGGTCGCCTACGTCCTCGTCGCGCCGGCAGTCGCCGCGATCGCCTTGAGGGTGCCGCGCCGGGCGCTCCTGGTCGCCGCCGACGTCACCAGAGCGGGCGTCGCGCTGCTGCTGCCGCTCGTCGACCAGGTGTGGCAGGTGTACGTGCTGGTCTTCGCGCTGCAGGCTGCCTCCGCCGCCTTCACCCCGACGTTCCAGGCCCTCGTTCCCGACGTCCTGCCCGAGGAACGCGACTACCTCCGTGCCCTGTCCCTGTCCCGCCTGGCATACGACCTGGAAAGCCTCTTCAGCCCTGCCCTGGCCGCGATGCTGCTCTCCCTGGTCGCCTACGACTGGCTGTTCACCGGAACCGTGGCTGGATTCGTGGCCTCCGGCGCCCTCGTGATCTCCGTCGTCCTGCCGAAGCCGGCCTGTGCCGCGCGCAACACGAGCTCTCGCGCCGAGGCCCTCTCAGGTGTACGGCTGTTCCTCGCGGTGCCGCTGCTGCGTGCCCTCCTCGCGCTGAATCTCGCCGTCGCCGCTGCGAGCGCAATGGTCACGGTCAACACCGTGGTGTACGTCCAGGCTCATCTCGGCCGCTCGACGGGCGATGTGGCCGTGGCGCTCGGCGCGTACGGAGCCGGGTCGATGGCGGTCGCCCTGACGCTGCCGAAGGTGCTCGACAGAGTCGGCGACCGTGCGGTGATGCTGTGCGGCGGCCTGGTGCTCACCGCGGTCTTCGCCGGTCTCGGCGCGATCACCACGGCCGGCGGCGGCGGGTGGAGGTGGCCGGCGCTGCTGTGCGCATGGGCGGTTCTGGGTGCAGCGTGTTCGTCGGTGCTCACTCCGACCGGGCGGCTGATCAAGGGCTCGGTGGATGCCGCCGATCGTCCCGTCGTGTTCGCCGCGCAGTTCTCCTTGTCCCACTGCTGCTGGCTGCTGACATACCCACTGGCCGGGCGGCTCGGGGCTGAGGCCGGACTTCCGTGGGCAGCGTGCGCCCTCGGCGTGCTCGCGTTCACGGGCGGGGTGGTGGCGGTGCGGCTGTGGCCGGCGTCCGAGGTGAGGCGCGTCGTGCACCTGCACACCGGCCTGGACGCGAACCATCCGCACCTCGCCGACGCCCGCCCGGTCGCGGGAGGGTGGCGGCACAGTCACGAGCACGTCATGGACGGGCTGCACTCCCGCGGCCACTGAGGCCGGACTGCCGCGCCCACTGACGCCGGGCGGGGAGCGAGGCCGGCGCGAGCTCGGTGTTTCACGTGGAACACCCGCGGAACGTGTGGGTCCGTTCCTCGGGTGTCCAGGGTGGCGGGGCGAGCAGGGTCAGGCCGCCACGCGCGCGGCCAGGGCCTTGCCCTTCTGGGCGGCCTCGTCGAGTGCCTTGGTGCGGGAGGCGTCGGCGAGCGGAACGAGGTCGGCCATTTCTGCCTTGGTGTGGGCGAGGGTCAGCTCCGGAACGATGAAGTCGACCTCGGCGCCGAGCATGCCGGTCAGCACCTTCTCCAGGTAGTTCTGGACGAATTCGTAGTCCTCGCGCGGAGTGCCGGGTGCGTAGGAGCCGCCACGGCTGGCGACCACGGTGATCGGGGTACCGGCCACGGGGCCGTCGGGGCCCGCGTTGTGACCGACCACGATGACCTGGTCCAGCCACGCCTTGAGAGTGGACGGGATCGTGAAGTTGTACATCGGGGCGCCGATGAGAACGGCATCCGCCGCCGCCAGCTCGGCTGCCAGTTCGCCGCGCAGGGCGTCGTCCGCGCCGGCGAATGCCGCGGCGGCGTCGAGGTGGGGAAGCGGGTTCGCGGCGAGGTCGCGGTAGATGACTTCGCCATCGGGGTGTGCCTCCTGCCAGGCCTTGACGAAGGCGGCGGTGACGTCGCGAGAGGCGGAGTTCTGGGGGAAGAGCGCGGAATCGAGGTGCAGCAGAGTGGCCATGAGGGCTCCCTGGAGTTGTTGCACGGGTTGAGTGCGTAACTGAATTTCCGTATACACCTATGGATAACATAGTGCCTTACTTTTTGTAAGTCGGTGTTGTCGGCGCAGTACCCTGGGTGCATGGCGGAGGAGAGGCTGCACAGCGAAGAGGCATGCAAGAAGGTCGATCTGGGCATCAGTCGCGTCTTCGAGCTGCTCGGGAAGCGCTGGACGGGCCCCATCGTCTCCGTGCTAATGCAACGGCCCGTGCACTTCGCGGAGTTGCGACGGGCGATTCCGGGCATCAGCGAGCGCATGTTGTCGGACCGGCTCACCGAGCTCGCCGGTGCGGGGCTGGTCGTCCGTGAGGTCGACGAAGGGCCACCGCTGCGGGTCGCCTACCGGTTGACCGCGGCGGGCGCGGCCATGGAGCCGGCCCTCAAGGAACTGTCGCTGTGGGCCGAGACGCACCTGGCGTCGAACGGGAAAGACGCCTGCTGAGACCGCTCGAGAGCCGTCGAGTGCCGTGCCCTGTCAGGGTTTTCCACAGGGGCAGACGACTGTCGTGGCGCGGGGGTACGGTCAGGGCAGTTGATGTTGATGGCGTACGACGCCGGGGGAGGCAGCGGCATGAGCGATGCCGAGATGTTGGTGCCGGCGCAGCGGCCGGAGGCAGAGACGTCCGGACCCGCCGGAGACCCGCGGGGCACGGCCGACGGGGGCGTGGGGACGGTGGGTGCGGTGGTCGACAGGCGCATTCCGGAGGTGCCCGGGTTCGCGTCGCGAGCGGCCCTGCAGCAGCACACGGACGACGACCGGACGGCTCGCTCCCCGAAGGAGCTGGGGAAGGCCCTGCGGGCACGCGTGCCACGGTCCGGGCACGACTCGCTCGTGCTCACCACGAACCGCCCGGACGCCGTGCAGGCCGTGGAGGAATCAAGCCGGGGGCGTGTTCCCGAGCTGACTCCCATACGGGTGGGCAGGATGGCCGCCTCGCCGTTCGCCTTCCTGCGCGGATCGGCCGGACTGATGGCCCACGACCTCGTGGGCACACCCGTCACCGGCGTCGCGGCCCAGATCTGTGGCGACGCCCACGCGGCCAACTTCGGCCTGTACGGCGATGCCCGCGGCAGGCTCGTGATGGACCTCAACGACTTCGACGAGACGGTCGTCGGCCCGTGGGAGTGGGACGTCAAACGGCTGGCCGTGTCGCTGGTGCTGGCCGGTCGGGTGGTCGGCGCCGACGAGGACGTCTGCAGGGCCGCGGCGTTCGACGCCGTCGGCGCCTACCGACGCACCATGCGACTGCTGGCGAAGCTCCCGGCGCTGGACGCCTGGAACGCCATCGCCGACGAGGAGCTCGTGTCGCACACGGACGCACGGGATCTTCTCGGCACCCTGGAGCGCGTCGCCGCCAAGGCACGCAGCAACACGAGTGCCCGCTTCGCGGCCAAGTCCACCGAGTCGGTCGCGGGCCCCGACGGCGAATTCGCGCGCCGCTTCGTGGACGCACCGCCGGTGCTGCGGCGGGTGGGGGACGCGGAGGCGGCCGCCGTCGCGGCGTCGCTCGAGCACTACCTGTCCACGGTGTCGGAGGACCGTCTCCCGCTGCTTGCCCGGTACGCCGTTCACGACGTGGCCTTCCGTGTCGTCGGCACGGGTAGCGTCGGCACCCGCTCCTACGTGGTGCTGCTGCTCGACCACCGGGGCGATCCGCTCGTGCTCCAGGTCAAGGAGGCGCGGGCGTCGGCGCTGGAGCCGCATCTGCGTGCGTCCGGCTTCTCCGTGCCGGCCGTCGATCATGAGGGCCGCCGCGTCGTCATGGGTCAGAAGCGCATGCAGGTGGTCAGCGACATCCTGCTCGGCTGGACGACAGTGGAAGGCCGGCCGTTCCAGGTACGGCAGTTCAGGAACCGCAAGGGGAGCGTGGATCCCGCGGCCCTCGCTCCCGAACAAGTCGACGACTACGGGCGGATGACCGGCGCCCTGCTGGCGCGTGCGCATGCTCACAGTGCCGATCCGCGGCTGCTGGCCGGCTACTGCGGCAAGAACGAGGAGTTCGACGAGGCGGTCGCCTCCTTCGCCGTGACCTACGCGGACCGTACCGAGGCCGATCATGCGGATCTGCTCACCGCGATCAAGAGCGGACACATAGCCGCTGAGACGGGAGTGTGACGGGGCACCTCGCTGCGCCCGTAGGCTGGACCAGTGAGCGAGGAAGCAGCCGGGGGACCGACGACCCGGAACGACGAAGCGCACGACGCCCAGCAGGATGCGCACCAGGACGACCCGCCGAGGCCTGAGGCCCGGCTGGCCCATGCGGTGCGCGTGGCCGAGCAGGCGCTGATCGAGTTCGAGATCGCGCTGGAGACGTTCCGGGTGGAGGTGGAGAACTTCTCCCGGCTGCACCATCAAAGACTCGGGCCCATGTACGCGCGCCTCGACGAGCTGGACGCCCGGATCGCGGAGGCGCGGGCCGAGCGCAGCGGTGATCCGGAGGACCTGCGCAAGGCGCAGGAGGCCCGGGCCATGGTGCTTCCTATGCCTGGGGTGGACGAGCTGTTCCACGACTGGATGGACAGCGACGGTCTGTCCCCCGAGGCTGCCGCGATGCTCACCGACCAGCCGGTGCGTGCGCCAAAGCGGGTGCGGCCGAGCGAAGAGGCGCGCAAGCTCTACCGGGAGCTGGCCCGCAAGGCGCATCCCGACCTGGCGCAGGACGAGACGGAGCGCACGCGACGGGACGAGTTCATCGCCCGCGTCAACGCCGCGTACGCGCTGGGCGACGCGGCGAAGCTGCGCGAGCTGGCCGAGGAGTGGGCAGCCGGGCCCGTGACGCCGGAGCCGGAGCTCAGCGAGAGCGAAGAGCTCTACGCGCGGCTGGAGTGGCTGTCGCGGCGCAAGGAACTGCTCACCGCCGTCGCCAAGGAGCTCGAGGAAGGTGCCATCGGCGCCATGCTGCGGATGGCGCCGGACGATCCCGACGGGCTGCTCGACGAGATCGCCGAGCAACTGCTGGCGCAGGTCGCCGAGCGTGAGAAGGAACTCGCCGGCCTCGTGGAGTAGTAGGTTTTTTCGAGGCCCCCGGGCGAGCTGTCGCCCGCCGTGTAGATACGAGAGAAGGCTTTGCCCCATGAACTTCGCCCCGCTGCCCTCCGTGGAAGCCGCGGCGGTGCCGGCCGACGGCCTGGTGCTGGACGTCAGGGAGTCCGACGAATGGGCGGCCGGTCATGTCGAGGGTGCGCTGCACGTCCCGATGAGCGATTTCGTCGCCCGCTTCGGTGAGGTGACCGAGGCGGTCGCGGACGGGCGCCGTGCTTTTGTGATGTGCCGGGTCGGTGGCCGTTCCGCCCAGGTCACCCAGTACCTGGTGCAGCAGGGCGTCGACGCCGTGAACGTGGACGGCGGCATGCTCGCCTGGGACGGCGCAGGCCGTCCGATGGTGACCGAGACCGGCGATCCGGCCTTCGTACTCTGAACCCTCCCCAGGCGGGGTCGGGCGCGGGGCTGGGTGCTCCCGGCCTGCGCCTCCATGCGCGGCGCTGGGCCAACGCCCGTGCCCCGCGTCGCCGGGCTGCTTCGTGCCCGATCGCGCCGGGGCCGAGCCGGGCCACGGCCGGCTGGTCCCGCGTCGGGCCGTTGCCACCCCGGCCGGGCTGCTCCCGCCGAGCTGTGCCGATCGAGATGTGTCAGCCCAGCGGATGTGCGGCCAGTAGGTCGCCGAGGGTTTCTTCATGGGCGGCGGCCGGCCCGAGGGACAGCTCGAGCTGCTTGGCCCAGGCGTGATAGCGATGGAGCGGGTAGTCGGTGTCCGCGCCGAAGCCGCCGTGCAGATGCTGCGCGGTCTGCACCACGCGACGTACGCCCTCGGAGGCCCAGATCTTGGCCACCGCCACGTCACCGGCCACCGGCAGCGGCCCTCCGGCGGCGGCCGCACCCTGCTCCTCCGCGTCTGCCAGACGCCATGCTGCCTGCCAGAGCGTGACCTCCATGGCCCGTAGATCGATGTAGCGGTCGGCCGCTTGGACGGCGACGGCCTGGAACGTCGCCACCGGAAAGCCGAATTGCTCCCGCTTTCCCGTGTACTGGCTGGTCATCGTCAGCACCGCCTCGCCGAGCCCCAGGGCCTGTGCACACGTGCCCGTGGCCAGCAGCGTTCGCAGCCATTCCCAGGCGCCGTCGGCAGTGATCACGTCGTGATCGCCGACATGCACGGCATCCAGGGCGGCCTCGGCGAACCGCTCCCCGTTCGTGGAGATCTGCTCGGCCAGCGTCAGCCCCTCCGTACCGCGGGGGACCAGGGCGAAGAGCGCACGCCCGTCGTCCGTGTGCGCGGGCACGGCGATGCGGTCCGCGCACTGTGCCCAGGGCACACCGGTCTGCATGCCGTCGAGCACCCAGCCGTCGTCCTCCCCAACCCCGCGTCGGGCGGTCACCGCGAGTTCCGCAGGGTCGTGGCCGGTGCGGCCGTTGGCCCCGACGGTGAGCACCAGTTCGCCGCGGCCGACCCGGGGGAGTATCTCGGCGCTCAACTCGGGGCTGCCGAAACGCTCGACGGCCATTGCCACCGCACTCGTTTCCAGCAACGGCACCCGGGCCAGCACCTTCGCGGACTCACGCAGCACCAGGCACATGGCGATGGCGTCGAGACCCGCACCGCCGTGTTCAGGTGACAGAACCAGCGCGAGCAGATCCGAAGCGGCAAGCTTTGCCCACAGGGGCCGGTCGAAATCCTCGGCCACCGCGCCGGCAGTCAGCGCCGGGCTCGGCACCGCGTCGGGCACGACGTCCGAGAAGACCGCGCGCGCAGCCTCCACGGCCGCCTGCTGTTCCTCGGTGAAGGTGAAGTCCACTGTCCCGTCCCTCCCGTGCACTGCGTCCTCAGCACCACCTCAGGCCCAGCGTCGCCCTCGGGGCCATATCTGACGGACCGTCAAGATAGGCCACGGGGCGGCAAATGAACACTGTGCGGGCAGGGAAACGACAGTCCGGGCGGGCAGGCTCCTCAGCGGTCGAAATCCAACTCGACCTCTGCTGTGGCCGGATGGGACTGGCACGCGAGGACATAGCCCGCCTCGGTCTCCTCGGGCTCCAGCGCGAAGTTGCGGTCCATGCGGACCTCACCGGAGACGAGGAAGGCGCGACAGGTGCCGCAGACACCGCCCTTGCAGGCGTACGGCGCGTCCGCCCGCTTGCGCAACACGGTGTCCAGCAGCGACTCCCCCTCCTGCACGGGCCAGGTCCCGGACCGGCCGTCGAGTCTCGCGGTGAGCGTCGCATGGGCCGGTGCGGTCACCGGAGCCGCGACCGGCGCAGAGCCGTCATCCACGTGGAAGATCTCCTGGTGGATACGTCCGCGGTCCACACCGAGCCCGCGCAGCGCATGCTCGGCACCCTGAACGAGACCGAAGGGGCCGCACAGGAACCAGCCGTCCACGTCCGCCACCGGAAGCAGAGCCGGCAGCAGTGCGGTCAGACGCTCCCGGTCCAGTCGACCGGACGGCAGGCCCGACTGCTGCTCCTCCCGGGAGAGGATGGTGACCAGCTGGAAACGATCGGGGAAGCGGTCCTTGAGGTCGGCGACCTCGTCCAGGAACATCGTCGAGGCGGCCGTACGGTCACTGCGGATCAGACAGAAACGAGCGCCCGGCTCGCGCGCCAGCACCGTCGCGGCCATGGACAGCACCGGTGTGATGCCGCTGCCGCCGACGACCGCGGCGAAACGGCCCGGCCGGGGTGGCAGGAGGAAGCGGCCCATCGGGGGCATCACCTCGACGGTGTCGCCGACGACCAGCTCCTTGAGGGCGTACGTGGAGAACTCACCGCCGTCGACCAGGCGAATGCCCACGCGCAGCACCGGATCACCGCCGTCGGGGGCGGCCGGGGCACAGATCGAGTACGTACGCCGGATCTCCGCACCGTCCACGACCCGGCGCAGAGCCAGATGCTGGCCAGGGGTGTGGCGGAAGGTTTCGCGCAGCTCGAGCGGGACCTCGAAGGTGAGGGCCACCGAATCGTCGGTGAGCTGTTCGACGGCGCCGACCCGGAGCGGATGGAACATCTACAGCTCCTTGAAGTGGTCGAAAGGTTCACGGCAGGAGACACAACGGCGCAGTGCCTTGCACGCCGTCGACGAGAACCGGCTCAGCAGCTCGGTCTCGGTCGAGCCGCAGTGTGGGCAGCGCACGGACAACGTGAGGGCCACGGGCTCGCCCGGCCCCTGCGGGCGGGGCGGGGCTATGCCGAACTCGGCGAGCTTGCGCCGGCCATCGGCGCTGATGTCGTCCGTCGACCAGGCCGGGCTGAGGACCCTGACCACGGACACGTCTGCCATGCCGTGGTCGTGGAGCACCTGCTCGATGTCGGAGGTCATCGCCTCTATCGCGGGGCAGCCTGTGTAGGTCGGGGTCAGTTCGACCTCGACACGGCCCGGTCCCAGCAGATGGACCCCGCGCAGGACGCCCAGCTCCTCGAGGGTCAGCACCGGAAGCTCGGGGTCCGGCACGGAACCCGCCAGCCGGCGCAGCTCCGTCTCGAGCCGCGTATCGCCCGTATCCGACGAGGCGGCCGTGCCCGGTCCCGCCTGGGCTGCCGTCCCGGTGACTTCGGCGGACTCCCGCGTGCCGGTCACCATGACGCACCCGGGTGGCTGCGGTGCAGATGCTGCATCTCGGCGATCATGCGCCCGAACGGCTCGGTGTGGAGCCCCTGGCGTCCCGCCCCTGCCGACCAGGCGCCCTTGCGTTCGCCGGCCGGCACGGTCAGCGTCGCCTGCTTCAGGATCGAGGTGACCGACTCCAGCCAGGCCGATTCGAGGGCGTCCCGGTCGATGTCCTCCAGGCCGTCCACGGGCTGGAACATCTCGCCCGTGAACCGCCACAGCTCCTCGCACGCTCGCTGCATCCGCTCGTGACTCTCGGCGGTCCCGTCGCCCAGCCTCATGACCCACTGCTCCGCATGGTCGCGGTGGTACGCCACCTCCTTGACCGCCTTCGCGGCGAGGCCGGCGAAGGGGCCGTCCCCAGCCGCGAGCTGTCCGTAGAGCAGGCCTTGGTAGGTGGAGAAGTAGAGCTGGCGGGCCATGGTCCGGGCGAAGTCGCCGTTCGGCTGCTCCACCAGCTGGACATTGCGGAAGGCGCGCTCCTCGCGCAGATAGGCGAGCTCGTCCTCGTCGCCGACGAGGGAGAGCAGCACCCGCGCCTGCCCCAGGAGATCAAGGGCGATGTTGGCGAGGGCGACCTCTTCCTCCAGGACCGGCGCATGGCCTGCCCACTCCCCCAGCCGGTGCGAGAGCACCAGGGCGTCGTCGCCGAGGGCCAGAGCCGCGGTGTGCACGGACGGGCTGCTCACAGGTGCTTCACCCCTTCCGGGATCTCGTAGAACGTGGGGTGGCGGTAGGGCTTGTCGGCGGACGGCTCGAAGAACGGGTCCTTCTCGTCCGGCGACGACGCGGTGATCTCGGTGGAGGGCACCACCCAGACGGAGACGCCTTCGCTGCGCCGGGTGTACAGGTCGCGGGCGTTCCTCAGGGCCATGGTCGCGTCCGGGGCGTGGAGGCTGCCCGCGTGCGTGTGTGACAGGCCTCGGCGGGAGCGCACGAAGACCTCCCACAGCGGCCATTCGTTCGAGCTGCTCATGCCGTCGCCTCCCCGGGCTCGGTGTGCTGTGCTGTGCGGTGCTTGTCGGCGTGGGCGGCGGCGGCCTCACGGACCCAGGCGCCTTCCTCATGGGCCCGGCGGCGCTGGGTGATCCGCTGTTCGTTGCACGGGCCGTTGCCCTTGAGGACTTCCTGGAACTCCGACCAGTCGATCGCACCGAAGTCGTGCTGTCCGCGCTCCTCGTTCCACCGGAGGTCGGGGTCGGGGAGGGTCAGGCCAAGTGCCTCGGCCTGGGGGACGCAGATGTCCACGAAGCGCTGACGCAGCTCGTCGTTCGAATGCCGCTTGATCTTCCAGGCCATGGACTGTGCCGAGTGCGCCGAGGCGTCGTCCGGCGGGCCGAACATCATCAGCGACGGCCACCACCAGCGGTCCACCGCGTCCTGGGCCATCGCATGCTGCTCGGGCGTGCCCTTCGACAGCGTGAGCAGCAGCTCGTATCCCTGGCGCTGGTGGAACGACTCCTCCTTGCAGATGCGCACCATCGCGCGGGCGTAGGGGCCGTAGGAGCAGCGGCAGAGCGGCACCTGGTTGGTGATCGCGGCGCCGTCCACCAGCCAGCCGATCGCACCGACGTCCGCCCAGGTCAAGGTGGGGTAGTTGAAGATCGAGGAGTACTTCTGGCGCCCGGTGTGGAGCTTGTCGAGCAGCTCGTCCCGGCCGGTGCCGAGCGTCTCGGCCGCGCTGTACAGATACAGGCCGTGGCCGGCCTCGTCCTGGACCTTGGCCATCAGGATGGCTTTGCGGCGCAGCGACGGCGCCCGCGTGATCCAGTTCGCCTCGGGCTGCATGCCGATGATTTCCGAGTGGGCATGCTGAGCCATCTGGCGGACCAGCGACGCTCTGTACGCGTCCGGCATCCAGTCGCGCGGCTCGATGCGCTCGTCGGCGGCCACGGCTGCGTCGAAAGCTGCCTCGTAAGCATCCGCAGTAACTGCTGTCATCCGGGCCCCCTACCGACCGATCGTTCGGTTCATTGACTTCAATGGTGGGTCGAGGGCCCTTAGGGTGTCAACCCTGTGGATGACTGAGGCGGACGAACAGGGATCGGGGCGGGGATGGAGTCCTTCGAGCGCAAGGACGGCAAGGGAGGCGGGGGCCTGCCGTCCGGGCCCCCCTCGCCCCCTTCGCCGGCAGCCGAGCCGGTGCCCGCGCCGCGGCTCTCTGTCCCGGCTCCTGCCGCGCCGGTGGACCCCGCCACCGCGCATGCCGCGCCCGTGGACCCCGCCACCCCTCCCGCCGCACCGGCCGAGCCCCTCGCAGCTGCGCCTGCGCCGGTGGACCGCGCGCTCGAGCCCGGTGAATCGCCGGTCGGACCCCCCGGGAGCGGTGACGCGCCGCCCGCCCCCGCGGGCGGAATCGCGGCTCTTTCCCTCCCGTACCAGGTCGCGGCCGCCGTCTCCCTCACCCTGGTAGCCGCCCTCGCGTGCATCCACCTGACCATGGTCTTTCTCCATGTGGCCCCGGCCAACACCGTGACCAAGAACCACGGTGAGGCCGTCCAGGGCTGGGTGTATCCGGAGTTCGAGCAGAACTGGAAACTCTTCGCCCCCAATCCGCTCCAGCAGAACATCGCCGTGGAAGTACGGGCCGAATACGCCGCCAAGGGCCGTCTTCGCACCACCGGCTGGATCGATCTGTCCGCCCAGGACGGCGAGGCCATCCGCGGAAATCTCTTCCCGAGCCACATCCACCAGAACCAGCTCCGCCGCGGCTGGGACTTCTACGTCGGGTCCCACGACGACCAGGCCCGTCCCAACGGCCTGCGCGGAAGGCTCTCCGAGCGCTACATCCGGCGCATCGCGATGCAGCGGCTGGACGGCGCCGACCTGGGCGGGCCCGTCCAGCGCATCCAGCTCCGGTCGTCGACGCGTTCGATCGAGCCGCCCGCATGGAGCGGCGAGAAGATCGACACCCGTCCCGTCCACCGCGTCATGCCGTGGTGGACGATCACCGCGGCCGACCTGCCCGCAGGTGTCGGCAACAGCAGCACGGAGGCGGGCCGGTGACCACCACGACTGCGGAACGCACGGCCGTCGGGGCCGTCCAGCGCATCACCTCGACGGCGTTCGGCCCGTACCAGAGCGCGATCGTCCGGATCGGGTTCGGAGCGACGTGGCTGGTCTTCCTGCTCTTCGAGCTGCCCAACCGCCACCGGCTCTACGGGCCCGACGGGCCGTGGAGCTGGGAGATGGGCCGTGAGCTCGTCGCCAACAACAACGCCTTCACCGGGCTGCTGTGGTCGGACAGCGGGCTGTGGTTCGAGACCGTGTACGGCCTCTCCATACTTTCGAGCCTGCTGCTGATGCTCGGCTGGCGCACCCGTGCCATGTCGGCGCTCTTCATGTTCGGGGTGCTGTCGCTGCAGAACCGCTCCATCTTCGTGGGGGACGGCGGCGACAACGTCGTCCATCTGATGGCGATCTATCTCGTGCTGACGCGCTGCAGCCGGGTCTGGTCGCTGGACGCGCGCCGCACCGCCCGTGCGGTACCCGGTGAGCCGTCCCGCGACCTCGTCGGTCCGTTGCTGTGGGCCGTGCTCGGAGCCGGCCTGTTCATCGGCACCTTTCTCAACGCAACCGGCGGGTTCGTGCTCGTGCTGCTCTGGGTGCTGTGGATGGCCCAGGGCGCGTGGTGGCTCGTCGACCGGTTCGCCCCGCAGAGCCAGCCGCGCATCCTGCTGGACGTCCTGGCGAACCTCGCCCACAACGCCGCACTCGTCGTGATCATGGCCGAGGTCTGCCTGATCTACGCGACCGCCGGCTGGTACAAGATCCAGGGCTCGCGCTGGCAGGACGGTACCGCGCTGTACTACCCGCTCAAGCTCGACTACTTCACGCCGTGGCCCGGCATCTCCGACATCCTGGCCGCCGGTGGGCTGATCGTGATGGTGCTGACCTACGGCACCGTCCTGGTGCAGGTGGCGTTCCCCTTCACGCTGTTCAACAGGCGCGTCAAGAACGTCCTGCTGGTGGCCATGATCCTGGAGCACGCGGGCATCGCCGTCCTGCTCGGTCTGCCGTTCTTCTCGCTCGCCATGATCGCCGCGGACGCCGTCTTCCTGCCGACGGTCTTCCTGCTGTGGCTCGGCGCCCGGGCGGCTCGGGTGCGGGACCGGCTGCTCCCGCGGGGGCCCGGGAGGCAGCGGCTCGAGCCGGAGGCCGACAGCGCGCCACGTACGCTCGTCGGGTGAGCACCACCGAAGAACCCCTCCAGTACGACGAGGGCTACGCACCCGAGATCGGCGTCGGACCGCATCCCCGGCCATGGCCGCAGGACGAGCGGTACGACCCCGAGCTGCTGGCCGCGGGGGACCGCCGCAATGTCGTCGACCAGTACCGGTACTGGAAGCGCGAGGCGATCGTCGCCGACCTCGACACCCGGAGGCACGGCTTTCATGTGGCCGTGGAGAACTGGGGCCACGACTTCAACATCGGATCCGTGGTGCGTACCGCCAACGCGTTCTTGGCGAAGGAGATCCACATCGTCGGCCGGCGTCGTTGGAACCGTCGCGGCGCCATGGTCACCGATCGCTACCAGCATGTGCGCCACCACCCGGACACCGCCTCGCTGACCGCGTGGGCGGAGGCCGAGGGCCTGCCGGTCATCGGCATCGACAATCTGCCGGGAGCCGTGCCCCTGGAGCGGACCGAGCTGCCCCGCCACTGTGTGCTGCTCTTCGGTCAGGAGGGCCCGGGGCTCACGGAGGAGGCTCGCAAGCACGCGGCGATGGTCTGCTCGATCGCGCAGTTCGGGTCCACACGGTCGATCAACGCGGGCGCGGCCGCGGCCGTCGCGATGCATGCCTGGGTGCAGCGGCACGCGGACGTGCCGCTGCCCTGAACGACCTGCGCCCGGCGAGGCCGGTCCTCGGACCGGCCTCGCCGCGTGCGTCATCAGGCCTGGCGGCGCACCTCGACGACGCGGAAGCGGTTCGAGACGAAAGCGCCGTCGCACAGGGCGGCATTCGCCGCCGGGTTGCCCCCGGAGCCGTGGAAGTCCGAGAACGCCGCGGTCTGGTTGACGTACACCCCGCCGGTGAGGTTCAGCGAGAGCTGGGCGGATTCGTCCAGGCAGACGTCCTCCAGGGCGCGCTCCGTCTCCGCGGAGGTGGTGTACGCGCCGACCGTCATCGCGCCCTTGTCGCGGACGGTACGTCGCAGCAGGTCCAGGGCGTCCGCCGTGGAGTCCACGGCCACCACGAACGACACCGGCCCGAAGCACTCGGAGAGGTACGCCGGCTCGGAGTCCTGCGACTCCCAGAGCTTGCGGGCACCGTCGAGCTTGACCACGACCGGTGTGCGCACCGTGGCGTCCGGGTACTCGGGGTTCGCGACCTCCCGCGACTCCAGCGCCACCTCGCCGAGCCCGGCCGCCGCCTCGAGGCGGGCCTTCACGTCGGGGTTGACCAAGGCTCCGAGCAGGGCGTTCGCCCGCGCGTCGTCGCCGAGGAGACCCCCGACCGCGCCCGCGAGGTCGGCGGCGACCTCGTCGTAGGTCTTCGGGCCCTGGTCGGTGGTGATGCCGTCGCGGGGCACCAGGACGTTCTGCGGGGTGGTGCACATCTGACCGCTGTAGAGGGACAGGGAGAACGCCAGGTTTGACAGCATCCCCTTGTAGTCGGCGGTCGAGTCGACGACGACGGTGTTGACGCCGGCCTTCTCGGTGTAGACCTGGGCCTGGCGGGCATTGGCCTCGAGCCAGTCGCCGAAGGCGGTGGAACCGGTGTAGTCGATGATCCTGATCTCGGGGCGGGTCGCCAGGGTCTTGGCGATGCCCTCACCCGGACGCTCGGCGGCGAGCGCCACCAGGTTCGGGTCGAAACCGGCCTCCGCGAGGACCTCGCGGGCCACCTTCACGGTGAGGGCCAGCGGGAGCACCGCGCGCGGATGCGGCTTGACCAGGACGGCATTGCCGGTGGCCAGCGAGGCGAACAGGCCGGAGTAGCCGTTCCACGTGGGGAAGGTGTTGCATCCGATCACCAGGGCGATGCCGCGGCCCGCCGTGGTGAAGGTCTTGCGCAGTTCCAGGGGGTCGCGCTTGCCCTGCGGCTTGGACCAGTCGGCCGCGGCAGGGGTGCGGGTCTGCTCCGCATACGCGTAGGCCACGGCCTCCATGCCGCGGTCCTGGGCGTGCGGGCCGCCGGCCTGGAACGCCATCATGAAGGCCTGGCCGCTGGTGTGCATCACCGCGTGCGCGAACTCATGGGTGCGGGCGGAGATCCGGGCCAGGATCTCCAGACAGACCAGGGCGCGCGTCTCGGGGCCGGCCTCGCGCCAGGCCGCCATGCCCGCGCGCATCGCGGGCAGCAGGACGTCCAGATCCGGGTGGGGATACTCGATGCCCAACTCCGGGCCGTACGGCGAGACTTCGCCGCCCGTCCAGCCGTCCGTGCCCGGCTGGTCCAGGTCGAAGCGGGTGCCGCGCAGCGCCTCGAAGGCCGCGAGGCCGTCCGCGGGCGCGCTTTCGCCGTACGCCTTGGGGTGCTCCGGGTGTGGGGACCAGTAGGCGCGCGTGCGGATCGCTTCGAGGGCCTGGTCGAGCGTGGGCCGGTGGGTCTCGGTCAGCTGCATGACGGACCAACTCCTCGTCGAGCTGGGCAGGGGAGGAATGACAGAGTTAGAGTAACCGAACGATCGGTCGGGACAAGGGGGCCTGTCGAACCTGTGGACAACTCATCGGGGAGGATCGCTCCATGACCGCCATCGACTCCAGTCGTACCGTCGCCGTGGTCGGTACGGGCACCATGGGACAGGGCATAGCCCAGGTCGCCCTGGTCGCGGGCCACCCGGTGCGCCTCCACGACGCCGTCCCCGGACGGGCAGCCGAAGCCGCGCACGCGATCGGCGCGCGCCTGGACCGGCTCGTCGAGAAGGGCCGCCTGGCCGCCGAGGACCGCGACGCGGCCCGCTCCAGGCTGCTCCCCGCCGCGGACCTCGCCGAGCTCGCCGACGCCGCGCTCGTCGTCGAGGCCGTCCTCGAACAACTGCCGGTCAAGCAGGAGCTGTTCAGCGAGCTGGAGAAGATCGTCGCAGACGACTGTCTGCTGGCCACCAACACCTCCTCCCTCTCGGTCACGGCCGTCGCGGGCGCCCTGCGCCTCCCCGGCCGCTTCGTCGGCCTGCACTTCTTCAATCCCGCGCCGCTCCTCCCCCTGGTCGAGGTCGTGAGCGGCCATGCCACCGACGAGGAGGCCGCCACGCGTGCGTGGGCGACGGCCGCGGCCTGGGGCAAGACGCCGGTGCGCTGCGCCGACCTGCCCGGTTTCATCGTGAACCGCATAGCCAGGCCGTTCTACGCCGAGGCGTTCGCCGTGCACGAAGAGCACGGGATCCACCCGGCCACCATCGACGCGATCATGCGCGAGTGCGGCGGCTTCCGGATGGGGCCCTTCGAGCTCACCGATCTGATCGGCCAGGACGTGAACGAGGCTGTGACGCGATCCGTCTGGGAGTCGTTCTTCCACAGCCCCAAGTTCCAGCCGTCCCTCGCGCAGCGCCGCCTCGTGGAGTCGCGTCGGCTGGGCCGCAAGTCCGGCCACGGCTGGTTCTCCTACGCCGAGGGCGCCGAGAAGCCCGAGCCGGTGGACGCGGCAGCTCAGAAGGCGCCCGAGTACGTCGTCGTCGAGGGCGATCTCGGACCTGCGGGCGAGCTGATCGCGCTGATCCGCGAAGCGGGCATCACGGTGCGGCAGGAGGACGAGGACAACGGCACGCGGCTGGTACTGCCCAGCGGTGGCGGCCTGGTGCTCGCCGACGGACAGATCTCCGCGGAGTTCCACGACGCCGTCTACTTCGACCTGGCCTTCGACTACCGGGCGGCCGGCCGGATCGCGCTGTCCGCCGCCGCGGACGTCCAGGAGGACACAATCGCGCAGGCCACGGGCCTGTTCCAGGCGCTCGGCAAGCGGGTCAGCGTCATCGGTGACGTACCCGGCATGATCGTGGCCCGTACGGTCGCGATGCTCGGTGATCTGGCGCTGGACGCCGTCGCGAGGCGGGTCGCGTCCGCGGACGACATCGACACGGCCATGCGGCTCGGTGTCAATTACCCCCTGGGTCCCGTCGAGTGGAACGAGAAACTGGGGCGCGACTGGGCGTGGGAGCTGCTGGCCAACCTCGACCGGTCCGTGCCGACGGGCCGCTACGCGCGCTCGCTCGGGCTGCACCAGTGGTCGTACGGAACCCCGGCCGGGACCGCGGCGGAGGATGCCTCATGACCACGGCCAGACGGGACACGTACACGCCCGAGACGCTGCTGACCGTCGCCGTGCAGATCTTCAACGAACGCGGCTACGACGGCACCTCCATGGAGCATCTGTCCCGGGCGGCCGGGATCTCCAAGTCCTCCATCTACCACCACGTCGCGGGCAAGGAGGAGCTGCTGCGCAGGGCCGTCAGCCGGGCCCTGGACGCGCTGTTCGCGATCCTCGACGAGAACGGCGCGACGCACGGCCGCGCCGTCGAGCGGGTCGAGTACGTCACCCGGCGCACCGTGGAGGTGCTGGTGGCCGAGCTGCCCTATGTGACGCTGCTGCTGCGCGTGCGGGGCAACACCACGACCGAGCGGTGGGCGATGGAACGCCGCCGTGAGTTCGACCAGCGGGTCGCCGACCTGCTGAAGGCTGCCGCCGCCGACGGTGATCTGCGGGCGGACATGGAGATCAGGCTGGCGACCAGGCTGCTCTTCGGGATGGTGAACTCCCTCGTCGAGTGGTACCGCCCCCATCCGGGCGGCGGCTACGACGGGGACCAGGTGGCGGAGGCTGTCGTGCGGATGGCCTTCGAAGGGCTGCGCGCCGACATCTGACCACCCCCCTCGCGCCTCCTCTCCCCGCAGTGGACCAGGGCCCTGGACCGCGGGTTCCGCCCCGGTCCGCTACGGAAGCGGCTGCTCCGGGTCCGGACCGAGACCCACGGCCGGGCCGGAACCCGGCACGGGATCGAGATCCGTTTCCTCGAAGACCAGCAGCGTGCGCGTCGACAGCACCTCCGGGATGGACTGCAGCCGGGTGAGGACCAGTTCGCGCAGCGTGCGGTTGTCCGGCGTGTGCACCAGCAGGAGGACGTCGAAATCCCCGCTGACGAGCGCGATGTGGGCGGCGCCCGGCAGGGCCTGGAGCTGCTCGCGCACGGTGCGCCACGAGTTCTGCACGATCTTGAGCGTGATGTATGCGGAGGCGCCCTGACCGGCCCGCTCGTGGTTCACCCGAGCGCTGAACCCGCGGATCACTCCGTCGTCGATGAGCCGGTTGATGCGGGCGTACGCGTTGGCACGGGACACGTGCACGCGCTCGGCCACGGAACGTATCGAGGCGCGGCCGTCTGCCTGGAGCATGCGCAGGATGTCCCGGTCGATCGCGTCCAGCGGGCGGGGCGGCGGCGTCCGGTCCGCCCGGTCCCCGTCCTCGGCCATTTGTTCAGTCGACATGTCCCCCCGCCTTTCCCGCATGGACGACCTGTCTCCATCTCAAGCTGTGGAGAACCGTTTGTCCACAGGCTGCCCGCGCCTGTAGCCAAAATGCGCCCACGACCGAACAATCGGTAGGTGAGGCGGGACACACCCGTGCTGCCTCCCATCAGCATTCGTCGTCGCCTTCGGCCTTGTTTCGTCGGCGCTCCCACGAGGAGGTGCTCGCGTTGAGAAAGAGCAGCATGACGGTCCAGGAGCTGCCCGGTGACGCTGCCGCCTACCGGCCCACCCCGCCACCGGCCTGGCAGCCCCGCACCGACCCCGCACCCCTGCTCCCGGACCCGGAGCCGTACCGCGTGCTGGGCACGGAGGCAGCCGCCGCGGCCGACCCCGAGCTGCTGCGCCGGCTGTACGCGGAGCTGGTGCGCGGTCGCCGGTACAACGCGCAGGCGACCGCCCTCACCAAGCAGGGCAGGCTCGCCGTCTACCCGTCCAGCACGGGCCAGGAGGCGTGCGAGGTAGCTGCCGCGCTGGCGCTGGAGGAGCGCGACTGGCTCTTCCCGAGCTACCGCGACACCCTCGCGGCCGTCGCTCGCGGCCTCGACCCCGTGCAGGCCCTCACCCTGCTGCGCGGCGACTGGCACACCGGCTACGACCCGCACGAGCACCGCATCGCCCCCCTGTGCACCCCGCTGGCCACCCAGCTGCCCCACGCCGTGGGGCTGGCCCACGCGGCCCGTCTCAAAGGTGACGACGTCGTGGCGCTCGCCATGGTCGGCGACGGCGGCACCAGCGAGGGCGACTTCCACGAGGCACTGAACTTCGCGGCCGTGTGGCAGGCCCCCGTCGTCTTCCTCGTCCAGAACAACGGCTTCGCGATCTCCGTCCCGCTGGCCAAGCAGACCGCCGCACCCTCGCTGGCCCACAAGGCCGTCGGGTACGGCATGCCGGGCCGGCTCGTCGACGGCAACGATGCGGCAGCCGTGCACCAGGTGCTCTCAGAGGCAGTGGCCCGCGCCCGGCGCGGTGGCGGCCCCACCCTGATCGAGGCCGTGACCTACCGCATGGACGCGCACACCAATGCCGACGACGCCACGCGTTACCGCGTCGAGAGCGAGGTCGAGACGTGGCGTGCGCACGATCCGATCCGGCTGCTGGAGCGCGAGTTGACGGAACGAGGGCTGCTCGACGACGACGCCAGGAAGGCGGCCGCGGACGCCGCCGAGACCATGGCCGCCGACCTGCGCGAGCGGATGAACGCCGACCCGGTCCTCGACCCGATGGACCTGTTCACGCACGTCTACGCCGAGCAGACCGGACAGCTGCGCGAGCAGGCCGCGCAGCTGCGCGCCGAGCTGGACGCAGAGCTCGACGCCGAGGGAGAAGCGCGATGACCACGGCTGCCGTGAAGCCGGCGACCATGGCCCAGGCCCTGCAGCGCGCGATGCGCGACGCCATGGCCGAGGACCCCACCGTCCATGTCATGGGGGAGGACGTCGGCACGCTCGGCGGCGTCTTCCGGGTGACCGACGGGCTCACCAAGGAGTTCGGCGAGGACCGCTGCACGGACACTCCGCTGGCGGAGGCGGGCATTCTCGGCACGGCCGTCGGCATGGCGATGTACGGGCTGCGGCCTGTGGTCGAGATGCAGTTCGACGCCTTCGCCTATCCCGCCTTCGAGCAGCTGATCAGCCATGTCGCCCGGATGCGCAACCGCACCCGCGGCGGCATGCCCCTGCCGATCACCGTCCGTGTGCCCTACGGCGGCGGGATCGGCGGCGTCGAGCACCACAGCGACTCCTCCGAGGCGTACTACATGGCCACGCCCGGCCTCCATGTCGTCACGCCCGCCACGGTCGATGACGCCTACGGCATGCTGCGGGAGGCGATCGCCTCCGACGATCCCGTGGTCTTCCTGGAGCCCAAGCGGCTGTACTGGTCGAAGGCGCCGTGGTCGCCGGACGCGCCCACCGCTGTCGAGCCGATCGGCCGGGCGGTCGTCCGCCGCGCCGGACGCAGCGCCACGCTCATCACCTACGGCCCGTCCGTGCCGGTCTGCATGGAGGCCGCCGAGGCCGCCGCGGCCGAGGGCTGGGACCTGGAGGTCGTCGATCTGCGCTCGCTCGTCCCGTTCGACGACGAGACCGTCTGCGCCTCCGTACGGCGCACGGGGCGCGCGGTCGTCGTCCACGAGTCCACCGGATTCGGCGGCCCCGGCGGTGAGATCGCCGCCCGGGTGACCGAGCGCTGCTTCCACCACCTGGAGGCGCCGGTGCTGCGCGTCGCCGGGTTCGACATCCCGTATCCGCCGCCGATGCTGGAGCGGCACCATCTGCCGGGCGTGGACCGGATCCTCGATGCAGTGGCGCGGCTGCAGTGGGAGGCGGGGAGCTGATGGCCCAGGTGCTCGAATTCAAGCTCCCGGACCTCGGTGAAGGACTGACCGAGGCCGAGATCGTGCGCTGGCTCGTTGCTGTCGGCGATGTCGTGGCGATCGACCAGCCCGTTGTCGAGGTCGAGACGGCCAAGGCGATGGTCGAGGTGCCGTGCCCGTACGGCGGCGTGGTCACCGCCCGCTTCGGTGAGGAGGGTACGGAGCTGCCCGTCGGCGCCCCGCTGCTCACGGTGGCGGTGGGCGCGATGGACGCGGCTGCCGTCGCGGCGGAGCCCTCCGGTGACCTGTCCGGCAAGGCCACGGGCTCCGCCGAGTCCGGCTCGGAGACGTCCGGCAATGTGCTGGTCGGCTACGGCACCGGGGCCCCGGCGGCTCGTAGGCGGCGCATCCGTCCGGCGTCGGGCATGGCGTCCGGTAACGGAACGTCGATGCAGGGCGGTTCGCCCGCGCCTTCCCCGGGCGGGACGCCGACGGCTTCCGTGGCGCCCGCCGCCGCGCCGCACGGTGCCGCGGCTCGCGTCGCGCTCGCCGAAGGGGCGCCGCAGGACGGACCGGTGGCCGTCATCTCCCCGATCGTCCGCAAGCTGGCCCGGGAAAACGGCCTGGACCTCCGGCACTTGACCGGCTCGGGACCCGAGGGCCTGATCCTGCGGGCCGATGTCGAGCGCGCCCTGCGGTCCGAGGAACCGCAGCCGGCGATGACGAACGAGCCCCTGGCGGCGGTGTCCGCGGCTCACGGCGAACGTGTTCCGCTGCGCGGCGTGCGCGGGGCCGTGGCCGACAAGCTGTCGCGCAGCCGGCGCGAGATTCCTGACGCCACCTGCTGGGTCGACGCGGACGCCACCGAACTGATGGCCGCCCGTGCGGCGATGAACGCGGCGGGTGGGCCGAAGATCTCGCTCCTCGCACTGCTCGCCCGGATCTGCACGGCAGCGCTCGCCCGCCACCCCGAGCTCAACTCCACTGTCGACATGGATGCCCGCGAGATCGTGCGGCTGCCCGAGGTCCATCTCGGATTCGCGGCACAGACCGAGCGCGGTCTCGTCGTCCCGGTCGTGAAGGACGCGCACAGCAGGTCGGCGGAGTCGCTCACGGCGGAGTTCGCGCGACTGACGGAGGCGGCGAGGCAGGGGACGCTGACCCCGAAGGACCTCACCGGCGGCACGTTCACGCTGAACAACTACGGAGTGTTCGGCGTCGACGGCTCCACACCGATCATCAACCACCCCGAGGCCGCGATGCTCGGCGTCGGACGGATCGTGCCGAAACCGTGGGTGCATCAGGGCGAGCTGGCGGTGCGCCAGGTCGTCCAGCTGTCGCTCACCTTCGACCACCGCGTCTGCGACGGCGGCACCGCCGGCGGATTCCTGCGGTACGTCGCCGACTGCGTGGAGCACCCCTCGGTGCTGCTGCGCACCCTCTGAGGAGTGTCCGGCCCCTACGGGCCGGACACTCCCCGGCCCTCTCACCGGCCAACACCGCCGGAGCGACAACCGAACAGAGATCGGGACGGGGCTCCCCGCCCGCTCGATCGCGGCCCATACTGCTGGGGTGACCGCGAATACCGCGTACGACGCCATCGTGCTCGCCGGAGGTGCCGCGAAGCGGCTCGGCGGAGCCGACAAGCCGGCGGTGCAGGTGGGCGGGCGGCCCCTGCTCGACCGAGTGCTGGGCGCCTGCCGCGAAGCCGGGCGCACCGTTGTCGTGGGCGGGCGCCGCGCGACCGCACGGCCTGTGGTGTGGGCACGCGAGGAGCCGCCGGGCGGCGGTCCCCTCGCCGCGCTCGACGCCGGTGTGCGCCGGTGCGAGGCGTCCGCCGTGCTGGTGCTCTCGGCCGATCTGCCGTTTCTGGGCGAGGCGACCGTGGGGCGGCTGCTCTCCGTGCTCGGTGAAAGCGGCCGCGAGGCGGCTCTGCTGACCGACGGCGACGGGCGGGACCAGCCTCTCGTCGCCGCCTACCGCACCGAGCCGCTCCGTCGTGAGCTTGCTCTCCTCGCGGCCGAGCACGGCAGCCTTTCCGGTCTGCCGTTGCGTCTGCTCACTCAGGAACTGGATCTCGCCCGGACCGGGGCCGACTCCCTCGCCTCCTTCGACTGCGACACCTGGGAGGACATCTCCGCGGCCCGGGCTCGTATCAGGGAGCATGGGCACGTGCTGGATGAATGGATCACCGCAGTCAAGGACGAACTCGGCGTCGAGCTGGACGTCGACACCCGCGTTCTCCTCGACCTCGCCCGCGACGCCGCGCACGGCGTCGCCCGCCCCGCCGCTCCGCTGACCACCTTCCTGGTCGGCTACGCGGCGGCCCAGGCCGGTGGCGGTCCCGAGGCGGTCGCCGACGCCGCCCGCAAGGCCGTCGCGCTCGCCGCCCGCTGGGCGGAAGAGGAGGAGGGGCGTACCGGGCCCGATGCCGGCAAGAGCGGCGAGGCCGAAGCCGGATGAGCGGGCACGACCGCGCACCCCGTTCGGGCGACGGCAGCAACGGCACGGGAGACGAACTCGAGGGCGTCGACGATGCGCTGGCGCTTGTCGGGCCCCGCAAGGGGCAGGACCGCTCCGCTGCCGCGTCCGCCGGTGGCCGCGCCCCGACGGCCCGCCACGCTGCCGCGGCCTGGCCCGACGCCCGGGCGCTCGCCGTCCGGACCGGCCGCGGCGCGGCCCCGTCCTCACGGCACGTCCCCCTGGGCGACGCGCTCGGCCACGTCGTCGCCGAGCCGCTCGCGGCGCTGTGCGACCTGCCGTCGTTCGACACCTCCGCCATGGACGGCTGGGCAGTTGCCGGGCCGGGGCCGTGGCGCATCGATGCGGACGGATCGATCCTCGCGGGGGACAGCGGCACCAGTCCACTGGTGGACGGCGTGACCGTGCGCATCGCCACCGGCGCGCGCGTGCCGCCGGGCACCACCGCCGTGATCCGCAGCGAACACGCCCGGGCAGATACGGACAACCGGCAGCTCCATGCAGAGCGTCCCGTCGTTCAGGGCCAGGACATCCGGCCGCGTGGCCAGGAATGCCGTTCGGGCGAGCAACTCCTGCCCGCCGGCGTGCTGGTGACCCCGGCCGTCCTCGGTCTCGCCGCCGCCGCCGGTTACGACGAACTGGTCACCGTGGCCCGGCCTCGTGTCGAGGTCCTGGTGCTCGGCGACGAACTGCTCACCTCCGGTCTCCCCCACGACGGCCTGATCCGTGACGCGCTCGGCCCGATGATCGGCCCGTGGCTTCGCTCGCTCGGAGCGGAGGTGACGGCCACTCGCCGGATCGGCGACGATGCCGAGGCCCTGCACCGCGCTGTCACGACGTCCGACGCCGATCTGCTGATCACCACCGGCGGCACCGCTGCCGGACCGGTCGACCATGTCCACCCGGTGCTGCACAAGGCGGGCGCCGAGCTGCTGGTCGACGGAGTGGCCGTACGGCCCGGGCACCCGATGCTGCTGGCCCGCCTCGCCCCCGGCCGCCATCTGGTCGGTCTGCCGGGCAACCCCCTGGCCGCGGTGTCCGGGCTGCTCACGCTTGCCGAGCCTCTGCTGCGCGGGCTGTCGGGGCGACCGGCCGCCGTGCCGTACAGAGAGCGGGTGCGCGAGGCCGTGCACGGCCATCCGCACGACACCCGGCTCGTACCGTTCGTGCACCGCGACGGGCTGCTCGTCCCCCTGCACTACAACGGGCCCGCCATGCTGCGGGGGATCGCGGTGGCCGACGGGCTCGCCGTGGTACCTCCCGGAGGTGCACGGGCGGGCGATGAGCTCGAGGTGCTCGACCTGCCCTGGGCGGGTTGGACGCCCGCGGCCGTCGGGGAAGGATGTTTCACGTGAAACTTCCCGGTCAGGACGCCATGGCCCGCAATGCCGACGAACAGCTCGTCACCGCACGGGTGAAACTTCCGCGGCGGGTCGTCGAGCGGCCGATGCGGCAGGTCAGCAAACGGCTGCTGATGGCATTCATAGTGCTGGCGGTCACCGTGCTCCTCGTCTGGATGGACCGGGAGGGCTACCACGACAACGCCGACGATTCCGTCGACTTCCTGGACTGCGTCTACTACGCGACCGTCACCCTGTCCACGACGGGTTACGGCGACATCGTTCCGTACAGCGAGGCTGCCCGGCTCACCAACGTGCTGCTGATCACCCCGCTGCGCGTCCTCTTCCTGATCATCCTGGTCGGCACCACTCTCGAGGTCCTCACCGAGCGCACCCGGGAGGAGTGGCGGCTGAACCGCTGGAGGTCCACCTTGCGCGACCACACCGTCATCGTCGGCTTCGGTACGAAGGGACGGTCGGCGATGCAGACACTCTGCGCGACGGGGCTGCGTAAGGAGCAGATCGTCGTCGTGGACCCGAGCGGCAAGGTGATCGAAGCCGCCAATGCCGAGGGCTTCGTCGGCGTGGTCGGTGACGCCACCCGCAGCGATGTGCTGCTCAGGGCAGAGCTGCAGAAGGCGCGTCAGATCATCATCGCCACACAGCGCGACGACACCGCCGTGCTGGTCGCGTTGACGGCCCGCCAGCTCAACCGTGGCGCGAAGATCGTCGCCGCGGTGCGGGAGGAGGAGAACGCCCCGCTGCTGAAGCAGTCCGGTGCCGATGCCGTCATCACCAGTTCCGGCGCGGCCGGGCGACTGCTTGGTCTGTCGGTGCTCAGCCCCAGCGCGGGCACGGTCATGGAGGATCTGATCCAGCAGGGCAGCGGTCTCGATCTCATCGAAAGGCCGGTCATAAAGGCCGAGGTGGGACGCAGCGTGCGGGAGACGGAGGACCTGGTCGTGAGCGTGCTGCGCGGGCACCGGCTGCTGGGCTACGACGACCCCGCGGCGAGTCCCCTGCAGCTCACCGACCGTCTGATCACCATCGTGCGCGCGGACAACGATCCGGTGCGCGGCGGCCGGGAGTAGCCTCGCCGCCATGCATGCGATCACGATTCCCGAACCCGGTGGTCCCGAGTCGCTCGTCTGGGCCGAGGTGCCCGACCCCGTACCCGGCGAGGGCGAAGTCCTCGTCGAGGTCGTCGCGAGCGCCGTCAACCGCGCCGACCTGTTGCAGCGACAGGGCTTCTACGACCCTCCGCCCGGCGCCTCCCCGTATCCCGGTCTCGAGTGCGCCGGCCGCATCACGGCGCTGGGGCCCGGAGTCTCGGGGTGGGTGGTCGGAGACGAGGTGTGCGCCCTCCTCGCGGGCGGCGGCTACGCGGAGAAAGTCGCCGTGCCCGTGGGGCAGTTGCTGCCGGTACCGGACGGTCTCGACCTCGCGACCGCGGCTGCCCTGCCCGAGGTCACCGCGACGGTGTGGTCGAACGTGTTCATGATCGCGCACCTGAGGCCGGGCGAGACCCTACTCGTCCACGGTGGGGCGAGCGGCATCGGCACGATGGCGATCCAGCTGGCCAAGGCGGTCGGCGCACGGGTGGCAGTGACGGCAGGCGGCCCCGAGAAGCTGGCCCGCTGCGCCGAGTTGGGCGCGGACATCCTGATCGACTACCGCGAGCAGGACTTCGTCGAGGAGATCCGCAAGGCCACCGACGGGGCCGGAGCGGATGTCATTCTCGACATCGTCGGCGCCAAATACCTGGACCGCAATGTGCGCGCCCTGGCGGTCAACGGCCGGCTCGCCGTGATCGGTCTCCAGGGAGGCGTGAAGGGCGAGCTGAACCTCGGCGCTCTGCTCGCCAAGCGGGCGGCCGTGACGGCCACGTCCCTGCGCGCCCGGCCGCTCGGCGAGAAGGCGGCGATCGTGGCCGCGGTGCAGGAGCATGTCTGGCCGCTGGTCGCCGCGGGGCGGGTGCGTGCCGTCGTCGACCGTACGGTGCCGATGCAGTACGCGGCGGAGGCCCACCGGGCGCTGGAGTCCGGCAGCCATGTCGGCAAGGTGCTGCTCATCGCGCCCGACAAGAACTGACGCGGACCAGCGGCCGACGCCGGCCGGTGAAGCGAGGCGACGCGGAAGGCCCGGCCCACCGGATGGTGGGCCGGGCCTTCCGTGCGTCGTCAGGAACGTCCCCGGACGGGATGTCGCCGGTCCGGGGCGTTGTCCGTCGGCGTCCGGCAGAAGCCGGCGGTGGCCCTACAGGTACGGGCCCGAGCGGATGGCGCCGTGCTGGCCGCCTTCCTCGTCGTCGTGCGGAGCGCCGGGCGGCAGGGCCCGGCGCATCTGCTCCAGCTGTGCCCGGGCGGCCATCTGCTGGGCGAACAGTGCCGTCTGGATTCCGTGGAAGAGACCTTCCAGCCAGCCGACCAACTGAGCCTGCGCAATGCGCAGTTCCGCCTCGGAGGGGATCGCGTCGTCGGTGAACGGGAGCGAGAGGCGCTCCAGCTCCTCCACGAGCTCGGGGGCCAGGCCGTCCTCCAGCTCCTTGACCGAGCCGGCGTGGATCTCCTTGAGCCGGACACGGCTCGCCTCGTCCAGAGGTGCTGCCCTGACTTCCTCCAGCAGCTGCTTGATCATGCTGCCGATGCGCATGACCTTCGCAGGCTGCTCCACCATCTCCGTCACCGGGACCTCGCGCGACTCGTCGTCACTGTGACCGCCGCCGAGCGCCATACCGTCCTGGCCCACGACCAGGACATGGGGGCTCTCCTGCGACCGTTCATTCCTCGGCATCTCCATGCCGCCATTCTCTCGTACACGGGCGTCATCACACGGTGTGCCCCCGTAGGAGGGTGATCCACCCTCCTACGGGGGCACAAAACCGCAGGACACCCCTGTGCGGTGCCGGTCAGGTCGCCTCGCGGCGGGCCAGTGCGCCACGTGAGCGGGTCACGAGAGCGGCCAGCACGGCCGCGCCCACCGGCACTGCGACGAGCAGCGCGGCCAGCGTCTCCCAGGGAACGACGATCGGGACGAAGGGCACGCTCTGGCCGCCGCCCCAGCCACCGTCCAGCGCCTCCTGGTACCAGGCCAGCTCCTGGCGCCGCTCGGTGAGCCGCAGGCCGATCGCCGGAAGCACACCTGCCGCCGACCCCAGCACCACGCCCATGGCGGCGACCACCCCGCACTGGAAGCCGCTGAGCGTCCTGCGGACCCTCGGCGGGGCGCCGACCGCGGCCAGCGTCTTCAGATCGGCCTCGGCATCGGCCTGGGCCAGGCCCGTGGCAATACCGGCGGCGCCGATCGTGATCAGTCCGGCGAACACGGTCAGTGCCAGCAGCACGATGCTGTTCTCGCTGGTGTAGCCCTCCTCCACATGGAGGCTGACGTCGGCGCCGGTCTTGTCGAGCTCACCGTCGAGCTTCTGGCGCTGCTCGCTGCTCGGCATGGCGTCGGTCGAGAAGTAGGCACCGAGCGGCACGGCCGTCAGGCCCGCGGCCTTCGCGGTGGCCGGCGGCACGATCATCGCGACGCCATAGGTGTTCGGCGACCCGGTGGGCCGGTGGGCAGCGAGGCTCCTGATCGGGCCCGGGGACTCCTTGCCCTGCTCGACGGCCCTGTCGGCGGCCTCGATGTCGGTCACCAGCCGGATGTCGACCTTGCCCTTGCTGTTGACGTTCCGCTTGTCGAAGGCGATCACCCGGCCGTCGGCCAGTGCCTTCTCGGTCGCCGGATCGTCGATTCCGAGCACCTTGAGCAGCTTTCCGTCGGCGACCACCACACCGCTGTCGGTCATGACTCCGAAGCCGCCGTTCTCCTTGCACCGCCAGTCGTCCGAGAGCTTGCGGCGTTCGGCCTTGCTGAACTTCGACGACGGGTCCTCGTCCGGGTGGGCGGGGTCGACGGCCCACAGCGGACACTCGTTGGCCTTGGGCACCACCACTTCGTAGCGGCCGCAGCCGTCGCGTGTGTCGTACATCGAGCAGTTCGTGTTGCCGACGCCGATACGGCTCACGTCGGCGCGCACATCGACGGGCAGCAGCTTCTGCACGGTGTCGCTCACCGCCGGCACCTCCCGCCCGCCGGCCTCGTCGATCATCACGGAGACCGCGCCGTGCGGCAGCTGGGCTTCGTACTGGGCCCTGCCCTGGGCATCGTTGCTCGCCGCGTACGTCGCCACCGCGACGGTGCCCGCGACCGCGGCCAACACCGCGGCGACGGCGGGGGCCGTACGTCCCCGGTTGCGCACCGCGTCGCGCAGGGCGAGGCGGGGGGAGAGCGGCAGGATCCGGCCCGTGCGGCCGAACAGTCCCACCAGGGCGGGGGTCAGCGCGACCACGCCCAGTTCGGCGAGGGCGCTGCCGCCTGCGACGACGGCGAACTGGTCGGTCATCATCGATCCGTAGAGCGCGATCGAGGCGCCCAGGGCGACGGCGATCAGGCCTATGACGGGCAGGACGCGGCTCGACCTGCGTACGCCGCGGCGGCCGGTGAGCGAGGCGAGGACCGACTGCCGGGACGAGGTGATCGCCGGCACGATCGCGGCCAGCAGACCCGTCAGCACCGCGAGGAACGCGATGCCGAGCAGTTCCAGGGGCCGCACGTCGAAGCTCCCGAAGCGCTTGCCCATGGACTCCTCCAGCACGGGCTGGAGGAAGAAGGTGAGGACCAGACCGAGCAGCGTGCCGACGACGGCGGCCGCGGCGCCGATCACCAGACCGCCGGCGAGGACGATGGCGCGGATGTGACGGCGGTCGCCGCCGTTGGCCCCGACCAGTCCGAGCTGACGGCGGGAACGGCGGGCACCCACGGCGAACGCGGGCCCGGCCAGCAGGCAGATCTCCAGCATCGCCAGTCCGACGACGGTGCCGACGGCGGCGAGCGCGGCGGCCTTGGCCGCGGTGCTCGCCTCGAAGTTGCCCCAGCCGTCCTTCTGGAAGAGCGGGACCTCGGAGTCGGCAGGCGGGTTCAGCGCCACCGCACGCGAGGTGACGACGACGCCCTTGGAGTTGATGTCCTTGACGGTGTTCCACGTGAAACCACCGGGAACGGTCGCGAGCAGTGACTCCTGCGGGGAGGTGCCCGGCAGCCCGGCTCCCGTCAGAGCCTTGTCGAGCGGGGCGATCATGGCGCCGGGCAGCGCGAGAACCTGGTGTGTTTCCAGCGAGTCCGGAAGCTCGTACGAGCCGACGATCCGGTACTCGCGGTCGAATCCGCGGGCCTTGAGCGCCGAGCCGACCTTCAGGCCGCTCTTCTCCAGGAAGTACGTGGTGACGGCGGCCTCGTCGGACTTCTGCGGCAGACGGCCGCTGATGACGGAGATCAGGCCCTTGGCCATCGGGTCCGCCGCCTTCAGCTCACGGATCTCGGCCGCGAGGAGGCCGTGCGTCGTGCCCAGCTTGGCGTAACCCGTCACATCGTGCAGCGTCTTGGCGCCCGCGGGCAGCGCCTTCGCGACGTCCACCTTTCCCTCGGGGACGGGCTTGTCGTCGAAGTCGCCGGCCGGCGCGACGTTGTTGCCGTCGGGCGACTGCAGGACCGGGACGCCGCCCATGCCCGAGTCCGTCAGTCGTGCGTCAGCGGCGCCCAGCCCCCGTTCGAGGCTCTGCTCGGTCGACAGCTCGGCGCTGCGGATCGTCAGATCGGCGGCGCTCACACCGAGGATGGGCAGGGCGATCATCGCCAGGACCAGGAAGCTGCGCCCCTTGAAGCGCCATGCGTCGCGGCGCGCGATCCGGATCGCGGCGCGCCAGGAGTGGTACCAGGTCGTCACAGCTCTGCCGCCTGGCCCGTGAGCAGGGAGTCGGCCTCACTGCGCAGTGTCTGGTCGACGACGGCGCCGTCCCGCAGGAACACGACGCGGTCCGCCCAGGCCGCGAATCGCGGCTCGTGGGTGACGAGGATGCCGGCCGCTCCGGCGTCGCAGCGCGAGCGGAGCAGGGCGAGCACGGACTCACCGGTCTCGGAGTCCAGGGCGCCGGTCGGCTCGTCGGCGAGAACGAGACGCCGGTCGCCCACGAGGGCGCGGGCTATGGCCACACGCTGCTGCTGTCCGCCGGACATCTCGTCCGGGAAACGGTCGGCGAGTTGCCCGAGCTCCATCTCCTCCAGCGCGGCGACGGCTTCGGCGCGTGCCTTGCGGGCCGAGGTGCCGTCGAGCTCACGCGGCAGAGCGACGTTCTCGGCCGCGGTGAGCGCCGGGATGAGGTTGTAGTCCTGGAAGACGTAGCCGATGCTGCGGCGGCGCATGGCGGCGAGCGTCTTGCGGTCGGCCGTGGTGATGTCGGTGTTCTCGACGATCACCCGCCCCGAGGTGGGGGCATCGAGACCACCGGCGATGGTGAGCAGCGTGGACTTGCCCGAGCCGGACGGACCCATGACGGCGACGAGTTCGCCGGGGAAGACATCGAGGTTGATGCCGCGCAGCGCGTGCACCTCGGTGGCTCCGCTGCCGTGGACCCGGGTCAGCTGCTGGAGTTGCAGCACGGGCTGCTGTGACTGTGGTGACTGGTGTTCGGTCATGGATGGTCTCCCCCTTGAGCGGGTGGGTACACGCGGGGTGTACGTGAGGTCTGTGGCCAAAGGCCCGGGACGGGAGATGGTGCAGCTCCCGGACGGGCCGGTGTGCCGAGGCGGGAGCGGCGGTAACAGCCGCTCGGGGACGCCGGGTTGCGTCGAACGGGCATCGGCACCGGCCGACGCGCGTCGGGTCTGGTGGGTCTTACGTGGGCTTCGCCGGACGGGCGGACGTGGCCGTCTCCTTGCTCCGCGGCGCGGGCCCCGCAGGCGGAGCGGCCGGAGCCGTACCGGCCCCCTGCCCGGACGCCGCGGAGAGCCTGATGAGCCGCATCTCGCAGTGGTCGAGCCAGCGCGCCTCGGACTCGGTCTGGAAGATCAGTTGCTCCAGGACGAGCAGCCAGGCGATGTCGTCCCGCTCCTGCGAGCCCCCGCTCTCGATCGCGGCCAGTGCCTGCGCCTTGAGCCGGGTGTAGTCCTGCATCGCCTTCACCGTGTGGTGGCGCTGGGACTGGATGACGGCGCGGATGTCCACCCCGGGCGCCCCGACCGCCATCGCGAGCTTGATGGCCAGCTCGTCGCGGGGCGGGCTGCTGCGGTCCACCGGCGTCTCGAACCAGCTTTTGAGCTCGGTGTGCCCGCGCTCGGTGATGACGTAGAGCGCGTGGCCCGCTTCGTCCTCGCCGTCCTGGGCGACCATGCCGTCGCGTTCCAGGCGGTTGAGGGTGGTGTACACCTGGCCGACGTTGAGCGGCCAGGTGGCACCGGTACGCGATTCGAACTCCGAGCGCAGCTGGGAGCCGTAGCGCGGGCCGTGCTCAAGGAGGGCGAGAAGCCCGTGGCGGATGGACATACTCAGTATGTATACCGGGTATGCCCCTCGGTACAACCGTCGGCGGGGGGACCTGGCGCGTCCGTCTTGAGGAGGAGGCGAGCGTCAGCGGCCGCGCAGCCGCACGCCCAGGAAGCCGATGCCGAGCCCCATGAGGGCGAGGCCGACCCCCAGCGACAGCGGGGAGATCTGCTCGGCCACCGGCGCGGGCACGGAGTGAGGTGTCTGGTCACGGGCCGCTGCGGGTGCGGACGAGCGCTCCCAGGGAGGCAGCGCTCCGTCGGACGCGGCGTTGCCGTCCTCCCGGAGTGCCTCGTCATCCGTAAGGGGGTCTTCGTCATGCGCCTCGCCCGTCCGAGGATGTGGTGCCGGGTCGGACGCCGTACGGGACGGGGGCTGCCCGGTGGGGTGCGACGGCCGTGCGGAAGGCGCGGAAGGTTCCGAGGAGTTGGGGGTGCGGGTCGGATTGACCGAGAGGGCGGGGCTCGGGCTCGTCGTGGGCACCTGCCGGCCGGGCCGGGGGCGGCCCTCACCGGCCTGGCGCCCCGCGAGGGAGGTCGAGGGTGAGGGCTTGGGCTTCGCGGTGACCGCGGGGGTGGGGGACCCGGACCCCTCCGCGTACGCCAAGGAGGCGGCCGGGCCGAGGGTCGCGGCCGCCAGTGCGAACACGGCGACGGCGAGCGCGCACCGAGCGCGGAGCTGTCGGATCACCGGGGGCCCTCCCGTACCGAGACGCGAGTAACGGACTCAGCGTCACATGGCGGGGCAATTCCGGCATCTCGGGGGAAGGTGGGGACCCTGGCATACGGACGGCCCCGCACATGGTGCGGGGCCGGTCGGCGGTCGGGCCGTCCTCGGACGGCCTACTCGGGATAGCCGGTGGACACCTCGAGGGTGAACGCCGCGCTGTCCTCGGAGATCTCCGAGTCGGCCAGCGGGAACTGCGAGACCACGACGTCCTCGCCCCACTGGGCGTTGGCCTTCTCCTTGACCTCGATCTTCCAGCCCATCGTCTGGGCGCACTCCTTCACCGACAGGATGTCCTTGTAGACGAAGTCGGGTGCCTCGACCTTGGACGGGTCGTTGGAGCTCTCGGTCGCGTCCGAGCACTCCGTCTTCTCGATCGTCCTGTTGCGCTCCGGGCCCTTGTAGCCCTCCTGCTGCGACTCGCTCGTCGTCGGGTCGTCGCCGCCGGCCTCGTCGTCCCCGTCGCCCTTCAGGTTGATCGCCGCGATCAGACCGCCGATGGCGAGCACCGCCACCGCGATCGCGCCCACGATCACGGGCATGTTCCGCTTGCCCCCGCCGTTGCCGCCCGTCGCGGGCGCGGTCGCCTGGTGAGGCGACATCGTGTACGGCGGCGGGGTGGAGACCGCAGGGCCCTGCGTCTGGTACGCCGGGGCCGGGGTCGGATAGCCGTAGTGCGGGGCGGGCGCGGGCGTCGGCGAGGGGGTGGGCGGGCCGTAGGGACCCGGCTGGTACGGCGTCTGCACGCTCTGCGGAGCGGGGGTCGACTGGTCCAGCGGTGGGAAGACGGCCGAGCCGACGCCCGAACCGCTGTTCGCCGGTGCACCGCTGATGATCACGGGCGCGCCGGTCTGGCCCGCGCCCGCGACCCGGGCGCACTCGTCGCGCATCGCGGCCGCGCTCGGGAACCGCTCGTTCGGGTTCTTCTTCAACGCCCTGGCGACCAGCGCGTCCATCGCGGGAGTGACGGAGCGGTTGATCGTCGACGGCGCGACCGGCTCCTCCTGGACATGCGCGTACGCGATGGCAAGAGGCGAGTCCGCGTCGAAGGGCAGCCGGCCGGTCAGCAGCTGGAAGAGCATGATGCCGACCGAGTACAGGTCGGAGCGGGCGTCCACGCCGCGGCCCAGGGCCTGCTCGGGCGAGAGGTACTGAGGGGTGCCGACGACCATGCCCGTCTGCGTCATCGAGGTGACGCCCGACTGCATGGCGCGCGCGATACCGAAGTCCATGACCTTGACCACGCCACGCTTGGTCATCATCACGTTGCCCGGCTTGATGTCGCGGTGGACCAGGCCCATCTCATGGCTGGTCTCCAGCGCGGCCAGCACATCGGCCGTGACCTTCAGCGCCTTGTCGGCGGGCATCGCGCCGTACTGCTGGATGTCCGTGGCCAGGGCCGAACCGAGCGGCTGGCCCTCCACGTACTCCATGACGATGTACGGCATCAGCGAGCCGTCCAGCTCGTCCTCACCGGTGTCGAAGACCGACACGATGTTGGTGTGCGACAGCTTGGCGACAGCCTGCGCCTCGCGGCGGAAGCGCTCACGGAACGACTGCTCGCGGCCCAGCTCGGTGTGGAGCGTCTTGATGGCCACCTGCCGGTCCAGCGCACTGTCGTACGCCAGATACACCGACGCCATGCCACCTTCGCCGAGCAGGTCGCGAAGCTGGTACCGGCCGCCCGCTACGGAACCGCCCGCATAGCGGCCCTGTGCGCCGTCCTGGCTCATTCTGTGCTTCCCCCTACGCGCGCGGTGGCCGCGGCTGATCCGGATTTACGGGCCAAGTCTGCCCCAGGGCAACGACACGTCAAGCCAGGTGCCCGTTCCGTGACCGTACGCACAAGAAGCGTCTCGGAAGCGTTACAGGAACAGCATGAAATTTGCCTGGGCGCGTGGGCTGCGGGTTTGATGGCCGGTCTCCTTCGAAACCGGCCATCCGCGTGAAGGCTGTAGCGTGACGTGGCACAGGACCCGGAGACATGGCGAACCGCACGCACAGCACGCACGCGGACAGATACGACGGCGAGGACTGATGGCACCCGAATCCGAAGCAGGCGGCGGCGGAGTGCCGGAGTCGGCGGACGCCTTCGGCATCGGCGGACTGGTCGGTGACGGCCGCTACCGGCTGACGCACCGTCTCGGACGAGGCGGCATGGCGGAGGTGTTCGCGGCGGAGGACGTACGGCTGGGCCGTACCGTCGCCGTCAAGCTGCTGCGCGCCGATCTCGCCGAGGACCCGGTCTCCAAGGCCCGCTTCACCCGCGAGGCCCAGTCGGTCGCCGGCCTCAACCACCATGCCGTCGTGGCGGTCTACGACTCCGGTGAGGACGTCGTCGGCAACCAGACCGTCCCCTACATCGTGATGGAGCTCGTCGAGGGCCGCACGATCCGCGACCTGCTGGTCAACGCCGAAGCACCGCCGCCCGAGCAGGCGTTGATCATCGTCTCCGGTGTGCTGGAGGCGCTCGCTTACTCGCACCAGCACGGCATCGTCCACCGCGACATCAAACCCGCCAACGTCATCATCACCCACTCCGGTGCGGTGAAGGTGATGGACTTCGGCATCGCACGCGCCCTGCACGGCGCCCAGTCGACGATGACCCAGACCGGCATGGTCATGGGAACCCCTCAGTACCTCTCCCCCGAACAGGCGCTGGGCAAGGCCGTCGACCACCGGTCCGACCTGTACGCCACCGGCTGCCTGCTCTACGAACTGCTCGCCCTGCGGCCCCCGTTCACCGGTGAGACCCCGCTCTCCGTGGTCTACCAGCACGTCCAGGACATTCCCGTCCCGCCGTCCGAGGTCTCCGACGTCGTGCCGCCGGAGCTCGACGGACTGGTGATGCGCTCCCTCGCGAAGGACCCGGACGACCGGTTCCAGAGCGCCGAGGAGATGCGCGGACTCGTCCAGTACGGGCTCCAGATGCTCCAGCAGCAGGGCAGTCACACCGGCACCTGGAACACGGGTCCGGTGCAGCTCTACGACGGCCCGGGGACACCCTCGATGGGAATGACCGGGCCGACCGCCGTGCACCCGGTGCACGGCGAGACGTCGCAGGGGCCGCTCCTCCCGCCGAGGAACCCGCACGACGGCGGCTACGACGGCACGCACCACGGCGGCGGAGGCAGACGCGGCCGGGGCAAGGCGTGGCTGCTGGCCGCGCTCGCCGTCGTCGCGGTCGTGGCCGGTATCGCGTTCGCGCTGAACAAGGCGAACGACACCGGCGGGGAGCGCAAGGACAACCCGCCCGCCTCCCAGACGCCGGAGACGCCGGACGAGACGCCGACGCCGACGGACGAGGAGACCCAGGAGACGGACGAGCCGGACGACACGACCGGCGGCAATCAGGAGCCGTCGTACACGCCGTCGTACACGCCGTCCTTCACGCCGAGTACGTCGCCGACGCCGACGGACCCGCCGACGACGCAACCGACCGAGCCGACGGACCCGCCGACGACGCAACCGACCGAGCCGACGGACCCGCCGACCGAGACCGGCGGTCCCACGGGCGGCGCCGACGGCGGGAACGGCACCATCGAGGGCGCCGACGGCGGTCTGTAGCAGCGGGCGCCCGCGTCACCCCGTGAACGCGGCGCACACCGCCTCGTACTCCCGCGTCCACCAGACCGCCAGGGCCGACGCCGCAGGAAACTGCGGGTCGGCCCTTCGGTCGTTCAGCTGATAGCGCCAGCGCAGTATCCAGAAGTCGTTGAGCCGTTCCCACCACACCCGGTGCACCGCCGCCGCCAGTTCCGCCGCGTCCGCGCCCGCCGCACACCGGTACGCCTGCGCATAGGCCCGTACTTTCGGCAGATCCAGCTGGCCGGCGGGCTGCACGAAGAAGATCGCCGCAGCCCGGACCGCCTCCTCGGCGCGCGGCTGCACGCCCAGCCGGTCCCAGTCGACGATCGCGGCCGGTTCGGCGCCCCGGTACAGCAGGTTGAGCGGGTGGAAGTCACCATGCACCCAGCCGCCCCCGCCGCCGGGCGGCGGCCTGCGGTCGGCATGCCTGGCGAGCAGCGCCCGCCGCTGGAGCAGCCGGTGCTCGGCCAGGGTGTCGAAGGAGTCCCGGGGACTCCTGCCGCGGGACAGGCCCAGCAGTTCGTCGATGAGCGCGAACGTCTCCGCCGGGTCGGCGCTCTCGTAGGCGGTGCCCCGGCCGGCCGCCGAGCGGTCCATCACCTGGGCCAGCGCGGTGTGCACGAGGCCCAGCAGAGAGCCGAGCCGCCGGGACTGGGCCGTGCTGAGCTGGGCGCCGTCGCGGTGTCTGCCGTCGATCCACGGGTGCAGGGCGTAGCAGCGGTCGTCGATGACGGCGACCGTGGCGCCGTCGCCGGCCCGGAGGGGCGGGGCGACGGGCACCCCGAGCGTCTGGAGACGCCTGGTGGCCCGGTGCTGACGGGAGATGGCTTCGTGGTCGCCGTCCAGATGGTGCTTGAGGAAGTACGCGCCGCGGGTGGTGGCCAGGCGGTAGCCGCGGTTGAGGAGGCCCTTGGTGACGGGCCGGCAGGAGAGCGGTTCGCCCGGGCTCTCGTAGCGGCGCAGCAGCGCGGCGAGAGGGGGTGAAGCGGTAGCAGATGAGCGCGGCACCCGCCAGATGGTAGATCACTCAGCGTGTCGCGCAGGTCGCTCTTCGAAATAGTCGATGGTGTGCACGGTGACGAACCGGGGGTCGAGGCGCATGTACACCGGGTCGAAGTCCTGGGCGTCGATGCGGTGGGGCCGCGGGCCGAACAGTTCCAGCTGCTCCTCCGTCGGTTCCACGATCCGGGCCACGCCCGTGAACTGCACGGACCACAGCGCGGCGGCGCCGGAGTTCAGGTTGTCCGCGCCGTAGGCCACGACGCTGCCGTTGCAGGCGCGGTGGTAGTCGAAACCGCTGTGCAGGCGCAGCAGTACGCGGCCGTCGACCACGATGTGACGGGCGGGTGCCACGAAGGGCATCGCTCGCATGCTGGTGGCCAGCCGCCCGAAGGAGACACGGGTGAGCAGCTCGATGGCACGGCGTTCCTCGGTGGACATGTCTCCACTCTCCGTCACCGAACGCGCCGGCATAAGGGCCGCCGGACCCCATCCGGGTGGGGTCCTAGGTCCCGGACAAGGGCCCCGCCCGGGTTGGCCCGAACGGGTGACGGATCCGGCTGTGCACCGCGCTGACGCGGGGCCGGGCGTCCGCCGTTCTCAGTACTGCCGGCGCTCCGCCTGCCTCCGTGCCACGTATGCGGCGGCTTGGGAACGCCGCTCCATGCCGAGCTTGGAGAGCAGGCTGGACACATAGTTCTTGATGGTCTTCTCGGCGAGATGCAGCTGCTCGCCGATGGCCCGGTTGGTCATCCCCTCGCCGATCAGATCCAGGATCCGGCGCTCCTGGTCGGTGAGGTTCGCCAGCCGGTCGTCACCGCCCGGCCTGCCGCCGCCGTCGCGCAGCCGCTCCAGGACGCGGGCCGTCGCGACGGGGTCGAGCAGTGATTTGCCCGCGGCGACGTCGCGTACCGCGCCGAGCAGTTCGTTGCCGCGGATCGCCTTGAGCACATAGCCCGAGGCCCCGGCCATGATCGCGTCGAAAAGCGCTTCGTCGTCGGCGAACGAGGTGAGCATCAGACATTTGATGTTCTCGTTATGCGAACGAACTTCCCGGCACACCTCGACGCCGCTCCCGTCCGGCAGCCTGACATCCAGAACAGCCACGTCGGGGCTGGTCGCAGGGATTCTGACCAGGGCATCCGCCGCTGTACCGGCCTCTCCGACGACCTCGATATCGGGCTCCACCGAGAGCAATTCATGAACGCCGCGCCGTACGACCTCATGGTCGTCGAGCAGAAATACAGTGATTTTTCCCTCTTCGTTCACTTCGGCAGTCTCACACATCGGCTCTTCCCGTGTCCGGGGTGTGCGGGATAACGTGCCCGTGTTCCGGCGGTCCGCAGGGCCCTGACCAGTGGTGTTCCCGCATTTTCTCGATTTACTTGGAAATCCAAGCAAAATCGCAGGTCAAATGGGGTTTCGCAGTAATGCTGCGCACTGGGTAACGTGCCTATGACAGGACGTTCGCCGGGGCACCTGTCACGCTCGGATCCGGCCGCGTAGCACACACCCCGTGCACCGGCCCGGACTCGGGCGAGCCGCACTGGCCACACCGGCGGACCCCGGGGGCCGGACCGACGGAGGAGCACGCACGTGACCGTGGAGAGCACTGCTGCCGCGCGCAAACCGCGACGCGCCAGTAAGCGCGCCAGCGCCGCTAAGAAGCCACAGAGTTCCGAGCCCCAGCTCGTACAGCTGCTGACGCCCGAGGGCGAACGCGTCGAGCACCCGGACTACGAGATCGACCTGACCCCCGACGAGCTGCGCGGTCTGTACCGGGACATGGTGCTCACCCGTCGCTTCGACGCGGAGGCCACCGCCCTGCAGCGCCAGGGCGAGCTCGGACTGTGGGCCTCGCTGCTGGGCCAGGAAGCCGCGCAGATCGGCTCGGGCCGGGCGCTGCGCGACGACGACTACGTCTTCCCGACGTACCGCGAGCACGGCGTCGCCTGGTGCCGCGGTGTCGACCCAACGAACCTGCTCGGCATGTTCCGGGGCGTGAACCACGGTGGCTGGGACCCGAACACCAACAACTTCCACCTGTACACGATCGTCATCGGCTCGCAGACGCTGCACGCCACCGGCTACGCGATGGGCGTGGCCAAGGACGGTGCCGACTCGGCCGTGATCGCGTACTTCGGTGACGGCGCCTCCAGCCAGGGCGACGTGGCCGAGTCCTTCACGTTCTCCGCGGTCTACAACGCGCCCGTCGTGTTCTTCTGCCAGAACAACCAGTGGGCGATCTCGGAGCCCACGGAGCGGCAGACCCGGGTGCCGCTGTACCAGCGTGCCCAGGGCTTCGGTTTCCCCGGCGTCCGCGTCGACGGCAACGACGTGCTGGCCTGCCTGGCCGTCACCCGCTCCGCGCTGGAGCGTGCCCGCCGAGGCGAGGGCCCGACGCTGGTCGAGGCGTTCACCTACCGGATGGGCGCCCACACCACCTCGGACGACCCGACCAAGTACCGCCACGACGACGAGCGTGCGGCATGGGAGGCGAAGGACCCGATCCTGCGGCTGCGGGCGTACCTGGAGAACTCCGTCCTCGACAAGAGCGAGGCCGAGGCGTTCTTCGCTTCGCTGGACGAGGAGAGCGACGTGCTCGCCAAGCGGGTGCGCGAGGCGGTCCGGGCCATGCCCGACCCCGACGACATGGCGATGTTCGACCATGTGTACGCCGACGGGCACGCGCTCGTCGACGAGGAGCGGGCCCAGTTCGCCGCCTACCAGGCGTCGTTCGCCGAGGAGGGCAACTAGCCATGGCCGTGCAGAAGCTTCCTCTTGCGAAGGCGCTCAACGAGTCCCTGCGCAAGGCTCTCGAGACCGACCCCAAGGTCCTCATCATGGGTGAGGACGTCGGCAAACTCGGCGGCGTCTTCCGCATCACCGACGGGCTGCAGAAGGACTTCGGCGAGGACCGTGTCATCGACACGCCGCTCGCCGAGTCCGGCATCGTCGGCACCGCGATCGGCCTGGCCCTGCGCGGCTACCGCCCGGTCGTGGAGATCCAGTTCGACGGTTTCGTCTTCCCCGCGTACGACCAGATCGTCACGCAGCTCGCCAAGATGCACGCCCGGGCACTGGGCAAGATCAAGATGCCCGTCGTCGTCCGCATTCCCTACGGCGGCGGCATCGGCGCGGTCGAGCACCACTCCGAGTCCCCCGAGGCGCTCTTCGCGCATGTCGCGGGCCTCAAGGTGGTCTCCCCGTCGAACGCGTCGGACGCCTACTGGATGCTGCAGCAGGCAATCCAGAGCGACGACCCGGTGATCTTCTTCGAGCCGAAGCGGCGCTACTGGGACAAGGGCGAGGTCGACACCGAGGCCATCCCCGGACCGCTGCACAAGGCCCGTGTCGCCCGCGAGGGCACCGACCTCACCCTCGCCGCCTACGGCCCGATGGTGAAGGTCTGCGTCGAGGCCGCGGCCGCGGCTGCCGAGGAGGGCAAGTCGCTGGAGGTCGTCGACCTGCGCTCGATGTCCCCGATCGACTTCGACACGATCCAGACGTCGGTCGAGAAGACCCGCCGGCTGGTCGTGGTCCACGAGGCCCCGGTCTTCTACGGCTCCGGCGCGGAGATCGCCGCTCGTATCACCGAGCGGTCCTTCTACCACCTGGAGGCCCCGGTGCTGAGGGTCGGTGGCTTCCACGCGCCGTACCCGCCGGCCCGCCTGGAGGAGGAGTACCTTCCGGGTCTGGACCGGGTGCTGGACGCCGTCGACCGCTCGCTCGCGTACTGAGGAGTGCCGTGACCATGACTGCAGACACTTCGCTGCGCTTCCGCGAGTTCAAGATGCCCGACGTGGGCGAGGGGCTCACCGAGGCCGAGATCCTCAAGTGGTACGTCCAGCCCGGCGACACCGTCACCGACGGCCAGGTCGTGTGCGAGGTCGAGACGGCGAAGGCGGCCGTCGAGCTGCCGATCCCGTACGACGGCGTCGTGCACGAGCTGCGCTTCGAGGAGGGCACCACCGTCGACGTCGGCACCTCGATCATCACGATCGACGTGGCGCCGGGTTCGGAGACCGTCGAGGAGCCGCAGCCGGCCGCCACCGAGCCCACGCTCGCCGCTGCCGAGCCGCAGCCGGAGCCGGAGGACAAGCCGAAGGGCCGCCAGCCCGTCCTCGTCGGCTATGGCGTGGCCGAGTCCTCCACCAAGCGACGCCCGCGCAAGACCGCGGCCGGAGCTGTGCCGGAACAGGCCGCCGCGGCCGCGATCCAGGCCGAGATGAACGGCCACGGCGCGGCCGCCGCGCCCGCCCGCCAGCGTCCGCTGGCCAAGCCCCCGGTGCGCAAGCTCGCCAAGGACCTGGGGATCGACCTGGAGACGGTCGTCCCGACCGGCCCCGACGGCGTCATCACCCGCGAGGACGTCCACGCGGCGGCAGCGCCCGCTGCCGCGCCCGTCGCCGTGCCCGCGGCCGAGGTCCCGGCTCCCGCGCCGGCCGCGGCCGACGCCTTCGCCCGTGAGACCCGTGTCCCGATCAAGGGCGTACGGAAGGCGACCGCGACCGCGATGATCGGCAGCGCCTTCACCGCGCCGCATGTCACCGAGTTCATCACGCTCGATGTGACGCGCACGATGAAGCTGGTCGAGGAGCTGAAGGCCGACAAGGACATGGCGGGGCTGCGGGTCAACCCGCTGCTGCTGATCGCCAAGGCCCTGCTGGTCGCGATCAAGCGGAACCCCGAGGTCAACGCCGCTTGGGACGAGGCCAACCAGGAGATCGTCCAGAAGCACTACGTCAATCTGGGCATCGCCGCGGCCACCCCGCGCGGTCTGATCGTGCCGAACATCAAGGACGCGCACGACAAGACCCTGCCCGAGCTGGCAGCGGCGCTGGGCGACCTGGTCGCCACGGCCCGCGAGGGCAGGACCACCCCGGCGGCGATGCAGGGCGGCACGGTGACCATCACCAACGTCGGCGTCTTCGGCGTCGACACCGGTACGCCGATCCTCAACCCCGGTGAGTCCGCGATCCTCGCGGTCGGTGCGATCAAGCTCCAGCCGTGGGTGCACAAGGGCAAGGTCAAGCCCCGCAAGGTCACCACGCTGGCGCTCTCGTTCGACCACCGCCTGGTCGACGGCGAACTGGGCTCGAAGGTGCTCGCCGATGTCGCGGCGATCCTGGAGAACCCGAAGCGGCTGATCACCTGGGCCTGATGCCCGGTTTCACGTGAAACGCCCGGCCGGGTCTTCCCGGCCGGGCGTTCGCGTACTGGTCGACGCCAGGTCCGCAGGGCCTACTTCTTGAAGCCGTAGTCCATGAGCTTCTTGGCGTCCGTCGTCCTGTTGGTCTCCGACGTGGAGGCCAGGACCGTGCCGATGACCGTCTTGCCGTTGCGGGTCGCGGCGAAGACCAGGCAGTACTTGGCCTCGGGGCCCGAGCCCGTCTTCACCCCGATCGCGCCGCTGTAGGAGCCGAGCAGCTTATTGGTGTTGGCCCACGGCGCCATGGTGCGCGTGGTGCCGGTCTTCGTGACGGTCTTGGCCGTGTACGACTTCGTCTTCACGATGCTGCGGAACGTGGAGTTCTTCATCGCGCTGGCCGCAATCTTCGTCAGGTCGCGTGGCGTCGAGTAGTTCGAGCCATTCCCTATCCCGTCGAACGAGTCGAAGTGCGTGTTGCGCAGACCGAGGTCGGTAGCGGCCTTGTTCATCTTGCCGATGAACGACTTCACACGGTCCGCGCGCGTGCTCCCCGAGCCGAACTTGTCGGCGAGCGCGTAGGCCGCGTCGCAACCGGACGGCAGCATCAGGCCGTAGAGCAGCTGGCGGACCGTGACCTTGTCGCCGACGATCAGGCGGGCCGACGAGGCGGTCTTGGAGACGATGTAGTCGCTGTAGGCCATCTGGATCGTGACCTTGGCGTCCAGGTTGAGGTTCGGCTGGGCGAGCACCACCTTCGCGGTCATGATCTTGGTGGTGGACCCGGTGGAGCGCCGGGTGTCGGCGGCCTTCGTGAACAGGCTCGCCCCGGTGCCGTTGTTCATCACGTAGCCGCCCTTGGCGACGATCGTGGGGGGCGGCGGCGCGGCGGTCGCCTGTGCCTGGCCGGCGAATGCGCCGCCCGCGAGGACCGCGCCCGCGGTGAGGGTCACGGTGACAGCCCGACGCGTGCCCTTGATGAGTGTTTTCAAGTGGAATGCTCCGATAAGCGAAAGTTGCGAATTGCCCCTGAAGTGCGAACGCGTGGGGTGCCGCTCGGTAAGGAGACGTGCGAGGGGCACCGACGGATGTACGTGTTTCGCGATGTGGACCGAACTTTCTGATGCGCCTGTGTTGTATCTAAGCTGTGTGCATGCCTGCCGCGTCCGTGAAACAGCCCCCCGCCGCCGACCGTGTCTACACGCACATCAAGCAGGCCGTACTCGACCGTCGCTACGAAGGCGGAACACTCCTCACCGAAGGCGAACTGGCCGACGCCGTCGGCGTCTCCCGCACCCCCGTGCGCGAGGCGCTGCTCAAGCTGGAGGTCGAGGGGCTGATCAAGCTCTATCCGAAGAAGGGCGCCCTCGTCCTCGCGGTGTCCGCCCAGGAGATCGCCGACGTCGTCGAAACCAGGCTGCTGGTCGAGGAGTTCGCGGTGCGCAAGGCGGTGCCCGCGCCCCCGTCGCTCATCACCCGCCTCGAGGAACTCCTGGGCGAACAGCAGCGGCACGCCGACGCCGGCGACCTCGCCGCCTTCGCCGTCAGCGACCGCTGCTTCCACGCGGAGATCGTCCGCCACGCGGGCAACGACATCCTCGCCAAGCTCTACGACCAGCTGCGCGACCGTCAGTTGCGCATGGGCGTCGCCATGATGCAGGCCCTGCCGGACCGCGTCACGCGCAACTACGACGAGCACGCCGAGATCCTGGAGAAGATCCGGGCCGGCGACGCGGAGGGCGCGGCCGAGTGTGTACGGCAGCACCTGGGCCGGGTCAAGGTCCTGGTCCGGGGTGAGGCACGGTGAGCGCAGCATCCCTGGGGTGCCGGATTCCCGGCGATCCCCCGGGCGGCCGCCGTGCCGCCGCCGTCTGGGGCATCGGCGTCGCCGTCTACTTCGTCGCCGTCATCTTCCGTACGTCCCTGGGCGTCGCCGGACTCGACGCCGCCGACCGCTTCGACGTCAACGCCTCGGCCCTGTCCACGTTCTCCATCCTCCAGCTGCTCGTCTACGCGGGGATGCAGATACCGGTCGGCCTGATGGTCGACCGGCTCGGCACCAAGAAGGTCCTGACCATCGGCGTGGTCCTGTTCACCGTCGGGCAGCTGGGGTTCGCGCTCTCGCCCTCGTACGGCACGGCGCTCGCCTCACGGGCCCTGCTCGGCTGCGGTGACGCCATGACCTTCATCAGCGTGCTGAGGCTCGGCAGCCGCTGGTTCCCGGCCCGCCGCGGGCCGCTCATCGCGCAGGTCGCCGCCCTGTTCGGCATGGCGGGCAATCTGGTGTCGACGCTCGTCGTCGCCCGCATGCTCCACGACATCGGCTGGACCGCCACGTTCGCCGGCAGCGCGGCCGCCGGGCTCGTCGTCCTCGTCCTGCTCGTGCTGTTCCTCAAGGACCACCCCGACGGTCATGAGCCGCCGCCCGCGCGGCACGCCGGGGCGGCCTACGTGCGCCGCCAGATCGCCGCGTCCTGGCGAGAGCCCGGCACCAGGCTCGGGATGTGGGTGCACTTCACCACGCAGTTCCCTGCCATGGTCTTCCTGCTGCTCTGGGGGATGCCGTTCCTTGTCGAGGCGCAGGGGCTCAGCCGGGAAACCGCGGGCGCCCTGCTGACACTGGTGGTGGCGTCCAACATGGTCGTCGGCCTCGTTTACGGGCAGATCATCGCCCGACACCACGCAGCCCGCACACCCCTGGCGCTCGGCACCATTGGCGCCAGCGCCCTGCTGTGGGCGATCACCATGACGTACCCGGGCGATCAGGCGCCGATGTGGCTGCTCATCACCCTGTGCGCGGTGCTCGGCGCCTGCGGACCCGCGTCGATGATCGGCTTCGACTTCGCCCGGCCGGCCAACCCGCCGGAGCGTCAGGGGACGGCATCGGGAATCGTCAACATGGGTGGGTTCGTCGCCTCGATGACCACATTGCTCGCGGTGGGCGTGCTGCTGGACGCGACCGGGGACAACTACCGGGTCGCCTTCTCGTCCGTGTTCGTGCTCCAGGCACTCGGCGTCACCCAGATCCTGCGGCTGCGGGCGCGCACGGTGCGGCGCGAGCGGGAGCGGCTGGTGGCGAGCAGGGTGGAGACCGTGCACGTACCGGTGTGAGCGCCGGTGCGGCCCGGCGGCGTGCCTCGGGCCGGGAAGGTGTCTGCGGCGCCGTGAGGGCACCGCCTCACCGCCCCACGGCGTCCGTGATCCGACCAGGCGTCAGGGCGTGACCGCGAACACCTGCAGGATGGCCGCGGCCAGCGCGTCGTCGCCGTCCACCTTGATGCGGTCCGCCACCGCGGCGGGACGCACCCGGCCGCAGGCCAGGCGGTAGAACGTCTCCCAGTCCGTCGCGATCGTCGCCACCGGACCCAGCGACGGCGAACCGTCCACGGAACCGCGTCCGTCGGCGTCCACCCGCACGGTCCGCAGGAACTCCAGCGGGCCGCTCACATCGAAGACCACGGCCGAGTTGGCGGGCGCGCCCGCGTCCTTGGCCACCACCTTCGGCAGCGCCTCCAGCAGGCAGTCCCGGGCGACAAGGGCGCCGGGGGAGTCGAGGTTGCCCGGCCTGCCCAGTGTCACGCGCAGATCCTGCTCGTGCACCCAGGTGTCGAACGCGCGCATGCGCATGGCCAGTTCCAGGGTCTGCTCGGCGCCGAGCGGCGCGCGGACCATCGTGTCCGGGCCCCGCGTCTCGTTGCGCAGCTGACGAGCGCGGCGGATCATCGTGTACTCGAGTTCGGAGGTCATCTCCGGCGCCGTGTGGTGCCGACGCACATCTACCTGCATCTCCATGTAGCGGGCGAACTCACTCTGCACGTGGTACAGATCGCGCGGCAGGGAATGGATGGGGCGCGGGTCGCCGAGCATCTCGCACTCCATGCCGATGACGTGCGAGACGATGTCGCGCACCGACCAGCCCGGGCACGGCGTGGCGCGGTTCCACTCACCCTCGACGAGCGGCTGCACCAGTTCGGCTATCGATTCGACCGCGTGGGTCCAGGCATCGGCGTAGTTCTGGAGGCTGGGATGGACGGTCACGGGACCCCTCGGCGGTTCTGCGGTACGCGGGCTGGGCTGCTGACTGCTGGGCTGCGTGGGAGGCTCGGCAGTTAAGTTACGCTGCCGAGCGTCACCCCGGCAGTGCTTTCGTGTGACGATCGTAGGCCCGTGTTGACGGCTCGAATGCCAGGACGGTGGTAGTGTGCGCGCCTCTCTCATCCAGATCGCAGCAGACCCGGACGAATCGGTCGTTTCCCGAAGGCGGCGCGTGGCCGCGCTCGTACGCGAACAACGGGACGCCGAACTGGTGATCCTGCCCGAGCTCTGGCCCGTCGGAGCCTTCGCCTACCAGCAGTTCGAGGCCGAGGCCGAGACCCCGCACGGGCCGACCTGCGAAGCGATGGCCAAGGCCGCGAGCGACGCCGGGGTCTGGCTGCACGCGGGATCGATCGTCGAGAAGGCCGACGACGGGACGCTCTACAACACCGCACTCGTCCTCTCCCCCGCCGGGGAGCTCGTCGCCACCTACCGCAAGATCCACCGCTTCGGCTTCGACAAGGGCGAAGCGGTGATGATGGGCGCCGGCGAGGAACTGGTGACCGTCGACGTCCCCGGACCCCTCACCCTCGGCCTTGCCACCTGCTACGACCTGCGCTTCCCCGAAATGTTCCGCGGCCTGGTCGACGCGGGCGCCCAGGCCCTCGTCGTCCCGGCCGGCTGGCCCGCCCGCCGCCGTGAACACTGGACCCTGCTGGCCCGCGCTCGCGCCGTCGAGAACCAGGCGTACGTCCTGGCCTGCGGCACCGCGGGCACCCATGCGGATGTCGAGCAGGCCGGACACAGCATCGTCGTCAACCCCTGGGGCGAGGTCCTCGCCGAGGCGGGCCCCGACGAGGAGGTGCTCACCGTGGACCTCGACCCGGCGACGGTGACGACGACCCGCGAACTCTTCCCGGCCCTCAAGGACCGCCGGCTGGGACTGCCGACGCCGCACCTCCGCGACTGAGCCCGCGTCTCAGTCCTCCTCACGCTCCCGCTCCGACATCCGGATCACACACACCGCGACAGCGATCAACAGCGCCGCGTCGGCGTCCTCGCGGACGACATCCACGCCGTACGTGTCCCGGAGGGTCAGCCACCGGCGGGAGATGTGCGCCAGCAGTTCGCCCTCGTACTCGACGGCGAACTCGCGGTCCAGGATCCGCCCGCTGACGTCCAGTCCAGTGCCGTCGGCGAGCGTCACCCGGTAGTGGTTGCGCAGCAGGGACAGCCGCTTGCGCCGGATGGTGGCGAGCGTCCCGCCGTCCCGCTCGATCGTCATCGCGCCGCGCAGGCTGAGCAGCTTCTGCCGCAGTGTGATCAGGACGTACCCACTCGGATCCTTCAGCTCCAGGGTGTCCCGGACCCGCAGCGCCTTCCCGTCCACAAGGAAGGCGTGGTGGCCCCGCTCGTCCTCGATCCAGTAATCGTCGCCGATCGCGAAAATCTTGTCCCGCACGAGGTATTTCATGCGGCCCGTATACCCGGCGACGGAGGGCCGGGCAGCTTGCCGGCAGGCAATACATGCGGGGGCGCGGCAACAGGGGGAGTGCCGTTACCCGAAAAGGTGAGCATCGTGTCCCGGGCTCTGCATCAGGTGCCGCGCCGGTCGCACGCCTGCGCGGTGGCCGACCTGGTCCGGGGACTTCCGGTCCTGCCGGAGCTGTTCCGCCGGGGAATTACTTGCGGGTGCGGAAACGGCAGAGCCTTGTTGTCCCGAACTGCACCGCGGGCAGCTTCTGGACCACGGCTGTCAGGACCGCGGGCCGGTCATTGACTGACGGTGCCTCGGGAGGGTGAATCTCACCCACCACTCGGAGCATGCATTGATACCGCGTCGCCCACGCTTTCGTCATTTCGTCATATTGGCTTCAGTGCCATTTCACGAAAACTGGAGGCAGAGGTGCGTTCACCGACTTCCGGCAAACGCTGGGCCGTCCGATGCGCCCTGGTCATGGCTGCGATGTTCAGTCTGACCAGTGTGATTGCGATGGGCGGGGTTGCTGTCGGAGCAACCGCCAGGGCCGAGACCCCGGCCCAGGCTCATGGCAAGGTCCGCGTCTGTGGCACGAAACTGTGCGACGAATCAGGCGCGCCCATCCAGCTCAGAGGGATGAGCACACACGGCACGCAGTGGTACGCCCACTGCCTGACCGACCGCGCCCTGGATGCGATGGCCTACGACTGGAAGGTGAGTGTCCTGCGTGTCGCGACGTATGCCCGCGCGGGCGGGTACGACGCGAATCCCAGGAAATTTACCGACCTGGCAAGCCAGTTGATCGAGAAGGCCAGCGCCCGTGGCATGTACGTCATTGTGGACTGGCACTTCATCAACCCGGGCGACCCGAACGTGGACATCGAGAACGCGAAGAAGTTCTTCAAGGAGATCGCCCAACGGCACAAGCACCGGAACAACGTGATGTACGAGATCGCCAACGAGCCCAACAAAGTGACCTGGGAGCGGATCAGGAGCTACTCGGAGCAGGTCATTCCGGTGATCCGCGCCGAGGACCCGGACAGCGTGATCCTCGTCGGCACCCGTGGCTGGTCCACGCTCGGCGAAGCCAACGGCGCCACCGAGCAGGAGGTCGTCGACAACCCGGTACGCGCCTCCAACATCATGTACACCTTCCACTACTACGCGCAGCACTATCGGGACGCATACCGGAAACGCCTGGAAATCGCCTCCGCCAAGCTCCCCATTTTCGTCACGGAGTGGGGTGCCACTTCGTACACGGGTTGGCAGAACGACTTCCCCATGGCGCAGAAATTCGCCGACGTGATGGCGAAGAAGCAGATCAGCTGGACGGCTTGGAGCATCTCCGACAACGAGCAGGATCTAGCGGTCTTCAAGAAGGGCGCCTGCAGCGCCGGCACATTCGCGGGCGCCGACGTTCTCAAACCGTACGGCGTCTGGCTCCGGGATCGGATCAGAGGCTGAGCACAGCCGCCCGTGCCCTCCGCTGCTCATGCTCCGCAGCCTCGACATGAGTGGCCCGCGCTGCCCCACCGACCTTCCCCCACCGAACGTCACCAACTCCCGCAGGAGGATGCACGCGTGTACATCGCCAAGCCCCGCAGAAAAGTCATAGCCCGCGCCCGGGTCACCGCGTCAGCCGCCGCGGCGGTGACCGCCGGGCTGCTGCTGCCGCTGGCCGGTACCGGCAATGCCGCGCCGCCGCCGGCCGTCACCTCAGCCGCCAAGGTCCCGTCCGGCATCAAGAGCATCTCGTCCGGATGGACCATCCCCTGGGGCACGACGTGGCTGCCGGACGGCTCTGCGCTGATCAATGAACGGGACTCGTGGGAGATCTTCAAGGTCAGCCAGACCGGCACCAGGACCAAGGTCGCCGTTGCGCCGCTGATCGCGAGTCCCAACAGCGGGGAAGCCCTGCTCGGGATCGCCGTGTCGCCCAACTGGAGCCAGGACCACCACATTTACCTCTACCACGGGGCCAAGGAGGGCAACCGGATCGCCCGGATGACCTACGACGGGTCCACCCTCACCGGCTACAAGACGCTCGTCACCGGCATCAAGAGAGGTCTGCACAACGGCGGACGCATCAAGTTCGGCCCCGACGGCTACCTTTACGCCGCCACCGGCGACGCGGGGATACCCGGCGAGGCGCAGGACAAGCAGTCCCTCAGCGGCAAGATCCTTCGGCTGACGACCGACGGCAAACCCGCTCCGGGCAACCCCTTCGGAACCCTCGTCTACTCCTACGGCCATCGCAACCCGGAGGGCCTCACCTGGGACGCGCAGGGCCGGCTGTGGGAGACCGAGATCGGCGAGAACACCTGGGACGAGCTGAACCTTGTCGAGCCCGGCAAGAACTACGGCTGGCCCATCTGCGAGGGCAAGTGCGCCACCACCGGCCTGGTCGACCCCGCGCGACAGTGGCACCCCTCCGAAGGCGTGCCGAGCGGACTTGTTTACACCGACGGCGCGTTGTACATCGCCTCGTTGAAGGGCCGGCGACTGTGGCGGGTCCCGGTCGACGGAGCCACCACCGGCACCCCGGTCGCGTACTTCACGAGGGGCTACGGTCGGCTGAGGGATGTCGTGAAGGTCCCGGGCAAGAACGCCCTGTGGATCACCACCGACAAGGCGGGTACGGGCGCGGACCGAGTGCTCCAGGTCGACCTCACATAGCACTCGCCCCCAGGTCGTCATCCGGTCGGCCGGTCGAGGCTCTGTGAGCCTGGACCGGCCGACCTCCTGTTGCATGCTCGTCCAGCCGCGGTTCTCGACCCGCCGGCGGTCCGTATCGGCGAGCAGCGCAGCAGTCGGTTGAGCACAGCAGTCCGGGCCGACACGACTTCGGTCGGCCCGGGCCGGAAATGTCACGCCGGCCGAGGCTGGTTCGGCCCCGGTCGGCGCACCTCACAGTCTCCCGGGACTCTCCGCGGGCTCGATGAAAGCCTTTCGCGTCACGGCAGGGACCTGTTCTGACGTGGTACGTCGGGGCGGTACGAGGATTCGGCCCACGATCACGGCGTAGAACAACCCGCAGAACAGCACCAGCGCAAAATTCAGCGGGTACATGGTGAAGGTCCGCCAGAGCGCGGTGCCCACCCAGATCAGAGCCGTACCCCCACTCCAGACCCACACGCCGATCAAGAGACGTCTGTTCCCGTTCCGCCGTGCGGTCGCCGAGCCGGTCGGCCGCCAGGCCTGACGCCTGCCGCGCACGATGTCCCAGATCGCGAAGACATGCGCCCAGCCGTACATCATGCGGACGGCCCACGCTTCCAGCCGGTAAGGGCACTTGTGCCACCACGGGAAGATCACGGTCGTATAGATCACGCTGGGAAGTACCAGCAGCACGTACTCGATCTTGAGCTTTTCGGGCATGGCCACCAGAAGAATGATCGGGATGAGCGGGGCCAGGAAGATGAAGAGCGCCGTATGGATGTAGTAGAGAAAGCCGGAAACGTAGCAGAGGCGGGTGGTGAGCCTGAGCTTCGTGTCCCAGAACTTCTTGCTTCCCAGCAGGCTCATGGAGCCCAAGCACCAGCGGTACTGCTGGTGGTAGAACGCACCCACGTTGTCGGGGCAGTTGCCGGTGGCGAGAGGGATCGGTACGTAGCGCAGGTCCCAGCCCAGACGGCGTAGGTCGAAGCCCGTGTGTACGTCCTCCGAGTGCTCGATCAGGGTGGTGCCGCCGTTGGAGTCGAGCGCGGCGCGCCGGTACACGGCGCAGCTGCCCACGCAGATGGCGCCGTCCCGGTTCTGCCGGGAAACCTGGATCGCCCGGTAGAACAGCTCCTGCACCGAGCCCGCCCCGCGCTCGATCCAGCTCTGTCCGTCGAGCACGCGGAAATGCTGCGGCGACTGGACAATGCCGGCCTTCGGGTCACGCTCCATGTACGGCAACAGTTCGTCCAGCAGATCCGCGCGGGGAGCGAAGTCGGCGTCGAGGATGAGGATGTACTCCTCGTCGGAAATGCTCAGCCCGTAGTGGAGGTTGCCGGCCTTCTTGTACCAGCCGCGGTTGGGCCGGCTTCCGTAGACGAAGCCGAAGCCCTCGGCCATGGCGGCGAGCTGTGGGTTGTCGGAGTCGTCGAGGACATACGGCGTGGCCATGCCGGGATAGCGGTCGGCGAGCCGTCGCACATGGGTCCAGGTGTTCTCCAGCACGTCGATGGGCTCGCCGCACACCGGCAGGAAGACCGCGACCGTCGGGTACGTCTGCGGCTGCCAGTCCTGCACGAGTTGGCGGTGCGACCTCAGGTCGAAGTCGGCGGTGAAGGCGTTCACCAGCAGGGAGGTGAGGTAGTACAGGACGGTGAAGATCAGGCACGGCAGCAAGGGGATCAGCCACGGTGATGACTCGATCAGCCTGAACTGACTGAAGGCGAGGCACCCCATGCTGATGAGCGAAGCGGCCGTGAGCACCCAGAGGCGGCGTCTGACGTAGGAGTACTTCTCCTTGTCGTCCGGGGGCTGCGGGAGCACGCAGGTGGTGGCTGTCGGTGCGAATCGGGCAAGCTCCCGGGTGGCCGTCGGCCGAATCGTTCCCACCGTGCCATCAGGGGAATCAGTACGCATGGTTCTCCTTGAATGCAGCAACGTCGAGAGCGAAAAGCCCGGTTTCCGGCGCCGCCTCCGACGGCATGGTCACCTCCCACGACAGCCCCAGCCCCGCGTGACCTGCGCGTTCGATTGCGCCGATTGCTGCACCGGTCGCCCGAAGGAGCGAGAACGGGCGGGACGGCGAAAGGCATCGGTCTGGGCCGAGCGGGGGGCCTCCGCCTGAGACGGCGGGCCCGCCCAGGGCCGCCCTGCTCGGACGGTCACGTGTCGGGCCGACCACCAAGATCCACCTGGCCGCGACCGGCGAGGAACTGCCCGAGGACGCCGTCACGAACGACTGACCGGAGCCGGCCCCGGGCCGGGACGTCGGATGCCACGACGACGCGGAGCCGGCCCCCCGCCTGGCGGCGCTGTACCTGGACCGACCCCTGCCGGAGCCGGCCTTCTGGGATGGCACCCTTGAAGGATGAACGATGCAGCCCCGGCGCCCACCCCTGCGCCCCGCCGTGCCCGTGTCCGCGCCCCCGAGCTGATCGGCAAGGGCGGCTGGCTGAACACGGGTGACAGGCAGTACACCCTCGCCGACCTGCGAGGGCGCATTGTCATTCTTGATTTCTGGACCTTCTGCTGCATCAACTGCCTGCACGTCCTCGACGAGCTCCGCGAACTGGAGGAGAAGCACCGCGACACCGTCGTGATCATCGGGGTGCACTCGCCGAAGTTCGTCCACGAGGCCGAGCATCAGGCCGTCGTCGACGCCGTCGAGCGCTACCAGGTGCACCACCCCGTCCTCGACGACCCCGAGCTCGCCACCTGGAAGCAGTACGCCGTGCGGGCATGGCCCACGCTGGTCGTGATCGACCCCGAGGGCTATGTCGTCGCCCAGCACGCGGGCGAGGGGCATGCGCACGCCATCGAGAAGCTCGTCGAGGAACTGGAGGCCGAGCACGCGGCCAAGGGGACGCTGCGGCGCGGGGACGGGCCGTATGTCGCGCCCGAGCCCGAGGCCACCGATCTGCGTTTCCCCGGCAAGGCGCTCACGCTGCCCTCCGGGAACTTCCTCGTCTCCGACTCCACGCGGAATCAGCTGGTGGAGCTGGAGCCGGACGGGGAGAGCGTCGTGCGGCGGATCGGGGACGGTGAGTTCAACGAGCCGCAGGGACTCGCGCTGCTGCCCGACGGCCGCGTCGCCGTCGCCGACACCGTGAACCACGCGATCAGGGCCTACGACCCCGCGACCGGCGCGATCGAGCTGCTCGCCGGGACCGGGACGCAGTGGTGGCAGGGGTCGGCCACGGCCGGGCCCGCGCTGGAGGTCTCGCTGTCCTCCCCCTGGGACGTGGCCTGGTGGGGCGGCAAGCTGTGGATCGCGATGGCCGGGGTGCACCAGCTGTGGACGTACGACCCCGAGCAGGGGACCGTGCAGGTCGCGGCCGGGACGACGAACGAGGGCCTGGTCGACGGGCCGGCCGCGGAGGCGTGGTTCGCCCAGCCGTCGGGGCTCGCCGCGACCGATGACCGGCTGTGGATCGCCGACTCGGAGACGTCCGCGCTGCGCTGGATCGACCGTGACCTGGTCGTCCACACCGCTGTCGGCACCGGTCTGTTCGACTTCGGGCACCGCGACGGGGAGGCCGGGCAGGCGCTGCTGCAGCACCCGCTGGGCGTGACCGCGCTGCCCGACGGTTCGGTGGCCGTGAGCGACACGTACAACCACGCGCTGCGCCGCTTCGACCCTTCGAACGGTGAAGTGACCACCCTGGCAACGGATCTGAGGGAGCCGAGCGGGGCGGTGCTGGCCGGTGACGACATCGTGGTCGTGGAGTCGGCGAGGCACCGTCTGACGCGTCTGCGGCTGCCGGAGGAGGCGGTGCGCGTGGAGGCGGTGGCGCACCGTACGCAGCGTGCCGCCACGGATGTCGCCCCGGGTGCGCTCCGCCTCGACGTGGTGTTCCAGGCCCCGGCCGGTCAGAAGCTGGACACCCGCTACGGGCCGTCCACCCGGCTGCTGGTCTCCGCCACTCCTGCGGAGCTGCTGCGTTCCGGGGACGGCGCGGGTACGGATCTGTCCCGGGAGCTGGAGATCGATCCGGCGGTGGGTGAAGGCGTGCTGCACGTGTCGGCGATGGCGGCGTCCTGCGACGACGATCCGGCCAACGAGTACCCGGCGTGCCATGTGCACCAGCAGGACTGGGGCGTTCCGGTCCGGGTCACCCGGGACGGGGCGGCGCGGCTGCCGCTCGTCCTGGCGGGGATGGACGAGGCGTAGCGGGGAAGGACCGGTGCCCGCTTGCAGCGGGCCCCGGTCCTTCGGCTCTCCCTGCGTCCTTGCGGTCAGCCCTGCAGGAACGCAACCAGCGCGTTCGCCAGCAGATACGGGTCGTCGGCGCCGCACAGTTCGCGGGCGCTGTGCATGGACAGGATCGCGACGCCGATGTCGACCGTGTGAATGCCGTGCCGGGCGGCCGTGATGGGGCCGATGGTGGTGCCGCACGGCATGGCGTTGTTCGAGACGAACGTCTGCCACGGGACGCCGGCCTTCTCGCACGCCGCGGCGAACACGGCGCGGCCGCTGCCGTCCGTGGCGTACCGCTGGTTGACGTTGACCTTGAGGATCGGGCCGCCGTTGGCGCGGGGGTGGTGCGTGGGGTCGTGCCGCTCGCCGTAGTTGGGGTGCACGGCGTGGCCGGTGTCGGAGGAGAGGCAGACGGTGCCGGCGAAGGCGCGGGCCCGGTCCTCCAGTGTGCCGCCGCGTGCGAACACCGAACGTTCCAGGACCGATCCGAGCAGCGGGCCGTCCGCGCCGGTGTCGGACTGGGAGCCGTTCTCCTCGTGGTCGAAGGCGGCGAGCACGGGGATGTACGGCAGTTCGGGGTGGGCGGCGACGGCGGCGAGGGCGGCCGTGCCGGCGTGCACGGACAGGAGGTTGTCCATGCGTGGGCCGGCGACCAGTTCGCGGTCGCGGCCGAGGTAGGCGGGCGGCTCGATGGAGTGGACCATCAGGTCCCAGCCGGTGACCTCGCCCTCGCCGATGCCGGACTCCTCCTCCAGGAAGCGGATGAGGTCGCCCTCCTCGACGTCGCCGAGTCCCCAGAGCGGCTGCATGTGCCGCTGGCGGTCCAGCTTGAGGCCGTCGTTGACCTGCCGGTCGAGGTGGATCGCGAGCTGGGGGACGCGCAGCAGCGGGCGGTCGATGTTGACGAGCCGGTGCGAGCCGTCGCGGAGAGTGAGCCGGCCTGCCAGGCCGAGGTCGCGGTCGAGCCAGGTGTTGAGCAGCGTTCCGCCGTAGACCTCGACGGCGATCTGGCGCCAGCCGTGGGAACCGGTGTCGGGCAGCGGCTTGACCCGCAGGTTCGGGGAGTCGGTGTGGGCGCCGACGATACGGAACGGGGTGTGCGCCGTGGCGCCCTCCGGCACGTACCAGGCGATGAGCGCGCCCCCGCGGAGCACATAGCGGCCGCCGGCCGTGCCGTCCCAGGCGTCCGTCTCCAGCAGTTGGCGGAAGCCTGCCTTCTCCAGCCGCTCGGCAGCCTCGGCCACCGCGTGGTACGGCGAGGGCGCGGCCGCGAGGAAGGCCATCAGGTCGTCGGTGTGGCCGCGGTCGAAGGGGGAGGTGGTGGGCGACGGGTTGGCGGGTGTCCTGCTGCTCATGGGGTCACCTTAACGAGGGGCGTACGCGAGCCGGTTGCCGTTGTACGGCACTCCAGGTCGGCGGCCTGCCGGGCTCCCGCATGCGGTCGGCACAACAGGGCCGCCGCCCGGGATCGGGCGGCGGCCCTGTTGCCTGTCTGCGAGGGAGAGCCTAGAACGCGGCCTCGTCCAGGTCCATCAGCGAGGCGTCGACGGACTCGGCGAGCGCCCGCTCGACGGAGACGCCCGGCAGGATGTTGGCGGCGAAGAACTTCGCGGCCGCGATCTTGCCCTGGTAGAACGGCACGTCCTTGGCGGACGCGGTCCCGAGCTTCTCGGCGGCGACGGCGGCACCGCGGAGCAGCAGGTAGGCGACGACGACGTCACCGGAGGCCATCAGCAGGCGGGTGGTGTTGAGGCCGACCTTGTAGATGTTCCTGACGTCCTCGCCGGTGGCGATGAGGTCGTTGGTCATGGTGCCGACGATCGCCTCGAGGTCGACGGCGGCCTTCGCGAGTGCGTCGCGGGCGGCGGCGAGCTCCTCGCCGCCGGTGCCGACCGCGAGGAACTTCTTGATCTCCTCGGAGAGGGCGTTCAGCGACTGGCCCTGGTCACGGACAATCTTCCGGAAGAAGTAGTCCTGGCCCTGGATGGCCGTGGTGCCCTCGTAGAGGGTGTCGATCTTGGCGTCGCGGATGTACTGCTCGACCGGGTACTCCTGCAGGTAGCCGGAGCCGCCGAAGGTCTGCAGGGACTGGGCCAGCTGTTCGTAGGACTTCTCGGAGCCGTAGCCCTTGACGATCGGCAGCAGCAGGTCGTTCAGGGCGACGAGGGCCTTGGCGTCCTCGCCCGCGGTCTCCTTGACGGCGATCTCGTCCTGGATGGACGCGGTGTAGAGCACGAGGGCGCGCATGCCCTCGGCGTACGCCTTCTGCGTCATCAGGGAGCGGCGCACGTCGGGGTGGTGCGTGATGGTGACCTTGGGCGCGGTCTTGTCCGCGAAGTTCTTCAGGTCGGGGCCCTGGACGCGCTCCTTGGCGTACTCCAGCGCGTTGAGGTAACCGGTGGAGAGGGTGGCGATGGCCTTCGTGCCGACCATCATCCGGGCGAACTCGATGATCATGAACATCTGGCGGATGCCGTCGTGCTTGTCGCCGATCAGCCAGCCCTTGGCGGGGTGCTGGTCGCCGAACGTGATCTCGCACGTGTTGGACGCCTTGAGGCCCATCTTGTGCTCGACGTTCGTCGCGTACACGCCGTTGCGCTCGCCCAGCTCGCCCGTCTCCCAGTCGAAGTGGAACTTCGGGACGAGGAAGAGCGACAGGCCCTTGGTGCCGGGGCCGTGGCCCTCGGGGCGGGCCAGCACGTAGTGGAGGATGTTCTCCTCCATGTCGTGCTCACCGGAGGTGATGAAGCGCTTGACGCCCTCGATGTGCCAGGAGCCGTCCTCCTGCTCGACCGCCTTGGTGCGGCCGGCGCCCACGTCCGAGCCGGCGTCCGGCTCGGTGAGGACCATGGTGGAGCCCCAGCGCTTCTCGACCGCGATCTCGGCGACCTTCTTCTGCGCCTCGTTGCCCTCCTCGAAGAGGATGCCGGCGAAGGCAGGGCCGGAGGAGTACATCCATATGGCCGGGTTCGAGCCGAGCAGCAGCTCCGCGTAGGACCAGATCAGGGAGCGCGGCGAGGTGGTGCCGCCGATCTCCTCGGGCAGACCCAGGCGCCAGTACTCGGAGTCCATGAAGGCCTTGTAGCTCTTCTTGAAGGACTCGGGGACGGGCGCGGTGTTGGTGGCGGGGTCGAAGACCGGGGGGTTGCGGTCGGCGTCCGCGAAGGAGTCGGCCAGCTCGTTCTCCGCGAGGCGGGCGATCTCTTCGAGGATCGACTTGGCGGTGTCGACGTCCATCTCCGCGAACGGGCCGGTGCCGTACAGCTTGTCGCGCCCGAGGACCTCGAAGAGGTTGAACTCGATGTCGCGGAGATTCGACTTGTAGTGCCCCATGGCGACGGCTCCGTAAGGATCGGAAGATGGACTGATCGTCCACGTACCAGTAAGTAGCTACGATGATGCTACCCGTCGGTAATAAGATGCAACCCCTATCGGGGCAACTGTGACTCGTTACTCTTGCGGGCATGTACGGCTACGACCAGACCCCGGGCGCACAGCAGCAGCAATACGTGCCGCAGCAGCCCTCCTACGGAGAGCAGCCGCTGTACCCCGAGCCGTCGCCACCGTCGCTGGCCGACGCCGTGCGGGCCTTCACGACGGCGTCGCTGTCGGCCGAGGACTTCCAGCAGATCTTCGCCACGTCGAAGGTCTACTGCCCGCGCGGCGACAACCCGGGCTTCCTGGCGCTGCACAACACCCAGCAGCCGGTCATCCCCATGTTCACCACCCTCAAGGAACTGCGCCGGTACGCGGGCAAGGAATCGAAGTACTTCGTCATCACGGGCGCCGAGGTCATCGACCTCCTGCCGACGGGGTACGGGTTCGTGCTCGACATGGAGGGCGATCACCGCATGGTCTTCGACGCGAAGGCCGTGGAGCAGATGGTCGACTTCGCGATGCGGCGGATGTACGGCTAGGCCCTGTCCGGGGGCGTGACGCCGTTGCCGCCGGGCCGGACGCGGTGGCCCTCGGGGCGGCGGTTCGGGCAGCTGCGGGCGGCCCGGCGTCCGCGGTTCTTCCGCACGGTCCTCGTCAACGGCATGATCATGGCGACCTCGCCGCTGCTCGCCGTCCTCCTGCTCGGCCGCCTCGCGTTCGCGCCGTGGCAGTACGGTCCCGCCCTCGCGGTGCCGGAGGCCTGACCGACTCACGGCCGACGCCCCGGCTCGTCGCGCGTTTCGGCCGGCGCCGGGTCATGCTCGATGCGGCGGCGTTGCGCGCGTGCCGGTTGATCGGGTCGGTCCTCGTCCGCCCCGGCGCTGCCGGGCTCGCGCTCGTCATTGTCGTCGAGCGGGGCTGATCGCCCGCATGCTCGTGTTCACCCACCGGCTCGAGCGGGCCTCGGTGGGCCGGCAGGCCCCCACGCTGTCCGCGTGGTCGTTCACCGGCAAGCTCGCCGTCGCGGCCGTGACCGCGACCGCGGTGTGGAGCCCGCCGGCCGGTGTCGCAGGCCCTCGCGTCGCGGGACCGCTCATGCCGGGTGACCCCACTCCTGCTCCCCGGGCGCGGCTTCCCGCAGCAGCACGAGCAGGAAACCGGCCAGGGGTGGCACATGACATTCCGGGACGGGGCCCGAGGGGGAATGCCTCCCGGGTGAGCGGCGTTGCGATGGCAAGAAGTTCAGTCTTCAACTAAACTGGTTGTACAAGGAGGCCACGCCATGCCTGCAGTGACTGTCGAGAACCCGCTCACCCTGCCGCGGATCGCCGCACCCACCGATGCCGTCTCACGGCCCGTGCTCGCCGTGACGACGGCGCCCAGCGGTTTCGAGGGGGAGGGCTTCCCGGTGCGCCGCGCGTTCGCCGGGATCAACTACAAGTACCTCGACCCGTTCATCATGATGGACCAGATGGGCGAGGTGGATTACGCGCCGGGCGAGCCCAAGGGCACACCCTGGCACCCGCACCGCGGCTTCGAGACGGTCACGTATCTGATCGACGGCACCTTCGTCCACCAGGACAGCAACGGCGGGGGCGGGACCATCGAGAACGGTGACACCCAGTGGATGACCGCGGGGTCCGGGCTGCTGCACATCGAGGCGCCGCCCGAGCAGCTCGTCGTGTCCGGCGGTCTGTTCCACGGACTCCAGCTGTGGGTGAACCTGCCCGCGAGCGACAAGATGATGGATCCCCGCTACCAGGACATTCGCGGTGGTCAGGTGCAGCTGTTGACCTCGCCCGACGGCGGCGCGCTGCTGCGGGTCATCGCCGGTGAGCTGGAGGGGCACGAGGGCCCCGGCATCACGCACACCCCGATCACGATGATCCACGCGACGCTGCGGCCCGGCGCGCAGATCCGGCTGCCGTGGCGCGACGACTTCAACGGCCTGGCGTACGTCCTGGCCGGGCGCGGCGCGGTCGGTGACGAGCGGCGGCCGGTCCACATGGGCCAGACCGCGGTGTTCGGCGGCGGCGGCGCGCTCACGGTGTGGGCCGACGACACCCAGAACGGCTCGCACACCGGCGACCTGGAGATCGTGCTGCTGGGCGGCCGGCCCATCCGCGAACCGATGGCGCACTACGGTCCGTTCGTGATGAACACGCGTGCCGAACTCCAGCAGGCCTTCGACGACTTCCAGAAGGGGCGGCTCGGCACCATTCCCGCCGTGCACGGCATGCAGGAGGGCGGGCCCACCGAGGGCTGACGGATCGTCACCCCCCTGGCCCGCTCCGGCGGGCCGAGGGGCGTCGCCCGTGATCGGGTGGGCTCGTGCAGACCTCACCCGTCCAGCGCGCACTGCCCGAGCCCGTGCGGCGGCTCGCGGCCTGGTGCGTGGTCGCTCTGCTGGTGATCGGGGTCGCAGCGGTCGGTGTGTGGCTGATCATCACTCTCAAGACGGTGGTCACCCCCGTGCTGCTGGCACTGCTGGGCACGGCGCTTCTCGGGCCGTTGTACCGGCGGCTTCTCCGGATGAAGGTGCAGCGTTCCCTCGCCGCCGGGCTCACCTGCGCCGCCGTGCTCGCCGTGGTCGGCGGCGCGGTCTACATCGTCGTCAACGCCCTGATCGAGACCGGCGACCAGATCATCGCCTCGCTCAAGCAGGCCGCGCAGGACCTCGCAGAGCACTTCGGGGCCGCGGGCACCTCGCTGGACGATGTGGCGACCAACGCCAGGGAGCTGCTCGGCAAGTTCGGTGGTACCGCCGCCTCCGGGGTGATCACCGGGCTGAGCGTGGTCGGCGAGGTGATCGCCATCGCCGTGCTGGCACTGCTGCTCGTCTTCTTCTTCCTGCGCGACTCCGACCGCGCGGTAGGCACCCTGCGCTCCCTCGCGCCCGGCTCCACCGGCGACACCGTGGAGGCGATGGCGCGCCGCGCATTCGGCGCTGTCGAGGGGTTCATGCGCGGGACGACCTTCATCGCGCTGATCGACGCGCTGTGCATCACGGTCGGCCTGCTGATCCTTCGGGTGCCGGGGGCGGCCGGGCTCGGCGCGCTCGTCTTCGTCGGCGCCTACATCCCGTACCTGGGGGCTTTCATCTCCGGCGCGGTCGCCATCCTGGTCGCCCTCGCCGACCGCGGTTTCGCGATCGCGCTCTGGGTGCTCGGCGTGGTCGTCGCCGTGCAGCTCCTCGAAGGCCATGTGCTCCAGCCGATGATCCAGAGCCGTACGGTCCAGATGCATCCGGCGGTGGTGATGCTGGCGATCACCGCCGGGGCGAGCCTCGCCGGGATTCTCGGGATGCTGCTGGCGGTGCCGGTCACCGCCGCGGCGTTCGGCGTCCTCGGCGAGCTGCGTGCCCGCTACGCCACCGGGACCCCCGATGCGGGCCCGTCCGGGGCGCCGCCCGCCGGCTCGTAGAGCTCGAACCAGATCGACTTGCCCTCGCCCCTCGGGTCCACTCCCCACGCGTCGGCCAGCACTTCCATCAGCACCAGACCCCTTCCAGACGAGGCCATCTCACCCGGCCGGCGTTTGTGCGGCAGCTCGTCGCTCGCATCGGTGACCTCCACGCGCAGCCGCCGCACCGCGTCGTCGTGGGCGACCTCGGCGACCAGCAGGGCGGTGCCGTCGGTGTGCACGAGCACATTGGTGACCATCTCGGAGACCATCAGGACCGCCGCGTCGGTCTGTTCCTCGTCCGCCCAGTCGTGCAGCAGCTCGCGCAGCTGCTGCCGGGCGGCGGCGATCCTCTCGGGCTCCGCCTGGGCGACGCTCATCGCGGTGCGCCGGGTGGGTGCGCGGGCGGGCAGGCCCTCGCGGGTGAGCAGCAGCACCGCGATGTCGTCCTCGCGCCGGTCCACCAGTGGCCCGGTCGTGTAGTGCGAGGACGGCCCGTGGACGGCCTGGACGAGGGCGTCGGCCAGCTCCTCCAGCGACTGGTCCGCATGGTCCTCGAGGACGCCGCGCAGCCTGGCCCAGCCGGTGTCGAGATCGTGGCCGCCCGTCTCCAGGAGCCCGTCCGTGCAGATCATCAGCGTTTCCCCGGCCTCCAGCACGAACCGGGTCGTCGGATAGTCCGAGTCCGGGTCGATGCCGAGCGGCAGCCCGCCCTCGGTGGACCGCAGCAGCACCGTGCCGTCCGAGGTCCGCACGGCGGGTTCGGGATGGCCGGCGCGGGCGATCTCGACCAGCCCGGTGGCCGGCTCCACCTCCAGGTACAGGCACGTCGCGAAGCGGGGGCCACCGTCGTCGCCCTCCTCGTAGGTGTCGGTCATCCCGTGCAGGAAGCGGGACGCGCGGGAGAGGACCGCGTCGGGGCGGTGGCCCTCGGACGCGTAGGCACGCAGCGCGATCCGCAGCTGGCCCATGAGTCCGGCGGCGCGCACGTCGTGGCCCTGGACGTCGCCGATGACGAACGCGATCCGTCCCCCGTGGCCTTCTGCGCGGGAGGTGCCCCCACCGGGCAGCGGGATCATGTCGTACCAGTCGCCGCCGACCTGGAGACCGCCGCCTGTGGGGACGTACCGCGCGGCCACGGCCATGCCGGGGATGTCAGCACCGAGGTGCGGCATCATCGAGCGCTGCAGGCCGAGGGCGAGCTCGCGTTCGGACTCGGCGACACCGGCGCGGGCCAGGGCCTGGGCGAGCATGCGGGCGACCGTGGTGAGCACGGACCGCTCGTCCGGCGTGAAAGCCACCGGATGCCGGAACGCGGCCATCCAGGCGCCCATCGTGCGACCGGCGACGATCAACGGCAGGAACGCCCAGGACTGGCGGCCGAAGCGCTGCGCCAGTGGCCAGGTGACGGGGTAGCGGCGGCGGTAGTCGGCCGGGGTGGGGAGATAGATCGCGCGGCCGGTGCGCACGACCTCGGCGGCCGGGTAGTCGGTGTCCAGCGGCAGATCCGAGAACGGTTCGTCGTCGCCCGCGCTGTGCCCGTGGTGGCCGACGACCCTCAGCCGCGCCTCGGCGGGGGTCCCTTCGGAGACCGCGAGGGTGACGATGCCGTTGATTTCGCTCCAGTCGACCGGGTGGAAGCGGGAACGCACGGTGGACGCGGAGTGCTCGCCGGGCTCGGCGGGCAGCTCCAGCAGCCGGGCGGCCTCGGCGTCGAGAGTGACCGTCCCGGACGTGGTGTCCCAGCGCCACATGCCGGTCGCGATCGCGGCCAGGACGTCCTCCGTGCGCATTGACCCACTGTATTCAGGTACAGAGGGATATGACCTGCCGGGCGGCCCTGGTCACGGGGGGTGCGGGCAGCCGCCGCCGCGACGCTCCGGGGCTTCGCCCCGACCCCGAACATGACGGTGTCGCGTATATGTCAATGAGGTGGGGTGGAGCCGGGCGGTAACCTTGCAAAGGTTGTGCCCACCCCGAATCTCCAGACTGGATGAACGACGATGCATCGGTACAGGTCCCACACCTGCGGCGAGCTCCGCGCCTCTGACGTCGGAGCCGACGTCCGGCTGAGCGGCTGGCTGCACAATCGCCGAGACCTGGGCGGCATCCTCTTCATCGATCTGCGCGATCACTACGGCATCACGCAGCTCGTCGCCCGCCCCGGCACCGCTGCCTACGAGGCGCTCGACAAGGTGAACAAGGAGTCGGTCGTCCGCGTCGACGGACAGGTCGTCTCCCGCGGCGCCGAGAACATCAACCCCGAGCTGCCCACCGGTGAGATCGAGGTCGAGGTCTCCGGGGTCGAGCTGCTGGGTGCGGCGCAGCAGCTGCCGTTCCAGATCAACACCGACGACGGTGTGGGCGAGGAACGGCGTCTCGAGTACCGCTTCCTGGACCTGCGCCGTGAGCGCATGCACCGCAACATCATGCTGCGGTCGGCCGTCATCGCCGCGATCCGCCACAAGATGGTGGCCCTCGGCTTCAACGAGATGGCCACGCCGATCCTGACCGCGACCTCTCCCGAGGGCGCGCGCGACTTCGTGGTGCCCTCCCGGCTGAACCCGGGCAAGTTCTACGCTCTGCCGCAGGCCCCCCAGCAGTTCAAGCAGCTGCTGATGATCTCCGGCTTCGACCGCTACTTCCAGATCGCGCCCTGCTTCCGTGACGAGGACGCCCGCGCCGACCGCTCGCCGGGCGAGTTCTACCAGCTCGACGTCGAGATGAGCTTCGTCGAGCAGGAGGACGTCTTCCAGCCGATCGAGAAGCTGATGACCGAGCTCTTCGAGGAGTTCGGCGGCGGCCGCCACGTCACCTCGCCGTTCCCGCGCATCCCGTTCCGCGAGTCGATGCTGAAGTACGGCAACGACAAGCCGGACCTGCGCGCCCAGCTGGAGCTCGTCGACATCACGGATGTCTTCGAGGGCTCGGAGTTCAAGGCGTTCGCCGGCAAGCACGTCCGTGCGCTGCCGGTGCCGGACGTCGCCGCGCAGTCCCGGAAGTTCTTCGACGGCCTCGGCGAGTACGCCGTCGAGCACGGCGCCAAGGGCCTGGCCTGGGTCCGCGTCGGCGAGGACGGCTCTTTGACCGGCCCGATCGCCAAGTTCCTCACCGAGGAGAACGTCAAGGTCCTCACCGAGCGTCTCGCGCTCGCCCCGGGCCACGCGGTCTTCTTCGGCGCGGGCGACTTCGACGAGGTCTCCAAGATCATGGGCGCGGTCCGTGTCGAGGCCGCGAAGCGTGCCGGGCACTTCGAGGAAGGCGTGTTCCGCTTCTGCTGGATCGTCGACTTCCCGATGTACGAGAAGGACGAGGAGACGGGCAGGATCGACTTCTCGCACAACCCGTTCTCGATGCCGCAGGGCGGCCTGGAGGCCCTCGAGTCCCAGGACCCGCTGGACATCCTGGGCTGGCAGTACGACATCGTCTGCAACGGCGTCGAGCTCTCCTCCGGAGCGATCCGGAACCACGAGCCCGAGATCATGTTCAAGGCGTTCGAGATCGCCGGCTACTCCAAGGAGACGGTCGAGCGCGAGTTCGCGGGCATGCTGCGCGCCTTCCAGTTCGGCGCCCCGCCGCACGGTGGCATCGCCCCGGGCGTGGACCGGATCGTCATGCTGCTCGCCGACGAGCCGAACATCCGCGAGACCATCGCGTTCCCGCTCAACGGCAACGCCCAGGACCTGATGATGGGCGCGCCCACCGAGCTCGAGGAGTCCCGTCTGCGCGAGCTGAACATCTCGCTGCGCAAGCCGGTCGCCAAGCCCGGCGAGTGACGAAGGCTGTGAAGGGCCCCGGAACCGAGAGGTTCCGGGGCCCTTCTTCGTGGCCGGAGTCCGCCGTCGACGCGGCATCGGCGGCGGGCGACGAGTACAACGGAAGAGTGGCACCGAGCAGCACCGGACACCGAGACTTCCGGACCGAGAGGCCGTCCCCCGCATGTCCTTTTGCACCCGAACCCTTCCGGCTGCCGCGTTGCTGTGCACCGGAGTGCTGCTCGCCGGGTGTGCGGCCGGCGGATCCCCGGTGCCACCGGCCGCCGACGGCACGCGTGCCGACGCCAAGGCGGGCGAGGCGGGCAGGGGGAGCGGCAGCCTGTCGGCGCCCGAGCCGCAGACCGGGGATGTCCGGCCCACGGACATCCCCGCACTTGGCCCCAGGACGCGCGCCCAGATCCCCGCGGACACCCGTCAGGCGCTGGTGGTCACCGGTGAGGGACGCGATGCCAACCGTGCCGCGGCCGTCCTCTACGCGCGCGACCCCCACAGCGGCTGGCGGCCAGCATCCGGCCGCTGGCCCGCGCACAACGCCCTGCGCGGCTGGACCGACGAACACCGCGAGGGGGACCTCCGCTCACCGATCGGCGTCTTCGCCCTGACCGACGCGGGCGGCAGGCTGCCCGATCCGGGCACCGAGCTGCCCTACGACCGCGGCCCCGCGTTCAGCATCAGCGGGCGTGGCTTCGAGGGCGAGCCGCTGGAGGGTTCGTTCGATCATGTCGTCGCCGTCAACTACAACCGCAAGCCGGGCACGACACCGCTGGACTGGACCCGGCCGCTCGGTGAGGGCAGGGGCGGCGGCATCTGGATCCACATCGACCACGGCGGCCCGACACAGGGCTGTGTGTCGCTGCCGCGGAACCGGATGAAGGATCTGCTGCGTGCGCTGGACCCGGAGCTGCGGCCGGTGGTGGTGATGGGGGACGCGGGGTCGCTGGCGCGCTGAGGGTACGACGAAGGCCCGGAACCACGACGGTCCCGGGCCCTCGTGAGCCACGTCAGTCCTTCTTCGGCTCCTCCAGGCGCGGGAACAGCACCGCGCCCTTCGTCACCGTCGCGCCCGCCGGGAGCCGGCCCCACTCGCCCGCGTGCTGGACCTGCTGGTCGGCCAGTGCGCCCAGCGCGGCGTCGGCACCCAGCGAGTCCCACAGCTTCTGGGACGTCTCCGGCATGACCGCGTTCAGCAGGACCGCGACGGCGCGCAGCGACTCGGCGGCCGTGTACAGGATGGTCGCCAGCCGTGCCTGGCCCTCGGCCGACTCGTCCTTGGCGACCTTCCACGGCTCCTGCTCCGTGATGTAGCCGTTGACCTGCTTCACGAAGTCGAAGATCGCCAGGATGCCGCCCTGGAAGTCCAGCTCCTCGCCGATCTTCCGGTCGGACTCCGCAACCGCCTTCGCGAGACCGTCGTGGACCGCCTTTTCCGCGTCGCCGACGGCCGTGGCCTCCGGCAGCGCGCCGCCGAAGTACTTGCCGACCATCGCCGCGACGCGGGAGGCGAGGTTGCCGTAGTCGTTGGCGAGCTCGGAGGTGTAGCGGGCGCTGAAGTCCTCCCAGGAGAACGAGCCGTCGCTGCCGAAGGCGATCGCCCGCAGGAAGTACCAGCGGTACGCGTCCACGCCGAAGTGCGAGGTCAGGTCCTGCGGCTTGATGCCGGTCAGGTTCGACTTCGACATCTTCTCGCCGCCGACCATCAGCCAGCCGTTGGCCGCGACCTTCCCCGGGACCGGCAGCCCCTGCGCCATCAGCATGGCGGGCCAGATCACCGCGTGGAAGCGCAGGATGTCCTTGCCGACCAGGTGCACGTTCGCGGGGAACGTCTCCTCGAACTTCGCCGGGTTCTCGTTGTAGCCGACCGCCGTCGCGTAGTTGAGCAGCGCGTCGACCCACACGTAGATGACGTGCTTCTCGTCCCACGGGACCGGGACGCCCCAGTCGAAGGTCGAGCGCGAGATCGAGAGGTCCTGCAGGCCCTGCTTGACGAAGTTCACGACCTCGTTGCGGGCGGACTCGGGCTGGATGAAGTCCGGGTTGGCCGCGTAGAAGTCGAGCAGCTTCGGGCCGTACTCGCTCAGCTTGAAGAAGTAGTTCTCCTCCTTGAGGATCTCCACCGGCTTCTTGTGGATCGGGCACAGCTTCGTGCCGTCCTCGGCCTCCAGGAGGTCACCGGGGAGCTTGTACTCCTCGCAGCCCACGCAGTACGGGCCTTCGTACCCGCCCTTGTAGATCTCGCCCTTGTCGTACAGGTCCTGCACGAACTCCTGCACACGGTCCGTGTGCCGCTTCTCCGTGGTGCGGATGAAGTCGTCGTTCGCGATGTTCAGATGCTCCCAGAGGGGCTTCCACGCCTCCTCGACGAGCTTGTCGCACCATGCCTGGGGCGTGACGTTGTTCGCCTCGGCCGTGCGCATGATCTTCTGACCGTGCTCGTCCGTGCCGGTGAGGTACCACACCTTCTCGCCGCGCTGACGGTGCCAGCGGGTGAGCACGTCGCCTGCGACGGTCGTGTAGGCGTGGCCCAGGTGAGGAGCGTCGTTGACGTAGTAGATGGGGGTCGAGACGTAGTACGCCCTCGCCCCCTGCTTCTCGGATCCAGTGGCCGCCATGGTCGAAATCCTATCGGCCCGCAGGAGATCAACTCACACGCATAAGATCCGACCCCCGCGGGGAGGGCTGACGTCTCACGACCGCGGCCGGGCCGCGCCCCGGAGGGCGGGCCCGGCCGCGGTCGTGGGACTGCCGGATGGCACTGCCTTCGCTCAGGGCCGCCAGGCGCCGAGGAGCCCCTGGAAGAGCTCGGCGTCCGACAGCTCCAGCGGTGCCGGCCCCGCGTGGAAGAACCCGGCGTTGTCGGCCGACAGCTTGCGGAGGTAGTCGAACGCCTTCGCGTCGTGCTCACCGAACGCGACGAACTGCCAGAAGACCGGCTTGTCGGCGGCGGCCGCGAGCGCGGCGGTTGCGGCCGTCTTGGACTCGGGCGCGCCGTCCGTCTGGAAGATCACGAATGCGGGAGCGTCCGTGGCCGCCTTGGTGTGGAGCGCGAGGACCTCCTCGACGGCGAGGTGGTAGTTCGTACGGCCCATCCGGCCGAGGCCGGCGTGCAGCTCGTCGATGCGGTTCTCATGGGCGTCGAGGGTGAGCTCGCCGGTGCCGTCGACCTCGGTCGAGAAGAAGACGACGTCGACGGTGGCGCGCTCGTCGAGATGCGCGGCGAGGGCGAGCGCCTGCTCACCGAGGCTCTGGGCGCTGCCGTCCTTGTAGAAGGGCCGCATGGACCCGGACCGGTCGAGCACGAGGTACACCCGTGCGCGGGTCCCGTTGAGCTCCGCCTTCTTGAGCGCTGCGCCGGCGGCCTTGTACGCCCCGACGACGCGGGGCGCCCGCGCCTTGACCCGCGCGAGCGAGGTGGCGGCCTTCCCTGCGGGGTCGCCTGCGGCGACAGGTGCGTCGTCCTCGGGCGCGGCCTCGGCGGCCGCCACGACCTCCGCGGCGGGGGCGTCCGCGGCGGGGGCCTCGTTCTGCGGCTCGGCCGGGTCCGTCTCGGGGGTGATGGCCTCGGGCGCGGCGGTGGCGGTCTCCGTGTCGGCGGTCTCGGCCGCGATGGCCGGGGCTCCGGTGGTCTCGGCCACGACCTCCACGGCGGGGGCGTCCGCCTCGGCCTGCGGCTCGTCCGCGTCGGCCACGACGTCCGCGGCGGGTGCGTCCGTGGCGGGGGCCTCGGCCTGCGGTTCGGCCGGGTCGGTCTCCGTGGCCTCGTCGGCGGTGGGTGCTGCTGCCTGGGGCTCGTCCGCGGCGGGCACGACCTCCGCGGCGGGTGCGTCCGTGGCGGGGGCCTCGGCCTGCGGCTCGACCTGGTCGGTCTCCGGGGCGATGGCCTCGGGCGCGGCGGTCGCCGTCTCCGTGTCGGCGGTCTCGGCCGCGTCGGCCGGCTGGGCCGTTGACTCGGCGGCCTCGGCGGTCTCCGCAACCGCGGCCGCCTCGTCGGCGGTGGCCTCGGGCGTCGCGGTCTCCGTGTCGGCGGCCTCGGACGGGGCCGCGTCCGACGGGGTGGACTGCGTGGCCTGGGGCGGGACCGAGGTCGCGCGGGGGCGGGTGGGCTGGGCGTCGAAGGCCGCCGAGACCAGGTCCGCCGCGCGGTCCGCCGGCGTCTGGGACGGCACCGTCGCCGATCCCGTCGCCGGTTCCGTGCGCCCGGTCTGGGCCGGAACGGAGGTCGCCGCCGACTCCTCGCGCTCAGCGCGATCGCGGCCGAACACCTTGCGCAGCAAGCTCCGAATACCCATGGGCGGGGCCTTTCGCATGAGTTGGGTGCGGTGACTGTCCGCTCCTGCAGACGTTTCCGTCCGGGCAACGCAGGCCAGGGCGGACACGTAAGGTTAGCGGCCGTCCGGCGCGGCCTTCGGGAGGGCACCCACCAGCGGCGTCGGAGTGCCTTGCGCACGCCCTCCTTGGCCCCTCCCACACACCCCAACCGCGCCTCGTCCGCGCCGCATTCATTCGCCGTTCATCCCACGGCCGCCGCCGAGCAGATGTTCGCACTTAACGTCACGGCGGAAACATTCCGACACCATGTCGGCGCAGGGTGCGCCGAAGGAGGACGAAGTGCGCAAACTGCTCCCTCTGTTGAACACCGGCCCGCACGCGGGCGGACGTTCCGCGCTCACCTGTCGTTACCGCTGCGGTGACGCCTGCTTCCACGAGGTCCCCAACACCAGCGACAACGAGTACGTCGGTGACGTCATCGCGAGCGCGCTCTCGCGCCGCTCGATGATGCGCGCCGCCGCCGTCGTGACCGTCGCCGCCGCGGCCGGCGGTGCCGCCGTCGTGCAGTCCGCCGCTCCGGCCGAGGCGCAGGTGGGCCACGGCCGCACCCCGTCCAGGACGGACGGCGCCCGCGGTCTCCGTTTCGCCCCTGTCGCACCCAACAAGGACGACAAGGTCACCGTCCCCGCCGGCTACGACCAGAGCGTCGTCATCCGCTGGGGTGAGCCCATCCTCCGCGGCGCGCCCGCCTTCGACGCGGACAAGCAGACCGCGAAGGCCCAGGCCGGCCAGTTCGGCTACAACAACGACTTCCTGAGCCTGCTCCCCCTCCGCGGTGAGCACGGCCGCCAGATACTCGTGGCGAACCACGAGTACACGGACGAGATCCTGATGTTCAAGGGGTACGACCCCGAGAACCCGACCCGCGAGCAGGTCGAGATCGCCTGGGCTGCCCACGGCCTGTCCGTCGTCGTGGTCCAGGAGGAGCACCGCAGCGGCAAGCTCACCCCGGTCAACCGCCACCCGCTCAACCGCCGTCTGACCGCGACCAGCGAGTTCAAGGTCACCGGCCCGGCCGCGGGCAGCCCCCTGCTGCGTACGTCCGCCGACCCGTCCGGCACCAAGGTCCTCGGGACGCTCAACAACTGCGCGGGCGGCACCACCCCGTGGGGTACGACGCTGCACGGCGAGGAGAACTTCAACCAGTACTTCGCCAACGCTTCGAGCACCACGGACAAGCGCTACGGCATCGGCACCGGCGCGACCGAGCGCAAGTGGGAGCGTTTCGACAAGCGCTTCGACCTGTTGCAGGAGCCCAACGAGGTGCACCGCTTCGGCTGGGTCGTCGAACTGGACCCGTACGACCCGGACTTCACGCCCCGCAAGCGCACGGCGCTGGGCCGTTTCAAGCACGAGGCCGCCCAGCCGCGGCTGACCGACGACGGCCGGCCGGTCGTCTACATGGGCGACGACGAGCGCTTCGACTACTTCTACAAGTTCGTCTCGTCGAAGCAGATGAAGAAGGGCAGCAGCCGTGCCGCCCGCGAGCACAACCGGACCCTGCTCGACGAGGGCACCCTGTACGTCGCGAAGCTGACCGGCGACAGCCCGGCCGCTGAGATCGACGGCACGGGCAAGCTCCCGAACGACGGCGAGTTCGACGGTTCGGGCGTGTGGATCCCGCTGGCCACCGGAGACGTCTCGCACGTCCCCGGCATGACCGCCGAGGAGGTGTACGTCTTCACCCGCCTCGCCGGTGACAAGGTCGGCGCCACCAAGATGGACCGCCCCGAGGACGTCGAGCCGAGCCCCCGTACGGGCCGCGTCTATGTCGCGCTCACCAACAACACCGACCGCGGCAAGGCCGGCAAGGCCGGCGCGGACGAGGCCAACCCGCGCAACCTCAACAAGCACGGCCAGATCCTGGAACTCGCCGAGAACTTCGACGACCCGGCCGGCGACGGCTTCGCCTGGCGGCTCTTCCTGGTCGCGGGCGACCCGAACGACCCGGCCACCTACTTCGCCGGTTTCCCCAAGGAGAAGGTCAGCCCCATCTCCTGCCCGGACAACGTCGCGTTCGACCCGTACGGCAACCTGTGGATCTCCACGGACGGCAACCAGCTCGGCTCGCACGACGGCCTGTTCGGTGTCGCGACGCACGGCGAGCGCCGCGGTGAGCTCAAGCAGTTCCTGACCGTGCCGGCCGGCGCCGAGACCTGCGGCCCGATCATCCAGGACCGCCGGGTCCTGGTCGCGGTCCAGCACCCGGGCGAGATCGACGGCGCCTCCGTCGAGAAGCCCGCGAGCGTCTGGCCGGACGGACCCGGCAGGATAGTCCGCCCGTCGGTCGTCGCCGTCTACCGCAAGGACGGCCGCGACATCGGCGCCTGAGTGGATGCGGTCACGAGGTGGTGGCGCCCAGATGGGTCCGCCACCTCGTGAACTGCTCCGCCGCATCTCCCGTGTACATCCACGGGAGATGCGCGGCCCGCGTGCCCAGCAACTGGAACAGCCCGCGGGCCTCCAGCCGCAGCCCGGCGTAACAGGCGGCGTGCGCCAGGTAGTTGAGCTCGCCGATCTCCTGGGGGGCGACCGGGCCGTCCGCGCGGTAGAGGATCCAGCGGTCCCATGTGCGGCGGATCTCCACGATCGCCAGCTCGTGCTTCCAGTGCTGGTCCAGTCCTCGTACCAGCCGGCCCTGTGCGGCGTCCGCGATGTGGCGGTACTCCTCCGCGCGGGCGATCTGCACCAGCACGGGCAGCGGGGATCCGGGCGGGGACACCCCGGCGGCGTCGCGGGCGAAGTCGTACATCCTGCCGTGCGTGCCGTGCCAGCGCTTCGAGTGGTAGCGCAGCAGCTGCACATGGCCTTCGACGTTGTACGGGTCGCGCACACGCAGCTCGTCCCACCAGCGCCGCAGTTCACGACGTGGCACGCCGTCCTCGTACAGCCGTGCCACGGTCAGCAGCGAGACCCAGGGCATCGGGTCGGCGGGGTGCTTCTCGGCCGCCGCCAGGCAGGAGCGTACGGCGGAGTCGAGGCGGGTGCGGTCGACGCCGCCGCCGTGCCCTGCGGCGATCGCCCGGTGGAAGACCCGTACGACCTCGGTCGCCGCGCCGAGCACGGCGGCGTCGGGGCTGGCGGGTTCGGCGGCCCGCCAGATCCCGGTCGCGGAGGAACCGGCGGCGGCATGGGCGAGCAGCCGTATGCGATGGGTGCGCAGCGGCCAGTCGTCGCCCGTGGCGCGCAGTAGGTCGCGTACACCCTGCCAGCGGCCGATAACGATGTCATCCAGAGTGTCGGACAGCGCCCGGTCCCCGTAGGCCGGATTGAAATCGGGGGCGAAGCGGCGGCGAGCGGCCATGTGCGGCACTTCCCTCGGCGGTTCAGGAGCGATCTCGGCGGGGCGGTGGACCTGCGGGTGGTCAGAAGTCCGTGGCCAGTGCCCTGTCGACGTAGTCCGGGCGGTGGTCGGACCCCCGGTGGTCGTGGTCGTCGTCGCGCCCCACGGCACGGGTCGCGTCCAGCCGGGCAGGCCGGTAGTACGAGCTGCCGCGGCGCCAGTAATGGATCATCGGGACGAGGCCGGCGGCGAGGCCGCCGAGGCCGATCGCGATCGATGTCCCGCTCAGAGCGGCCAGCGACTCGAAGAAGATCCACAGCATGAACAGGGCGCCGCACAGCGGCCAGGCGCCGCCGAGGACGAAGTCGCGTACGGAATGCAGCAGCGTCCTGCGGTATGCGACGACGGCGGCGATGCCCGCGAGCCCGTAGTAGAAGGCGATCTGCAGACCTATGGCGGCGACGGCCGCGGTGAGTACGTCGCCGACCGAGCCGAGTGCCGTGGACGCCACGAACATCACGAGCGCGACGGAGCCGACGGCTGCCACGGCGGCCCACGGGGTGTTCCACCGGCGGTGGATTCGCCCCAGACCGGCGGGCATCGTGCGGTCCCGGCCCATCGCGAACAGCGAGCGGGTGACCTGGATCAGGGTGGTCTCCAAGGTGGCGACGGTGGACAACAGTACGGCCACGACGAGGAGTTTGCCGCCGACGCCGGGCCACACCGCCTCGCCGAGCACACTCAGCACGTCGGAGCCCGCGCCCCGTACCTCGTGGGCGGGCAGGATGACGTTGACCGCGATGGTGAACGCCTCGAAGATCAGGAAGACGACGCCGACACCGATGAGCGCGGCGAGTCCGGCGGTGCGCCTGCTGTTGCGGGTCTCCTCGCTCAGGTTGCTGGTGACGTCCCACCCCCAGTAGTAGAACGTGGCGATCAGGGCGCCGGAGGCGAAGCCCGCGGTCCCGTCGAAGTGGGAGAGCCCGAACCACGACCAGTCGAACGCGACCCGGCTGCCGCCGTGCACGAGCGCGGCCACGAGTACGGCCAGCAGGATCGCCATCTCGACGCCGGACAGCACGAGTTGGGCACGCACGGTCAGCCGGGTACCGCCGAGGACGACCAGCAGCATGGCGACGAACCATGCCGCGCCGACGGCCGTTGCGAGCACCCTGTTGTCGGCGAGGTCGGGGTCGAAGAGCGCGAGCGTCATCGCACCGGCCGGCAGCGAACCGGCCACCATGAAGATCGTCGTGGAGACGACCAGTGCCCAGCCGGAAAGGAAGCCGAGGAAGGGGTGGAGCGTGCGGCTCACCCAGGAGTAGCCGGCGCCCGCGTTGACGTCGAGCCGGCCCAGCCGGCCGAAGGCGAGGACGATGCCCAGCATGGGTATCGCGCAGTACAGCAGGGCGGCAGGGCCCGCGAGACCGACGGTGGCGACGAGGACGGCGGTGGTGGCCGCGATCGAGTACGCGGGGGCACTTCCCGCGACGGCCATCACGACGGTGTCGAACGTCCCGAGGACACCTGGCCGAAGCCCTCTGCCGGAGCTGCTGCGCATGGAAATCTCCGAATGCCCTTGTGCCGTGCGGAATGTGCGGGCACGTCAGAAACGAACACCCGCGTACGGAGAGGAGATCTCCGTCAAGGGGAGATCGTGCGCATCGTAGTCGGATGTGTGCGCTGTGGTGAGGGGGCGGGGGGCCGTCCCACCCGTCGGAGCGCTCCCACAGTGCGCCGCGGAGAGTTCTTTCTCCGCGCCGCCGCGGGGGGCGGGGCCGTAGAGTCGACGTATGGCTGCAGAGGTATCGGACGAGGGGACCGTACGGGTCGACGCCTGGATCTGGTCGGTACGGCTCACGAAGACCAGGTCGCAGGCCGCCGCGGCCTGCCGGGCAGGGCATGTGCGTGTCAACGGTGAGCGGGTGAAGCCCGCCCAGTCGGTGCGCGCCGGCGACCAGGTGCGCATCTTCCACGCCGGCCGCGAACGCCTGGTGGTCGTCTCGAAGATCGTGCGCAAGAGGGTCGGGCCCCCGGTCGCCGTGCAGTGCTACGTGGACAACAGCCCGCCGCCCCCGCCTAAGGAATTCACCGCTCCCGCTGCCGTACGCGACCGGGGCGCGGGTCGCCCGACCAAGCGGGACCGCCGCGAGCTGGAACGCCTGCAGGGCGGCCGCCCCAAGAGCTGACGGCCCGGTCCGTCGTGACGTGGCTGCCGCCCGTCACGACGCGGGAGCTCCCGGCGACGCGATCGCCCGAGCCGCCCTGACCTCCTGGCGCAGCGGCTCCAGCACGCCCCGTTCGTCGCCCGGCAGCTCGGCGCGCACCTCGACCAGCACCTCGCTGGAGCGCAGCCCCGCGGCCAGTTCGTGCAACTGCCGTTCGACGTCGGTGATCTCCGAGTCGCGGGGCGCCTCGGCCCCGTGGTCGACGCGGACCCGGGCCGCTGTCGTGGCGTCCACGATCCTCTCGACGGCCACCACCAGGGGACACCATGCCGCCGCCCGCGCACCGGTCGGCGGCGGCTCGGTCAGGGCGCGCTGGAACTCCGACCGTACGGACGACAGGTCGCGGTACAGGCGCCTCCGGCGCCGCACCCGCTCCCCCGGATCGGCGCCGTTCTGCGCGCCGAACGCGCATGCCACATAGCGCGCCGTGTCCTCCACGGCCCCTGCCAGCCGGTCGCCGATCCGGGTGTGCCAGCTCTCCGGCCACAGCAGATATCCGGCGACCAGCGCGATCGCGCAGCCGATCAGACTGTCGACGAGCCGAGGCAGCACCAGATGGAAGCCCTGCTTGTTGAGGATGTCGGACAGCATAAGGATCACGGGGGTGATCGCCGCCGTCTGGAAGGCGTAGCCCTTGCCCGAGAACGCCGGGATCAGCGCGGCCAGGACCATCATCACCGGCACATCGGCCCAGCCCCGCGGTACGGCCGCCAGCACGGCGGCCGCAACCAGCAGACCGGCGGCCGTGCCGCACGCGCGCAGCACCGCACGCGAGAACACCGACCCGAAGTCCGGCTTGAGGACGAACGTGACGGTCAGCGCCACCCAGTACGAGCGCGTCACCGGCACCAGCGAGACGAAGCACTGGGCGATGCCGATGCACAGCGCGAGCCGCAGACCGTACCGCCACGAAGGCTCGGACAGCAGCACGTTGCGGGCGGCCCGGCGGGCCCGGGTGTGCAGCGCCGCGGGTGCGCCGAGCCGGTCGTCGGCACGGGTGACATCGGGGTCCGACTCGTGCACGACGGCAGAGGCGTACCGCACCGCCCTGTCCACAGCACGGTCGGCAGGCCCCTCCGGCGTCGGCAGGTCCAGCTCCGGCGGGGTGCGCCGGCCCGTACCGACCGACGTGGCCAATTCCCGCACGGCCGCGGCGATCTCGGGCCGGCGCGACGCCCGGCCGTAGCGGTGGGCCGCCGCGGCCGCCTCCACGAGCGGGATGACGGCGTTCAGCTGCGCGAGCAGCCGCACCAGAGGCCCGCGCCGCCCGTGATCGCGGGCGCGCCGGGCGAGGATCAGGTCGTAGGAGGTGTTGAGGGACTGGGTGACGTCCTGACGGCGGATGTCGTAGCCGGTGGTGCCCGCGGCGGCGAGCAGTTCGGCGACGCTGTGGTAGGTCGCGGCGACCGCGGCCTGTTCCGGCTCCCGGCGGTGCAGTGGCCAGCCCAGCAGCGTCAGCAGGAGCACGAACAGGCCGCCCAGGAACAGCAGCAGCGGGGCCTTCCACCACGGTCCCGGCAGCGGCAGCCCGGCCCCCACCACCGCGTTCAGCAGGAGCAGCAGACCGGACACCGAGGCCACCGCGCCGATCGACGAGATCATCCCCGAGACGAGGGCGATGAGGGTCAGTGCGCCCACGGCGGTCCAGCCCTGCCCGTACACGAGAGCGCCGAGGGTGAGGCCGATCGCGCCGAAGACCTGCGGGACGGCGATGTTCAGCAGACGCATCCGGTAGGCGTCCGCGGTGTCGCCGATGACGCCCGACAGGGCGCCCATCGAGGCCAGCGCGCCGTAGGCGGGCTGACCCGTGGCGAGCCCGACGGCCAGCGGCGTCGCCAGGGCGACGGAGGCACGGGCGACGGCGGCACGCGGGACGGGTGCGGGCTGCGGCAGCAGACCGTGGATCAGCCAGTCGGGCGGTGTCAGACGTCCTGTGCGCCTGCCGTCCGCGTCCGCTTCGCCTTCGCCTTCGCGTTCGGTCATGGTCAACAAAAGACCCCGAAAGGGCCGTCCGGCGCAACCGTGCAGCCGTCGGGCGTCCGGAAATGCCGCTGCCGGGGAACGGGCTCTACCCCTGGTAGTTCTCGACCTCGTCGGCCGGCTGCACCTGTGCCGTGTCCGGGTCGTCGCCGAACTCTGTCTTGGCGCGCCGCCTGCGCAGCAGGTCCCAGCACTGGTCGAGGCGGATCTCCAGCTCCTTCAGGCGGGCCTGTTCGTCGGCGTCGAGTCCGCCCTGCCGGATGGAGTGGTCGCGAAGTGCGCGTTCCTCCTCGACGAGAGTGCCGATGTTGTCGATGATCTGGTCGTCGTTCATGGCAACCCACTCCGTGATCGGGTGCGTACGGGTCAGAGCACGAAGACGGTCTTGCCCCGCGCTCCTCCGGCCCGGCTCTGCGCCAGCGCGTCCGGGGCCTTCTCCAGCGGGAGTTCGTCGTCCACAGGCGTCCGGAGCGATCCTTCGGCGGCCGCCGCGGCGAGCGCGTCGAGCAGCGTGGACGACGGATGCAGCCGGAAGGCGAGGCTTTCCGTACCGTCCGGGAGCGCGGCCGGTGAGGCGACGAGCCGGGTCGCGACGGCGAGGCCGCCGGGGCGGACGAGCGCCGCGTGTGCGGTGAACGGGCCTCCTTCGCCGGACACCAGGTCGGCCACCGCGTCGACCCCGTCGGGGCAGGCCGCGCGGACCGCATCCGCAAGGTCCTCAGCGGTGGCGTCAACGGTGACCGCCGCACCGAGCCCGCTCATCCGGCGACGTTCGTCGCCGCGCACCGCAGCCACCACGGTCACGTTCCTGGCGGCAGCCAGCTGCGTCAGGTAGCTGCCCACTCCACCTGCCGCGCCGATGATCAGCAGGCTCTGCCCGGCCTGCAGACCCGTGACCGCCAGCAGCTGCGCCGCGGTCATCCCGGCCGTGGGCAGCAGCGCGGCGGTACGCATCGAGAGGCCGTCCGGTACGAACGAGACGGGGTCGTCCTGGTGCACCGCCACGTACTCGGCGTAGCTGCCCGCACCCGACGCCGGTCGGGAAGCCTGTCCGAATACCGCGTCACCCACCCGGTAGGGACTGTCGCCCGGTCCCACGACGTCGACCCTGCCCGCGAAGTCCACACCGAGGACCAGCGGGAACGCCTGGCCGTCGGCTTCCGGGTGCAGCCCGTCGGCGATCTGCCAGTCGGTCGGGTTGAGTGCCGCGTACTCGATCTTCACCACGATCTCGCCCTCGCCCGGTTCGGGCTTGGGCAGCTGCATCAGTTCGGGCTCGCCCCGGAACTTCCTGACCGCGACAGCACGCATTCCTCATGCCTCCTGACTGCCCGCCCCGGGGTCCATCACGTCCCCACTCTCACCCGGCCGCGCGGTCAGCGCACGTCGTGCAGTTCGAGCGAGACGAGCAGCGAACGGTGGTCGGTTTCCGGCAGATCGAGGAAGCGGGCCGCCCGCACCGAGAAGTCCTCGCTGACCAGCACATGGTCGATCTGTGCGCCCAGCGGGCGGGCGACGTCCGCGGGCCAGGACGGCGTGCCGCCCGCCCCCGCGAGCCGGGCGCTGTCCTGGAGGCCGCCGGCGTGGAGGAGGCGGCGGAAGACGGCGTGGTCCCCGGTGGCGTTGAAGTCGCCGGCCAGGAGGGTGGGCCCGTCCCGGTGCGCGGCGGCGTAGTCCCGCAGCCGCCCGAGCTCGCGCCGCCAGTCGTCGACCGCGCCGGGGACCGGTGGCAGGGGGTGTGCGAGCTGGAGGTTCACCCGGCGGCCTGCGACGTCGGCGGTGGCTCCTGGCATGGCGAGCGCGGAGCGGACGCCGGGGGCGGGAGCCAGCGGGTACCTGCTGAGGATCGCCGAACCGGCGGCCGCGCCGCCCTGAACGACCTGGCGGTACGGGTAGTCGGCGCGGGGCACGTCCGCGGCAAGGGCATCCGAGCAGACGTCCGCGCACTCCTGCACGAAAACGAGGTCGGGCTGTTCGCGCCGGACGGTCTCCACCAGCGCGTCGGTGGCGCCGCCGAACTCGACGTTCGACGTCAGTACGTCGATGCGGGCGACGGCAGGTCCGGACGGATCGTCGGTCAGACCGGTGTCGTACGGCCGCACGAACCAGCCGAGACAGACGAGGACCGCGGCCGCCCAGGCCATCAGGATGCGCCGCCGGGAGAGAACGGCCATCAGGAGGGCGGCCCCGGCGGGCACCGTCAGCCAGGGCAGGAACGCGAGCAGCTGGATCACGGGCGTGACGCCGTCGGTGCCGGCGGCCCGGCAGGCGGCGACGGCCGTCGGGGCGACGAGCAGCAGCCCGGCCGACCACGCGGCGGCCCGGCGGCCACCGGAAGGTTCCGGATCGGCGTCGTACGGCGTGGGCGTCGCGTACGTGCCGGTCGCTCTGTCCACACGCCCTCCGAGCTGTGATGCCTGGGTCCCTGGGTCCGTCTGTGGTGAGGACGCCGGTTTCGACGACTTCGTTGCGGCCGGGCGGCCGCGACGGACGAACGGGCCGCCGTGCGAAACGCGTCCGCTGACTTGCCCCGCGACGCGCCCGGGTGTGCTCTGAAAGGGGTACGCGTCGGGGGACGGAAGGAGAAGTCCGCCATGGCCACTCAAGCAGCGATGCCCGAACGACGGCGGCATCGGTCCCGGACATCCGGTCGGCAGCACAGCCCTCTCGGTCTGCTGCTGCCCGCAATTCTCGCGGTGACGGTCGGTATCTGGGCCGCGTTGATCGCGCGATTCCAGGACGACGGCGTCGCCGACGGCGCTCAGTGGATCCTCGCCCTGGTGAGCGCGGTGGTCCTCGGAGCACTGGTCTTCGGTCTGGTCCGCATCCAGAAATCGCTGCCGCGTGAGCTGCGTGCCCTGGCCTGGGGGGCGCTGACCGCCGCGACCGTCGGCTTCCTGACGAGCCTGGCCGACGGGAGCGTGCTGCGGTCAGCGGCCATCGGCATCGCGGTCGGCGTGGGCGTCGGGCTCACGATGTTCTACTACTACTACACGCGGGAGTGACCGCCCGGCCCGTCCGGCACGACGGTGCACGGCGGCGGCGATGCGGTTGCCGTCGCCGTGCACCGCTGCCTCCGCCGGGCCGTCGAGCACGCCTGTGACAAGTGGCGCAGACCGGGCTCCGCGCCGTGCCCGGCCGCCTATTCTCAGCCCCGACGAACGTCGCCGATGAGTTCCCGTGTCCGCGCACGTCCTTACTCCACGGACGTAGGAACCGAAGGACTGAGACTGACGATGAGTACAGATCTGGCTATCGAGACCACCGGCCTGGTGAAGGTCTTCGGTGACAACCGGGCCGTGGACGGAGTCGACCTCACCGTGCCCGCCGGCACTGTCTACGGGCTCCTCGGCCCCAACGGCGCGGGCAAGACGACCACCGTGCGCATGCTGGCCACCCTGCTCCGGCCCGACGGCGGCGAGGCCCGCGTCTTCGGCAAGGACGTGCAGAAGGACGCCGACGCCGTCCGCAGCCGGGTCAGCCTCACCGGGCAGTACGCCTCCGTCGACGAGGACCTCACCGGCTTCGAGAACCTGGTGCTGCTCGCGCGCCTGCTCGGCCACGCCAAGCCCGCCGCGCGCGAGCGCGCGGCGCAGCTTCTGGAGGCCTTCGGCCTGCGGGAGGCGTCCGACAAGCAGGTGAAGAACTACTCGGGCGGCATGCGGCGCCGCATCGACATCGCCGCGTCCATCCTCAACACGCCGGACCTGCTGTTTCTGGACGAGCCCACCACCGGTCTCGACCCGCGCAGCCGCAACCAGGTCTGGGACATCGTCCGCGCCGTCGTCGCCCAGGGCACGACGGTGCTGCTGACGACGCAGTATCTGGACGAGGCCGACCAGCTGGCGTCCCGTATCGCCGTGATCGACCACGGAAAGGTGATCGCGGAGGGCACCAAGGGCGAGCTGAAGGCGTCCGTCGGTTCCGGAGCGGTGCATCTGCGGCTGCGCGAGGCCGCGCAGCGGCCCGAGGCCGAGCGGGTGCTGGCCGCCGCGCTCGGTGTCGAGGTGCTGCTGGACGCCGATCCGGTGGCGCTCACCGCCCGGGTCAACGGCAGCGGCACCGAACGGGGCGCGGCGGAGCAGGCCGCGCACGCGCTGGCCGAACTGGCCCGCAGCGGCATCACCGTGGACAACTTCGCGCTGGGCCAGCCCAGCCTGGACGAGGTGTTCCTCGCCCTGACCGACAAGAAGGGGGAGGCGGCGTGACCACCACGACCACCACCAAGGACCTCGGCGAACTCGAATTCGAAGCACCGAGGACACAGGAGCTGGCCTCGCTGCTGGTCGCCGCCGAAAGACCGCCGCGTCCCGGCGCGCTGTCCGCGTCGCTCACCTTCGGCTGGCGGGCGATGCTCAAGATCAAGCATGTGCCGGAGCAGCTGTTCGATGTGACGGCGTTCCCGATCATGATGGTGCTGATGTACACGTACCTCTTCGGAGGCGCGATCGCCGGCTCGGTGTCGGCCTACATCCAGTTCCTGCTGCCCGGCATCCTCACCATGAGCGTCGTGATGATCACGATGTACACGGGGGTCGCCGTCAACAACGACATCACCAAGGGCGTCTTCGACCGCTTCCGTACGCTGCCGATCTGGCGGCCCGCCCCGATGGTCGGCTACCTCCTCGGCGACGTGGTGCGCTATCTGATCGCCTCCGCCGTCATGCTCGCCGTCGGCCTGATCATCGGATACCGGGCGCACGGCGGACCGGTGGGCATCGTCCTCGGTGTGGCGCTGCTGATGGTCTTCTCGTTCTCGTTCTCCTGGATCTGGACGATGTTCGGGCTGCTGCTGCGCTCCGAGAAGTCGGTGATGGGCGTCAGCATGATGGTCATCTTCCCGCTGACGTTCCTGAGCAATGTGTTCGTCGCGCCGCAGACCATGCCGGGCTGGCTGCAGGCGTTCGTCAACAACAGCCCGGTCACCCATGTGTCCACCGCCGTGCGGGAGCTGATGGCGGGCAACTGGCCGGCGGCGGACATCGCCTGGTCGCTCGGCTGGTCGGCGCTGCTGGTCGTCGTCTTCGGCTCGGTCACGATGAGGCTCTACAACCGCAAGTAGTCCCCGCGCGATGCGCTCCTGCTGCGCGCCTTGACCTTCCTCCCGGGGGAAAGTCCAGCATCGGTGTCACCGGGCAGCCCGCCCGGTCCGAGGAGGAAGGCCGAGGCGCGTATGGGTCTGCTGACCATCGGGGCGTTCGCCCGGGTGACACGGCTGTCGGCCAAGGCGCTGCGGCGCTACGACGAACTGGGACTGCTCCCGCCCGCCCGGGTCGACCCGTTCTCCGGCTACCGCTACTACGACGAGGCCCAGGTGGAACGGGCCCGGCTGGTGGCCTGGCTGCGGCGGATCGGCATGCCGCTGGCCCGTATCCGGCCGGTCTGCGATCTGGCGGAGCCGGACCCGTCCGCCGCGGCCCGGGAGATCCGGGCGTACTGGACCCAGGTGGAGTCGGAGATTTCCGCGCGCCGGGATCTGGCGGAGTTCCTCGTCGGCCAGTTGTCAGGGAAGGACACCGGCACGATGTCTCAACTCACCATGCCCCTGCGGATCCGCACGGCCGCCCGCTCGGACCGTGGCCTCGTCCGCGAGACCAACCAGGACGCGGCGTACGCCGGTTCGCGGCTGCTTGCGGTCGCCGACGGCTTCGGCGGCGCGGGCGCACCGGCGAGTGCGGCGGCGATCGACGCACTGAAGCCGGTCGAAACGGCCGCCGGTGCGGCGTCCTCGCGGGCGGGGGATCTGCTCAACGCCCTGGAGGACGCGGTGCACCGCGCCAACACGGTGATGCACGAACACCCCGAATCCGGTACGACGCTGACCGCGATGCTGTGGACCGGGTCCCGGCTGGCCCTGGTCCACATCGGGGACACCCGCGCCTATCTGCTGCGCGGCGGGACGCTGTTCCGGATCACGCACGACCACACGGTGGTGCAGTCGATGATCGACGCTGGCAGCCTCGACGAGGAGGAGGCGGCGTCGCATCCCCAGCGGGCGATGCTGCTGCGTGCCATCGACGGCGGGGAGGGGCCCGCCCGCCCGGATCTGCGGCTGCACGAGGCGCAGGCCGGGGACCGCTATCTGCTGTGCTCGGACGGGCTGTTCACGACGGTGCCGGAGGCCGCGGTGAGGCGCTGCCTCGAAACCCTCGCCGACCCGGACGATGCGGTGGCCGAACTGATCGCTCTGGCCCACGGCGCGGGCGCCGCCGACAACGTCGCGTGCGCCGTCGCGGACGTCATGACGGCCTGACACCGACGGTGTTCGCGCGGTGCCCGTCCCCGCGGACGGGCACCGCGCGCCGTCCCGTTCCGTCAGTCCGTCCCGCTCCGCACCACCACGACCGGGCATGACGCGTGCTGGCTCAGGTGCAGCCCGACCGACCCCAGCAGCGCCGCCTTGAACCCGCTGTACCCGCGGTCCCCGACGACCAGCAGCGCGGCGCCCTCGGCCCGCTCCAGCAGGGCCTGCGCCGGGTTGCCGACGAGGACCTTGCGGGCGACCGACGCGGCCGCCTCGGCGCCGATGGTCTGCTCCAGGGTGTCGTCGAGGATCTTGCCGGCGAGACTCTCGGGGTCGAAGTCGGGCGGCAGGGCGGGGACCATCGCCGCCCAGCCGGCCGCCGGGTACTCCCAGCTGATGACGGCCTCCAGGGGCTCACCCGTCAGCCCGGCCTGCCGGACGGCCCAGCGCAGGGCCCTGATGGACGGCTCGGAGCCGTCCACCCCCACGACGATCCTGCCCGCCTCTGCCATGGCCGCCACCTCCGTAAGCCGATGAGCCCGAACCTGGTTCAAGCCTACGTAAAACTACGCAAAGAGGTCGGCCGGAGTCGCTTCGTGCATGTCGTTGCCGGTCGGGGCGCCCATCAGAGAGGCCAGCTCGCGTCCTGCCCGCGCGATGCGGTCCGGCAGGGTGGCGGTGAGCGCGTCACCCGTGCCGCCCCAGTCCTCCGACGCGGCGTACACGGCCGTGGGCACGACCAGCGCCCGCAGATGGGCGAAGAGCGGACGCAGCGCGTGGTCCAGTACCAGCGAGTGCCGGGCGGTACCGCCGGTCGCGGCGACGAGCACGGGCTTGCCCGTGAGCGCGTCGGGTTCGATCAGGTCGAAGAACGACTTGAACAGCCCGCTGTAGGACGCCGTGAAGACGGGGGTGACCGCGATCAGGCCGTCGGCCGCGGCCACCGCGTCGATGGCCTCCGCCAGTGCGGGCGCGGGGAAGCCGGTCACGAAGTTGTTGGCGATCGGCACCGCGAGGTCGCGCAGTTCGACGACCTGCACCTCGACGGGCCGGTCGCCGCCCGCCAGTTCGCGGCGCACGGACTCGGTGATCCGGTCGGCCAGCAGCCGGGTGGACGACGGTACGCCGAGACCGGCGGAGACCGCGACGAGCTTCAGCGGCGCGGTGGTGTTCTGCATGGTCATGACTCCTTCGTGTTCTCGGTGGCGGCCGTCACGGCAGGGTGCAGCGGCGCGGTCTCGGGCACACCGGCCGGTCGCAGGCTCGCGAACTCCTTGCGCAGCACCGGCACGACCTCCTCGCCGAGGATGTCGAGCTGTTCGAGCACCGTCTTCAGCGGCAGTCCCGCGTGGTCCATCAGGAAGAGCTGGCGCTGGTAGTCGCCGACGGCGTCGCGGAAACCGAGGGTCCGCTCGATGACCTCCTGGGGAGAGCCGACGGTCAGCGGCGTCTGCTCGGTGAAGTCCTCGAGGGACGGGCCGTGTCCGTAGACGGGTGCGTTGTCGAAGTACGGCCGGAACTCCCGTACGGCGTCCTGCGAGTTCTTGCGCATGAACACCTGGCCGCCCAGGCCGACGATGGCCTGCTCGGGTGTGCCGTGGCCGTAGTGGGCGTACCGCAGCCGGTACAGGTCCACCATCTTCTTGGTGTGGGACATGGGCCAGAAGATGTTGTTGTGGAAGAAGCCGTCGCCGTAGTACGCGGCCTGTTCGGCGATCTCGGGGGACCGGATGGAGCCGTGCCAGACGAACGGCGGTACGCCGTCCAGCGGACGGGGGGTCGCGGTGAAGCCCTGCAGCGGCGTGCGGAACTTGCCCTCCCAGTCGACCACGTCCTCCCTCCACAGCCTGTGGAGGAGCGCGTAGTTCTCGATGGCCAGCGGGATGCCCTGGCGGATGTCCTTGCCGAACCACGGATAGACGGGCCCGGTGTTGCCGCGGCCCATCATCAGGTCGACACGGCCGTCGGCCAGGTGCTGGAGGTACGCGTAGTCCTCGGCGATCTTCACCGGGTCGTTGGTGGTGATCAGCGTGGTCGAGGTGGACAGGATCAGCCGGTCCGTACGGGCGGCTATGTGCCCGAGGAGGGTGGTCGGCGACGAGGGGACGAAGGGCGGGTTGTGGTGCTCGCCGGTCGCGAAGACGTCCAGGCCGACCTCCTCCGCCTTCTCGGCGATGGCGACCGTGGCCTTGATCCGCTCGTGCTCGCTCGGCGTGCGGCCGGTGGTCGGGTCGGGCGTGACGTCGCCGACCGTGAAGATGCCGAACTGCATGAGGTCACCTCTCGGGCTAGTCGTTGAACATTGAACTATACCCGTTAACCATGACCCCTCCGGTCCGTATTCCGGAGGCCGCCCGCGCGGGCGGCCGTACCGTGAATGCGGTCCCCGGTCCGGGACCGGGGACCGAGCGGCCGGAGGCGTACATGGGTGGACCCGAGAGCGAGGAGTGGAAGGAGCGCGGCGTCGCGCTGCGCGTGTTCGTGTATGTGTTCGCGACCCATCTCTTCGCGGGTTTCGTATGGCTTCTCTTCTACGTCGGCGAGCACGCCCAGAAGTGAGAGCAGGCCGGGCCCGGGTCCACCGCACCGGCCCCTCGGCGCTCAGCCCGTCCCGGCCGCGCCGGGGAAGAGCTGGCGGAAGACGTCGGCGGACTCGGTGCCGGACCGTCCGAAGGGCGCGTCGAAGTCCCACACGAGGAACAGCAGGAACGCGATCAGCGCGCTGAACAGCCCGGCGAGCAGCAGCTCCCGGAACGAGCGGCCGATCTGCATGGTGAAGATCAGTCCGATGGTGACGACCGCCCCGCTGATCAGGCCGAACCAGACGATGCCCGGCAGCGTCTCCCCCGCGCTCTGCGCCCGGGAGTTCCGCGCGTCCTCGGCGGTGGCCACCTGGTCGAGCATCGGCTGGTACGCCTGCGCCTCCAACTCGTTCCCCGGCTGGCGCTCCGCCACCTCCGTGCGCACGGAGGCGAGCAGTTCGGTCCCGCGCGGCGACAGCTCCTTGTGGTCGATCATCCGCGGCCACTCGGCCTGCACGACCTCCGTCACATAGGCGTCGACGTTCGTGCGCAGCTGCATCTGGAAGTCCGCCGGGTACACCTGGGCGCGCTGGGTGACCTCGTGCAGCGCCTGTGCCTCGATGCGCACCGCGTCCTGTGCGGCCCCGCGCGCCTCCCAGACGCCGGCGATGGCGAGACCGAGCACGATCGCGTACACGACGCCGACCATCATCACCATGTACTCGAGGACATCGGGAGTCTGCTGGGCCGCGACCGCCTCGGAGTCCTTCGCGGAGCCGCGCGCTCTGCGCTGGCTGAGGAGCGTGACGACGAGGACGACGGCGCAGGCGGCCACCATCACGACGGCCAGGACCAGCCATTCGGTCATGGGGTGATCTCCGGGTGTGGTTGAGGGGTGAGGGGTGGGGTCAGGTCCGGCCGCGCCGGGCGGCGGACTGCGACCGGGGGCGCAGCAGGGCCGCGGCGAGCACGGCGGGGGTCGTGGTCACGAGCATCAGGACCGTCAGCGGGGTCCCGCTCCGCTCGGGGACGCCGGACGCGGGCCGGTAGGTGCGGATCGTGACGGCGTCCACGCGCTGCGGCGGCGGGGCGGCGGCGGGGGGAGCCGGTGCGGGGGCCGCCGGCTCGTCGGCCGGCACAGGGGGCGGGGCCTCGCTCGGCGGAGGCGGCTCGGTGGGCCGGGCGGCCCCCGCGGCAGGCGGCGGGGGTGGCGCGGGCGGCTCCGCGGACGGCGGTTCCGGCGACGGGGACGGCGACGGGGACGGTGACGGGGACGGTGACGGGGACGGAGGCGGCGGGCTCGGCGCCGGGGGTTCGGGGGGCGCCGGAGTCGACGGCGAGGGGGCGGGCGGGGATGGGGGCGGCGTGCAGTCGCCGACGTCGGCGGTCGCCCGGAGCCGGGCCCCGCCGGGTCCCAGTGGGGTCACGGACACCGACGCGGTCGGCGGTTCCTCCTCACGGACCGGTCCCGGTTCCCTTTCGGGTGCCGATGCCGACACCTGCGCCTGTCCGGGCCCGTTGTGATCCTCGGACACGGAGGCGCCGATGCCGGCAACCTGCGCACCGAGAAACGCTGCGATCCCCAGTGCGCTCATCTGCTGCAATGCCGCCACGCCGACACCGTAGAGCCCCCGGCGTACGTCGTATGACCAGGATCACCCGTATGGCTGATCAGCGCATTTGTCCCACCGGAATGCCGTAGTGCGTCCGCGATCTTTTGCACTTTGTTGCACAATGGCCCGGGGCCCGCTACAACTGGCCCGACACCCGAGCGAGGAGGCCCCCGTGAGTACGAGTACGAAGCAGCCGACCCCTTACCCGCGACTGCTGAGCCCGCTCGACCTCGGGTTCACCACGCTGCCCAACCGCGTGCTGATGGGCTCCATGCACATCGGCCTCGAAGAGGCGGAGCGCGGCTTCGAGCGGATGGCCGCCTTCTACGCCGAGCGCGCCCGTGGCGGCGTCGGCCTGATCGTCACCGGCGGCATAGCCCCGAACGACCGCGGCCGCCCGTACGAGGGCGGCGCCAAGCTCACCACCGAGGAAGAGGCCGCGAAGCACCGGGTCGTCACCGACGCCGTGCACGCCGAGGGCGGCCGGATCGCGATGCAGATCCTGCACTTCGGCCGGTACGCGTACCACGCCGACCTCGTCGCCCCCAGCGCGATCCAGGCCCCCATCAGCCCGTTCGTCCCGCACGCCCTCACCGACGACGAGGTCGAGGAGACCATCGAGGACTTCGTGCGGGCCGCCCGGCTGGCGAAGTCCGCGGGCTACGACGGCGTCGAGGTGATGGGCTCCGAGGGCTACTTCATCAACGAGTTCATCGCGAGCGCCACCAACCACCGCACCGACCGCTGGGGCGGCTCGTACGAGAACCGCATCCGGCTCCCCCTGGAGATCGTCCGGCGCATCCGCGCCGCGGTCGGCACGGACTTCATCCTGATCTACCGGCTCTCCATGCTGGACCTCGTGCCCGGCGGCTCCTCGCTCGACGAGGTCGTCACGCTCGCCGAGGGGATCGAGGCGGCCGGCGCGACGATCATCAACACCGGCATCGGCTGGCACGAGGCGCGCATCCCCACCATCGCCACCTCCGTGCCGCGCGGCGCCTTCAGCTGGGTCACCGAGCGGCTGATGGGCGCGGTGTCCGTCCCGCTGGTCACCAGCAACCGCATCAACACCCCCGAGGTGGCGGAGCAGTTGCTGGCCGACGGCCGCGCGGACATGGTCTCGATGGCGCGTCCGTTCCTCGCCGACCCCGCGTTCGTCGCCAAGGCCCGCGCCGGCCGCCCCGAGACGATCAACACCTGCATCGGCTGCAACCAGGCCTGCCTCGACCACACCTTCAGCGGCAAGCTCACCTCCTGCCTGGTCAACCCGCGTGCCTGCCACGAGACCGAACTCGTCCTCGCCCCCACCCGGCGGCGCAAGCGCGTCGCCGTCGTGGGCGCCGGGCCCGCCGGTCTCGCCTGCGCCGTCTCGGCGGCCGAACGCGGTCACGCCGTCACCCTGTTCGACGCGGCCGACGAGATCGGCGGCCAGCTGAACATCGCCAAGCGCATCCCGGGCAAGGAGGAGTTCGGCGAGACCCTTCGCTACTTCCGCACCCAGCTCGAACTGAACGGTGTCGAGGTGCGTCTCGGCACGCGCGTCGCCGCCGAGGACCTGTCCGCGGCCGACTTCGACGAGGTGGTCGTCGCCACCGGCGTCACCCCCCGCACCCCGGAGATCGAGGGCATCGGCCACCCGAGCGTCGTCAGCTACCTCGACGTGCTGCGCGACGGCGCCCCGGTCGGCGAGCGCGTCGCGGTCGTCGGCGCGGGCGGTATCGGCTTCGACGTCGCCGAGTTCCTCACCGACGGCGGCGAAGGCGCGAGCCTGGACCCGGAGACGTACTTCCGCCAGTGGGGCGTCGACACCTCCTACACCGGGCCCGGCGGTCTCACCGCGCCGAAGCGCCCGGCCCCGCCGCGCGCCGTTCACCTCCTCCAGCGCAAGACCAGCAAGGTCGGCGCCGGCCTCGGCAAGACGACCGGCTGGATCCACCGCACGGAGCTCAAGCACCGCGGCGTGACGATGACGGCGGGCGTGACGTACGAGCGCATCGACGACGAGGGGCTGCACATCACGGTCGACGGCAACGCGTCGGTGCTGCCGGTCGACACCGTGGTGCTGTGTACCGGGCAGGAGCCGCAGCGTTCTCTGTACGAGCAGCTGAGCGCCACGGGCCGCTCGGTCCACCTCATCGGCGGCGCGGACGTGGCGGCCGAACTGGACGCCAAGCGCGCCATCGACCAGGGCACCCGCCTCGCGGCCGCCCTGTGACGCTGCCAACGGCGCGTCCTTAGGATGCGGCCATGTCCCTGCCACACGCCATTCTCACGGCGCTTCTCGAGAAGCCCTCGTCGGGCCTGGAGCTGACGCGCCGCTTCGACCGGTCGATCGGCTACTTCTGGTCGGCCACCCACCAGCAGATCTACCGGGAGCTGGGAAAGCTGGAGCAGGCGGGGCACATCAGGGCGCTGCCGTCCGAGCAGCCGACCCGCGGGCAGAAGAAGGAGTACGAGGTCCTGCCCGCGGGCCGCGGGGAACTGGCCGCCTGGGTGGCCCGTGCCGAGGACCCGAAGGCCGTTCGCGATCCGCTGCTGCTGCGCCTGCGCGCAGCGGCGGTGGTCGGCGGAGTGGACCTGGAGGCGGAGCTCGTACGCCATCTGGAGCTGCACCGTGACCAGTTGGCGCAGTACGAGGAGTTCGAGAAGCGCGACTTCCCGCCCGAGCGCCGGATCGGCCGCGAGGACCGGCTGCGCCATGTCGTTCTGCGGGGCGGCATCGAGCTGGAGACCTTCTGGACGAAGTGGCTGACGGACACTCTGGCGGAGCTTGCGGAGGATCCCGGCGGGGTCCGTCCGGATGCGGCATCTGACGCCCCGTGAGATTGTCGCGGCGTGACCGATTCCCTGATCGCCGCGTGCTGCGCGGCAGCGCTCGCACTGATCGTGCGGTCCGTCGCCGGCCTGCGCCGGGCGGGTGGCGGCAGTGACCCGTCCCATGAGGCGCGTTCGGTGACGCTCGCGCTCTACGGCGCGATGGTCGCGCTCGTGACCCTGGCCCTGTTCATCGCCCTCACCTGAGGCGGGGCCCGACGGGCGGGTTCGTGCCGCCCGCCCGGGCTCTGCCGCGGCCGCGTGACGCGCAACCCCCGGCGGGCTCACGGCCGGTCCTTCGGCTCACAGCCAGCCGTTGCGGCGGAGCATGCGGTGGATGACCAGACACGCTGTCGCCATCACGCCCACCACCAGCGGATAGCCGTACGTCCAGCGAAGCTCCGGCATGTGCGCGAAGTTCATCCCGTACACGCCGCAGACCATGGTCGGCACGGCGACGATCGCGGCCCACGCCGTGATCTTGCGCATGTCCTCGTTCTGGGCGACGGTCACCTGGGCGAGGTGGGCCTGCAGAATCGAGTCGAGCAGTCCGTCGAAGGCGCTGATCTGCTCGTTGGTGCGGGTCAGATGGTCGACCACGTCGCGGAAGTACGGCTGCATGTCCGGGCCGACGGGCGGCAGGGGGTGGGTGGCCAGTGTCCACAGTGGCCGGTTCAGTGGTGCCACGGCCCGCTTGAGCTCCAGCAGTTCGCGCTTGAGCTGGTAGATCCGTCCGGCGTCGCCGCTTCGGACGTGCTCGTCGAAGACGGCGTTCTCGACGGCGTCTATGTCGTCCTGCACGGCGTCGGCGGCGGCCAGGTAGTCGTCGACGACCTGGTCGGCGATGGCGTGGAGGACGGCGGCGGGACCCTTGGCGAGCTGGTCCGGCGTGGCCTCGAGCTTCTCCCGCAGCGGGCCCAGCGAACCGTGCCGGCCGTGCCGGACCGTGATCACGAAGTCGGTGCCGGTGAAGACCGACAGCTCCCCGGTGTCCACGACCTCGCTGGTGGCGGTCAGTTCCTCGTGCTCGACATAGCGGCAGGTCTTGAAGACGGCAAACAGTGTGCCCGGGCCGTCCTCGTGGTCGTACCGCTGCAGCTTGGGCCGCTGATGGGGCTGCACGGCGTCGGCGACGGCCAGCGGATGGAGCCGGAACAGTTCGGCGAGACCTGCGAACTCGGCCTCGGTCGGCTCATGGAGCCCGATCCAGACGAAGCCGCTGCCGGTCTCGTGGACCTGGCGCAGCGCTTCGTCCACCGTGTACGGGCCCGGCATGCGTTTCCCGGCCTCGTAGCGGACGCAGTTCACCACCGAGCTGCCCAGCGGGGACCTGGCCGGGTGGCTCAGGTCGACGGTGCTGCGGGAGGCGCGGCGCACCACACGGCGCAGGCGGCGGATCATCGGCACGGCGGTTCCTTCGGGCGGCGAACGGACAGTGTGCCATTCACGGTCGCGGAGGTCACGGGCGAACGTATGGTCGACGAGTTCATGACATTCACGCATCCGCATCATCTCTCCGACGCCGCGCGGCCATCGGGGGAGCCCAGGCTCGCGGCGGCAGATCGTCATAATCCGGACTCGTCATGTCCCCGACATGAAGGAGCTTTTTCGTGACTGCTCGCGCAGCCGCTCTCGTCACGGCCCTGACCGCGCTCGTCGCCGTCGCCCCGGCCCACGCCGCCCCGGCCGCTCCCGGCGAACTGCCGGCGGTGACCGCCCGGGCCGAGACGCCCACGCTGTACGACGACGAGGCGGGCGGCAACGCCGACGCGGACGATCCGGCGATCTGGCGCAACGCAGCCGCCCCGGACCGCAGCCTCGTCATCGCCACGGCCAAGGAGGGCGGCCTGCGCGTCTACGACCTCGACGCCCGCCCGGTCCAGTCCGTCCCGGCGCCGGCGCCCGCCGCGCCCGGCGACGCCCCCGGCCGCTTCAACAACGTCGACCTCGTGCACGGGCTGCGCCTGTCGTCCGGACGCACGGACCTCGCCGTGACCAGCGACCGCGGCCACGACCGGCTCCGCTTCTACCGCATCGACGCCGGCCGCCGCGGCGGCCCGCTCACCGACGTCACCGATCCGGCCGCTCCCGCCGTGTTCTCCGCCGACCAGGACGAGATCAACGACCAGCGGACGGCATACGGACTCGCCACCTGGACGGACCCCGCGACAGGCCGCTCGTACGCCCTCGTCAGCCGACGCGAACGCACCACCGTGGCGCTGCTGGAGCTCACCGCCACCCCCTCCGGCACGGTCACCTACCGCACCGTCCGCACCCTGGACCTGCCGTCCTCGTTCCGCCTCCCGAACGGCACGTCGTGGACGCCGTGCGCGGAACCGGGCGCCCTCCCGCAGGTCGAGGGCATGGTGGTCGACCCGGCGAACGGCACGCTCTACGCGGGCCAGGAGGACGTCGGCATCTGGCGCGTGCGCGCCGATCTCTTGGGCCGGCCCGAACTCGTCGACAAGGTGCTTGAGTACGGCGTCCCCGCCACGTACGACGAGCCGTCGGACGAGTGCGTGGCAGGCCCCGACCCCGGGTACGGCGGCACGCGTCTCGCCTCGGACGTGGAGGGCCTGACGCTGCTCACCGAACGCGGCGGCGACGGCTTCCTCCTCGCCTCCAGCCAGGGCGACAACACCTTCGCCGCCTACGACCGCGAACTCGGCGACGACAACGAGTACGAGGCGGGATTCCGGGTCACCGCCGCCTCCGCCGCCCTCGACGGCTCCGAGGAGTGCGACGGCGCGGCCGTGCTGAACGCCCCGCTGGGCCGGAGGTACCCGAACGGCCTCCTTGTGGTCCAGGACGGCGATGCCACCCCGTCGGAGGGTGACCGCGAGGGCACGGGCTTCAAGTTCGTCGATCTCCGCGACGTGCTGCACACCCTGGACGACTGACGGGGCATGCGCCGCGGACACACGAAGGCCGCCGCACCGGGAACGGTGCGGCGGCCTTCACGATCTGCGAGCCGTACGCCGGGAGCGTCAGGCAGCGACGCCCGCGCGGCGGCGCTTCATGGCGAAGACGACGCCGGCGCCGAGCACGACGGTGACACCGCCCACGAGGCCGATGACGGGCAGGTTCGAGTCGGAACCGGTCTCGGCCAGGTTGCCCTTGGGGTTGATCTCCGTGTTGCCGGCAGGCTTGGCGGGGATCTCCTTCTTGCCACCCTCCTGCGGCTTGGCGTCCGGGACCTCACCCGGCTCCTCGCCTGCGGCGAGGATGTCGAACTCGTAGTACGCGTTCTCGTCGTTGGTGAAGACGCAGTTGCCCTTGTCGTCGGCGTAGACGCCGATGCTGATGGCGTAGCCGAAGCCGGCCGGGGCGGCCTTGTCGACGCTCAGGCGCAGGTCGATGGCGAACGACTCGTTCGCCTTGACGTCCGTGTAGCCGAGGTAGCCGGCGCCCTCGTCGTTCTCGTCCAGCGAGATGTCGGTCCACTCGCCCGTGTCGGGGTTCTTGAACTGCAGGGTGAGGTGACCGGTGGTCTGCTCCCACGTGTCCTCGTCGATCTGAGCGGCGAACACACCGAGGTCGACACGCTTGTAGGAGTTGTCACCCTTGTTGGTCACGTTCAGCTTGAAGCCGTGGAAGCCACTGCCCGCGACGATCTTCGAGGGCAGGCCGCTGAAGCCGGTCGACAGCTTCTCGTCGAGCTCGGGCTCCTCGTCGCCGTTGCAGATGTCCTCCGGCGAGGTGGGCGTCTCGGACGCGGCCGGGGTGGTGGCGCTCTCGGCCGGGGCCGGGTCGCTCTCCGACGCGGAGGGGGCGGGCGCCGCAGGGCTATCCGACGGCGCTTCCTCGGAGGGGGTCTCCTCGGAGGGCTCCTGGGAGGGCTCCTCGGAGGGGGTCTCCTCGGACGGCGCCGGGGACGTCGGCTCGGCCGTGGTCTCGGTGGCGGGCGGGGTGGGGTCGGCGTAGGCGGCCGGCGCCGAGAGCAGCGCGACGGGGGCGATGACGGCGGTCGCGGCGGCGACGGCCATGGCGCGGCGAAGCTTCATGAAGACCTCTGCGAAGTCTGGTGCCGTGGGAGACGGCAGGAGGCTGGGAGGGCCTTCCGAGTCCTGTGATGGGGGTGCACGGGTCAGGCCGATGGGACACATGCATGACTGCCGGAGGGTGCAAGAGGTTGCACGGGGGATGGCCGAAAATGATGTGACCTACAGCACCCGGACGCCATGTTGCCGGACTCGTCCAGCGGGCCTATGGCCTCATGCGGGGGTGAGCGCGGCGGCCCCGAAGGAGACATCGAAGCGGTCGCACCAGATGGTCACACTCGTGTACACGTCCAGGTCGACGCCCGCGGGCAGCGCGTAGTTCTGGTCGCCCTTGTTGCCCTTCAGCTTGCCCAGGCTGCGGTACCTGCCGTCGTCGAAAACGCGCCAGCCGGACGTGCCCTCCTTCACCGCGGCGTCGGTGATCCACACGCGGAGATCGGGACCGTTGCTCGTCTCCAGCCCTTCCAGACGCAGGGTGCGGGAGCCGTCCGGCAGTCGAAGGATCCGCACCGTGCCCGTCGTCCTGTGCTCATGGCTGATCAGCTCGCCGGTGGCGACGGCCTGCGGCCCGCCGGCCTCCGCGGGTCCTGACGGGTTCTTGGACGGAGCGCCGGGCGAGGCGGCGCCACCGGCTGCCGCGGGTGTGCCCGCGGCAGTGGGCAGTTCCTCGCGCACCGTCTCGTCCTGCCACAGCTTCCACGGCTGGAACCAGAACAGCCCGAGCCCTGCCGCAGGCACGGCGACCAGCAGAGCCCCGACGACCACGCGCCTGCGCAACCACCCTCGTACGTGTCCCACGCCTGTCTCCCGCCGCAGTGTCCCGCCCGCTGTATGCCTCGCATTCAACGGGACGGGGACGGGCGGTGTCCCCGGGTTCCGGGTGACGAAATCCTTACGGCCGCACGCGGACCACGCACGCGATCCACGGCCGCGGAGGCACGGCCGCGGAGGCACGGTGCCGGACAACGCCTGTGAGCCGAGAGCTGCTCAGGACAGGTCGGCGGTGGCGCCCAGGTGGGGGAGGTGGTGGCCGAGGCGTTCCCGTTTGGTGCGCAGGTAGAAGAGGTTCTCCTCGCGCGGGGGGATCAGCAGCGGGACCTCTGCGGTGATCTTGATGCCGTGCTGCAGAAGCGCCTCGCGCTTGCGCGGGTTGTTCGACAGGAGACGCACGGAGCGCACGCCGAGGTCGTGCAGGATGTCCGCCGCAACCTGGTAGTCGCGGGCGTCGTCAGGGAGTCCGAGGGCGAGGTTCGCCTCGACCGTGTCCATCCCCTCTGCCTGCAGCCGCATGGCCTGGAGCTTGGCCAACAGCCCTATCCCGCGGCCCTCGTGACCCTGGAGGTAGACGAGGATGCCGCTGCCCGCGCTCACGATCGTGCTCAGCGCCGCGGACAACTGGTCTCCGCACTCGCAGTGCCGCGACCCGAAGACATCTCCGGTCAGACACTCCGAATGCACCCGGGTAAGCGCTCCGTCGGCCTCGATATCGCCGTACACCAAGGCTATTTGTTCATCGCCGCGGTGGAGGTCGAGGTAGCCGACCGCGAGGAAATCGCCGTGCTCGGTGGAAAGTCGGACATCTGCCCTGCGCTCGACGCCTGATGGGCGAACGCTGTCGAGGGGGCCGCCATTGCTGTCTATCATGGCCCGATCGTATCGGGTAACCTCCAGCAATGGGTTCGGAATTGCCGAGAGAAGTTCCGGCGCAGGCCGGTCGGTTCATTGTGTCCGGCCGGCAGGTCGTCATATACCGTGGAGCGAAGAAGGGATGGGTCGGAAAATGAGTCGCCCGCAACCGCGACTGCCGTCCTTCGGCCTGTTGCCGCTGGACACGACAACGCAGGACGTGAGGGACGGTCATGCCGGTATCGCCGTCCTGCCCATCGGCAGTTTTGAGCAACACGGGCCGTTTCTCCCGCTGTTGACGGACACGGTCATAGCCTGCGCCATAGCCCGGGAGGTCGCCGCGGCCTACCCCGTCCTCTGCCTCCCGCCAGTGACGATCTCCTGCTCGCACGAGCATGCCGCCTGGCCGGGCACGGTCAGCATTTCCGCGACGACCCTCAGTTCCGTCGTACGCGACATCGCCGAATCCCTCCGCCGCTCCGGCATCGACAAACTCGTGCTGATCAACGGGCACGGCGGGAACTATGTACTGCGCAATGTGGTTCAGGAGTCCGCCGGCAGCGGCACGCGCATGGCGCTGTTCCCCGGCCCGACCGACTGGAGTGCGGCGCGGGACAGGGCGGGTATACAGACGCCTTCGCACAGCGATATGCATGCGGGAGAAGTCGAGACTTCCATCCTGCTGCACGATCAGCCGGAACTGGTGCGCCCCGGTTACGAGACCTCCGACTTTCTCGCCGACGAGCGGGAGCATTTGCTCACTCTCGGCATGGCGGCCTATACGGAATCCGGTGTGATCGGCCGTCCGTCAATGGCAACGGCAGGAAAGGGTAAGGAATTGCTCGCCGGTCTCGTCGATTCCTTTGCCGAGTATTTCTCGCTCCTGTCCCCGGCCGACTCGGCCCACTCCGCGGACCCCGGCGTCTCCCGGCAGCCGGCCGACAGCCGGCAGGGGTCCCGGTGACCGGCCGCGCCGGCGGGCACGCCGGCCGGCTCGACGCGTCGGAAGCCTGGGAGCGGCTCCGTGCCGTCCGAACGGACGCGCAGGCCGAGGCCGCCGGACTGCTCCCCGGCACCGACGGCCTGCGCCGGTGGCCGGATGCCGTGCCCGAGGCGGACACCCTGGCCGACCGCTATCTGCCCGTGTGCCTGGCCGGCCCGCGCTTCGTCTTCGCACAACTGGGGCAGAGCATCGACGGCTTCATCGCGAGCCGCACCGGCGATGCCGACTACGTCACCGGGGAGGAGGACCGCGAGCATCTGCACCGCCTGCGCGCCCTCGCCGACGCGGTCGTCGTCGGTGCCGGCACAGCCGTCGCGGACGACCCGCAACTGACGGTCCGCGCCTGTACGGGCGACAATCCTGTGCGCGTCGTCCTCGACCCCCGCGGCCGAGTGCCGCTGCAACGCCGGGTGTTCACGGACGGCGCGGCGCCGACCCTCTGGGTGGTGGGCGCCGGCAGTGAACGCGGCAAGGCCGCTGCGGACCTGGCCGGTGTCGACGTACTGACCCTGCCCGACGACGCGTTCGCCCCCCGGCGCCTGGTGGCGGAACTCGCCCGACGCGGCCTGGGACGCATGCTCGTCGAGGGCGGCGGCGTCACCGTGTCGCGCTTCCTGCACGCACGGGCGCTGCACCGGCTGTACGTCACCGTGGCGCCCGTCCTGCTCGGCGACGGTGTGCCCGGACTCGGCTTCCCCGGCCCGGAGCTGATGCGGGACGCGCTCCGGCCGCCGACGCGTCGCGCCGTCCTCGGTGAGGACACCCTCTTCGAGCTCGACCTTCGGGCGTCGCATTCCGGCGAACCCCTGGACGACGAGCACGCCGACACCGGGCAGGCTCGCGACGAAGGCGAGCAGCCCGTAGACCACGGCGACGGTCAGCCCCTGGGCAGCACCCATACCCGCGGCGCCGAAGGCCCAGGCGGTGACACCTTCGCGCGGCCCCCAGCCGCCGACGTTCAGCGGTAGCGCCATGGCGAGCAGCGCCAGCACCATCAGAGGCAGCAACTGGGCCGCGGGCGCGGTGGATCCCGCGGCCCTGGCGGCGAGCAGGAACATGCCGAGATGCCCCGCCAGTACCGCCACCGACGAGAAGAGCACCCCCGGCCAGCTGCGACGGCCCAGCAGCCCGCGGCGTGCTTCGGCGAGCGTGGCCCGCAGCGCAGTGCGCCGGCGCGACGGCGGCTGCTCGCCGCGGCGCCGCACGACGTACCGCCGCACGACGCACACGACCACCAGCGCGGTAACCACCGCGAGAGCGGTCACGGCAGCAGGCGCGGTGAAACCGCTCGCACCCGCCAGGGCCAGGGAAGGGTGCGTGAACAGCAGCGCCACGCCGGCCACGACGAGGACGCCCTGGCCCGCGATCCGTTCGAGGACGACCGCACGGATTCCGCGGCCGACGTCTCCGGCGCTCTGTCCGTGGCGTACGGCACGGTGCACGTCGCCGAGGACCCCGCCGGGCAGCGCCGCGTTCAGGAACAGGGCGCGGTAGTAGTCGGCGACGGCCCGGCCCAGTGGCAGCCGGATGTTCAGCCCCCGGGCCACCAGGCACCAACGCCACGCGCTGAGCACGGTGGTGAGCAGACCGATGCCGAGGGCGCCCACGAACGTGAGGGCGTCGATGCCGCGTATGCCGTCGACGAAGGCTCCGGTGCCCTGCCACCACAGCACTCCGACCAGGATGGCCACACCGGCGATCATGCCGATACGGCCCCGGACCGCCCGCGCGATCATGCGGCACCGGCCGCCGACAGAGGCAGGGCCAGGACATCGCCGTGATGCACCACCGCGCTCAGTTCACCGGCCCCGCACAGTGCCAGCCGCCGCCGCAGATACGTATCTGCCTTCTCCACCAGGTCGGGTCGCTGCTCGCAGGCGGCGCCGACCCAACCCCGCAGCCATTCCTCCGTCAACGCGGAATCGTCGGCCGGCCTGCCCGTGCCCGTGGCGGGCGCGGAAGCGGGACCGAGCCGCCAGGGGCTGGCATGCAGCCGTACGGCCATGCCCTGGTGCGCGAAGGCGTCGGAGGCCGCCGTGATGGCGTCGGGTCCGAGAAGCCGGCGGCCGTGCTCGACGCGGCGCTGATGGGCGTTGAAGGCGGCCGCGATCTCCGCGTCCAGCGGGTCCGCCGGGGTGAGTTCGACCCGTCCCGCCACGGAGAGCGCCAGCAGCGCCGGGCAGCCGGCCGCGGCGCATGCCGCGGCGAGAGAGTCCAGCTCGTCACGGGTGAGCAGGTCCAGCAGGGCGGACGCCGTCACCAGCGAGGTGCCGACGAGGACGTCCTTGGTCAGCCGGGTGAGGTCGCCGTGTTCCGTCGTGACAGTGACGCGGCTCCCGTCGGCTGCCGTGCGCGGCATCTGCGCGGCAGCCAGGGCGAGCAGATCGGGATCGTGGTCGTGCAGGATCCAGTGCTGGGGACCGTTGAGCCGGGGGGCGAGCCAGCGGCCCATGGAACCGGTGCCGCAGCCGAGGTCACGGATCACCAGCCCGGCGCCCGTTCCCGGCACCTCCGGCCCGTCCGGCCCCGGCCGGTCCGCCAGGTGTCGCCGCAGCGGGTCGAGGAGTTCGGGTGCGCGGGCGGCGGCATCGGCCCCCTCCCGCAGGGCCAGCCACCCCGGCGCGTAACGCGGTATGTCGGTCCCACTCATGCGGCCCTCCGTTCTTCCTGCCGGAGGTGCTCCAGCGCCTTCGCCAGACTCCGTGACGTCGTCTCCCAGCCGTCCAGGGCCGTGCGCCGCCGCCGCGCGGCCACCTTCGAACGATGGCGCTCGCCGGGGTCGCTCAGCCAGCGGCGCAACGCCGCGCCCAGCGCCTCGGGGTCATCCGGCGGCACGAGCAGACCCGGCACGCTGCCGTCGGGCGCGCGCCCGACCGCCTCCGGAACCCCGCCGACGGCCGTCGCCAGTACGGGAACCCCGCGCGCCAGCGCCTCGGTCACGGCCATGCCGTACGTCTCGGCGTGCGACGTGAGCAGCAGAAGATCGGCATCGGCGTAACTCCGGTTCAGCACCGCGCCGGTCCGGGTGCCCGCGAGCTCGACCCGGTCGTCGAGCCCGTATTTCCCGATCAGCTCCCGCAGACGCGCGACATAGCCCGGGTCCTGGCCGAGCCCGCCGACCAGGACGCAGCTCCACGGCAGGTCGGCGACCGTCGCGAGTGCCTCCACCAGCCGGTCCTGTCCCTTGCGCGGGGTGACCGAGGCGACGCACAGCAGCCGCGGGGCGCCTGCCGTGCCCGATGCGCTGCCGGTGGCCAGCGGGGCTATGTCGGCGCCGGGAGCGGCGACATGGACCCGGCCGGGCTCGAGCCCGTGATGGTCCACCAGCCTGCCGGCCGCCCACGCGCTGGTGGCCACGACCGCGGCCACCGCCCCCAACGTCCTGCGCTCACCGGCGTCCAGAACGGCCGCCGGACCCGGCTCCAGCCCTGTCTCGTCGGCGAGCGGCAGGTGCACCAGCACCGCCAGGCGCAGCCGCCCGGCCTCGGGGACGATGACGTCGGGGACGGCGCAGGCGACGAGTCCGTCGAGCAGCACGATGCTGCCGTCCGCCGACTCCCGGATGATCCGCGCCAGTTCGGCGCGCGCGGCGTCCGAGGGCCGCGGCCAGTCGCCCGGGACGGCGTGCTCGCGGACCTGCCAGCCGACCTGCGGCAGATCCCGGCACACCCTGCGGTCGTAGGTGTTCCCGCCGCTCGGCGCGGCCGGATCGTCGACGCCACCGGGCATCACCACGCGCACCGAGCGTCCGGGCATGGAGGTGGCGGTGGACGCTGCGCCGTTCACAGGGAACGCTCGTAACTCGCCCACGCGATATGCGATTCGTGCAGGGTGACCGTGATGCCGGTCAGACCGCGGGCGCCTTCGCCCAGGGCCCCGGCCTGCACCCGGTCGGCCAGCCGGTCGGCGATGACCTTTGCCAGGAACTCGGTGGAGGTGTTGATGCCCTTGAACTCGGTCTCGTCGTCGAGATTGCGGTAGTTGAACGCGCCGACCACGCTGCCCAGCTCACTGGTGGCGAGCCCGATGTCGACGACGATGTTGTCGGCATCCAGCTCGGGACGGCGGAAGGTGGCGTCCACGAGGAACGTTGCTCCGTGCAGACGCTGCGCGGGTCCGAAGACCTCGCCGCGGAAGCTGTGAGCGATCATGAGGTGCTCGCGCACGGTGACGCTGAACAACGGCAGTGCCCTCCCGGTCCGACGGATGTGGCCGCTTGCGGCCATGGGGAGCGCGACCGGCCCTGTCGGCCGGGCGCACCCTGTCCCCTTCAGTACGGCCCGAGCGGGCCGCGCGTTCAAAGGGCCAGGTCGTTCGCCGTTCAGGCAGTCCCGGCGGCGGTGTGCTCGCCGTACACGACGCGGTGGCACAGGCCCGGCAGGTTCCCGGCGGAGATCTCGGCCATCACCGACGGCAGCTCCTCGAAGGCGCATTCGCCGGTGATCAGTGCGTCGAAGACGGGGTCGGCGAGCAGGTCGAGCGAGAGCGCGAGCCGGTCGGCGTAGGTCCGGCTGGAGCGGCGGGCCGGGGACACCCTGCCCACCTGACTGCCGCGCAGGACCAGCCGCCCGGAGTGGAAGGCCTCGCCCAGCGGCACGCTGATGCGCCGGTCGCCGTACCAGCTCAGCTCCAGGACCGTGCCCTCCGGGGCGAGGAGTTCCAGGGAACGGGTGAGTCCGGCCTCCGTGGCGCTGGCGTGCACGACGAGGTCGCAGTCGCCGAGTGCCTCCTCGGGAAGCGCGAAGTCGACCCCCAGCGCCTCGGCGACGGTGGCGCGCGCGGGCTCGGCGTCGACCAACTGGACGCGGACCCCCGGATAGCGGGCGAGAAGCGCGGCGACGGAGCAGCCGATCATCCCGGCTCCGACGACGGCGATCCGGTCGCCGATCAGCGGCGCCGCGTCCCACAGGGCGTTCACGGCGGTCTCCACCGTCCCGGCCAGCACGGCCCGCCCGGCGGGGACCGTGTCCGGCACCGGTGTCACGGCGCTCGCGGGTACGACGTACCGGCTCTGGTGCGGATGGAGGCAGAAGACCGTGCGCCCGAGGAGGTGTCCCGGTCCTTCCTCGACCAGACCGACGCTCAGGTAGCCGTACTTGACCGGTCCGGGGAAGTCGCCGTCCTGGAAGGGCGCCCGCATCGCGGCGTACTGGCTCTCCGGCACACCCCCGCGGAACACGAGGCTCTCCGTGCCGCGGCTGACGCCGGAACACAGTGCGCGGACCACGACGTCGTCGTCTGCCGGGTCAGGGAGTGCCACGTCCCGGATCTCGCCGCGGCCCGGTGAGCCGATCCAGAAGGCGCGTGCGCCGTGTGCCATCGCAATCCTCCTGCTTGAACGCTCGGCCGAAGTCCTACGTTCTGATAGTCGTGGAGCCGCGCACACGGTACGCGGCACCCATCGACTTGTCACACGGCCGGAGGGTGGTGCGCGGTGGCCCTGAGTGCCCCGTACGACGTGAGGATGCTGCGGCCGGAGACGGCGGCGGGGGCGGGCGCGCAGACGCTTCTGCTCCTCCTGCTCGGCGCGATGCCCGGTCTCGGGCCCGTGGGATGGCTGACGGGCCTGGCGTTCGCAGCTGTCACCTGGGCGGTGCTCACGCGTGCCCTGCACCGTGCGTGGCACGGGCGGTTCGGTCCGGCGAACGGCGTGACGCTGGCCCGGGCGACGCTCGTCGGCGGTGTCACCGCGCTGGTCGCCGACTCCTTCGTGAACGGGCCGCCGGTCGCGGCCCTGGTACTGCTCACGACGGTGGCGCTGATCCTCGACGCCGTCGACGGCCAGGTCGCCCGGCGCACCGGGACGGAGTCCGCTCTGGGCGCACGTTTCGACATGGAGGTCGACGCCTTCCTCATCCTGGTGCTCAGCGTCCACGTCGCGCTGTCCATGGGCGTGGGCGCATGGGTGCTGCTGATCGGTGTCATGCGCTACGCGTTCGTCGCGGCGGCGCGGGTGCTGCCGTGGCTGAACGGGCCGCTTCCGCCGAGCATGGCCCGTAAGACGGTGGCCGCGGTGCAGGGGATCGTGCTGCTCCTGGCCGTCGCCGGAATCCTCCCGCACGCCGTCGCCTACGCCGCCGTCGCCACGGCGCTGACCCTGCTCGTCTGGTCCTTCGCGCGTGACATCAGGTGGCTGTGGCGCGTCAGGGTCGACGGCGCTGCGGTGGTGGCGAGGAGCGCGGCCCGCGAGCGGGTCTGACGCTTTCGCGCACAGGGGTTCGCCGTTCTCGGGGGGACGGCGAACCCCTGTGCTGCGCCCACTGTCACTAGCCCCTCCGTCATGCCGGAGGGCGGCGGCTCACCGGCCGGGTCCCGGACCGTACGTGGTCAGGAAACGGTCGCGGAAGGTGTCCATCCCCCAGACCGGGGCTTGCGGTCCGGGCTTCAGACCCTCCTGCCAGCCCCAGTCCGCCATGCGGTCCATCACCGCCGGGTCGCGGGCGGCGATCGCTATCGGGACGTCCCGGCCCAGCTTGCCTTCGGTGACGGCGGGGACGGGCTGGTGGTCGCCGAGGAAGACGACGACGGTGTCGTCGTCGCCGTACTTCTCCACGTACGAGACGAGGCTCGTGAGCGAGTACTCGATGGCACGGCGGTATTCGGTGCGGACCTGGTCCGGGTCCTTCCACACGTCCTTGGGGTCCTTGCCGGCCTCCTTGATGCCGTTGTAGACGGAGCCGTCACCGACCTCGTCCCAGCCGATCATCCTGGGTATGGGCGCCCAGGGGTTGTGACTCGAGGCCAGAATGATCTCCGCCATCAGCGGCTTGTGCTCCGCCTTGCCGTGCTCCAGGCGCTGGAAGGCCGACAGGCTGTACTGGTCGGGCACGGGGGTCCAGCTGAACTTCGGGCCCTTGTAGCCGAGTTGCCGGGAGTCGTAGATGTGGTCGAGCCCGTAGAACTTCCCCTCGGGCCAGGCACGGGTGACACCCGGCATGATGCCGACCGTCCGCCAGTCGCCGGTGCGGCGGAAGGCTTCGGTGAGCGTCAGCCGGTTGCTGGAGGTGAGACTGCGGTAGCGCTGCTGGTTCTTGATCCAGAGGCCCGAGTTGAACGTGGAATGCGCCAGCCAGCTGCCGCCGCCCGCCGTCGGCGAGGAGAGGAAGCCGCTCCGGGAGGAGAACCCGGCCTTGCGCAGCCGGTTCGTGCCGTCCGCGAGCACCGCACCGACCTGCGAGGCCATGTCCGGGTCCTCGACGGCGCTGCGGCCGTAGCTCTCGATGAAGACGAACAGGACGTCCTTCCCGCGCAGCCCGGTGAGCAACTGGTCGGGCGGGGTGTCGCGGAACGCGTCGACTGCGGCCTCGTCGGCGAACACCTGCCTGTCCTTCAGGCTGGCCCTGACCTGCTCCGCACGGTTCTGGACGAACCCGGCGGTACCCCGGGAGGCGAGGGGCGCCCCGGCCGTCTGCACGCCGAGCGCGGTGCAGGTGATCCACACGGTCCCGAGGACGAGAGTGCCTCGCGTCGCCACCACACTGTGCCGGACCAGGATGCGGCTCAGCCGCACGACCGCCAGGGCCATCAGCACGAGCAGAGCCAGTACGAGGACCACGACGCCGACCGCGGCGACCATCGCGCCGGTCCGGCCGATGGAGTCCCCGAGGAACGCCTGGGCGTCGTCGAGCAGGACCCAGTCGAGCACCGGGTCGAACGGCCGGTAGAGCGACGAGTAGAAGCCCATGTCGAGGAACTTCAGGATGGTCAGCAGCCCCAACCCCGCTCCGGCGAGCACCGCGACCACCCGCCGTGCCCTCGGGGGCAGGACGAGCAGCACGGCCACGCCGAAGATCCCCTCGACGGGTATGCGCACGAACGCTTCGGGCGTGACGCGGGTGAGCTGGTTCGGCGTGAGAAGGGCGAGGAGCACGAGGACGGCGGCCAGCACATCGACCCCTCGTGCCACGGCCCGTGCGGCGGAGGGGTACCTGGCGCGCAGGCGCCGCCCGAAACGGGCCTTGCCGGCACCACCGGCGTCGCTCTCCGGTACGGCGCCGTCCGGTACGGCGCCGGCCCTGTCGGTCCCGTCCTTTTCACCGGTCCCGTCAGCCGCCTCGGCCGCGACCGGGACGCTGTCCCCTGGCGGGCCGCCCTCCCCTGTCGTCGCGGTGTCCGTTTGCGGCGGTCGGCGCGAGCGCGTCCAGAGCGACACCCGGGGGTCCTTCCGTATGAAGCGCGATGGTCCACGGCGGATCGGCCGGAAGGCGCGGGCCGCCGTTATCTGTACGGCTTGCCGGTGGCTTCAGTTCAAGTCCGGGAACGCCACTTCGTCGGGGCAGTACGACGACGGGCAGTGCCACCTGCCGCCGGAAACCGACCTCCGGCGACCCTGGGGTGTCCGGCCAAGATCTAGCCGAGGAGAGCAGATGGCAACGCGAGTCGCGCGCCATGACTTCCGTAGGGACGATCCGGGCGAGGCCATGGAGCCCGTCGTCAAGGCCGCCCAGGCGGCGCTTGAGGAGATCGAGACGTCCGAGGACGACCGGTTCGACGCGCTGACGCTGACGTCAGCCAGCGGGGGTGCCGTCTTCGGAAGCCTCGGCGGGCGGCCGCTCGGCGACGAATGACCCCATGCCGGGCTCGGTGTAGATCAGCCCCTCGGCCCGGAGCGCACGGTGCACCTTCTGGCCCGTCGACGTCGCGATGCCGAACTCTTCGAGCATCTCGATCACTGAGGGGACGCGCGTGCGGGGCGGGTAGGTGCCGTCGTCGATGCGCTGCCGGATGATGCGGGCAACCTGGCGCCATCGGGGTTCGTCGGGGGCAAATTCGATCACCTGACCAAGCTAGGCAGACCACTGTATGCCAGGCGAGAGATAGTATGCCTGGCATGGGGTAGCACGGTGTACTACGCTCAGCCTCGAAAGTCGCCCCGGCGAGGTGGCCAGACCTCCCGGGGAATGGCCAACGCCTCGAAGGAGCGTCGACATGACTGACCTTATCCGCGCCCTCGCCCTGCGGTTGCAGTGGTTGTTCGTGCCGAGAACCGGCCGACACCGTTCCGGTCAGGTCGCAGGCCACGCTCTCCATGCCCCGCGCTCCGCTCCCCGGATGGCTGACGCCCCGGCACAACTGCCCGCGCCCCGCTCCCCGTACGGGCTCGACCTGCCCCTGGACGGGCGCGAGAGCGCCATGGTCCCCCCTACCTCCTCGCGGACGAGAAGCGCCAGAGGCGGCTCGCCCTCGCGCTCGCCGCGGACTTCGGCGTCGATCTCGACACGTACCTCGTCGGCGCGCAGGGGGCGGCGTGACGAGCGGGGCCGAGGAGTGGCCCGAGCCGTCGCCACCCGCCCGGCTCCGCGAGCCCGTGCGGATGTGTGTGCGCTGCGACCGGATCACCAGCACCCCGGTCCTGGTCTCCGAAGTGCACGCCGCGTCCGGGCCCGGCTTCAACGTCTACGCCTGCGCCGCGTGCGCACGCTCGTTCCCGAGGCCGCCCGACGCGCTCGACCTACTCGTGACCGGCCGGTTCGAGCCCGCTGAGACGGACGACCAGCGCTGAGCGCCGTCGAGCACCGCCGGCCGAGCCCGTGACGCCGTGAGCTCGGCCGGCGGTCGCTGTCCCGACGGATGACCGTGCCGGGCATCCGCGACGCGCGGGTACCGGGGGACAGGTCCGCGGCGTATCCGCCTTCGGCACAGGTGAGTTGCTCGACGCCCCCTTGCCTCGACGCCAGGGGATGGGCGTGGGGCGCCGAGCGGCCAGGTGTTTCCCGGTGCAGCCGGGCCGTCACGCTGCACCGCTTCCGTTCGTGTACGTCGAGTCGGGCTGCCCGGGCTCGACGTACACAAAGCCCCGGAGGAACCGGACATGGGAACTCAACGATCTCGACGGCGCCCTACCCCGGGAGCTCGGTGCGCTCCCACCATTCGTAGACCGGCAGTTGGCCCTCCGCGGTGTCCTGGTGCCGCGTCGTGGCCCTGAAGTGCTCGTACCCGCCACGGAACGGAATCTTGAGGTCCTGACCCGGGTCGGCGACGGGAACGATCCGCTCGGGGAGATCGTCGGGGCCACCCTCCAGGGCTGCTTTCGTTGCGTCGTTGCTCATGGCGGAAGTCTCCCCGCAGGGCGCCCCCGCTCCTCCCGTGACGCGCCGAGCGCGCCGGACGGCGAGGTCACCTCAGCCGCGCCCCTCCTCCTCGGACTCCATGAGGCGGATTCCCTGATGGGTGAGCGTGACCGTGGCCGGTGTGTTGCGGGACGTCCAGTCGACAACGATCAGTCCCTCGTCGGCCAGGTACGTACAAGCAGCCGTCAGGTCCTCTTCGGGGACGTGGAGGCCTTCCAGAAGCCTGGATCCGGCCGCTCCTCGCCGATTGCTCGCCTCGGCGTCGTACAGCGCCTTCATGATCTCCATGCGGTAGGCCTGCCGCTCGTGCAGTGTCGCCATGGCTGCCGCTCTCCTCATCCTCGTCGGCCTGCGCGCACCGGCATCCGTGGAGGACGTGCCTGCCGGCAGTCACGACCGCACCCGGGCCTGCCACGCGGGTGGTGTCCACAGCCGCGTGGAGGCGGGTTCCGCCGTCGATGGGCGGGTGGCTGCGCTGAATCCGTGGCGGCAAAGCACCGGCTCCCGGTTCTTTCAGCGTACTCCGGGCAGTGCCGCCGAACCTCGCCGTGACCACGCACTTTCCCCTCCACCAACGGCTCGGGACCTGCTGCCGACCCGGCCGGGCGGGAGCGGAGTACGGTGAAGTGACGAGGCCACGCCGCTCCCCGGTGCCTGGTGCCGGTCGGCATTGCGCAGGCGATCAGCGGAGGCACCGAACCGTGCAGACGGGCGGGCAGACTATGTCCCCATCCGATTCCCCTCGCTTCACCAGACTTCTGCCGGACGAGATGCATGGCGCGGTCAAACCCGGAACCGCCCTCCTGCGGCTGGAGACCACACATCTCCGCCAGGGAGTTCTCGACGGCGCCTGGTGGCCGCGTACCCGTGACATCGGGGCCGAGCTGCCCAGCCTGATCAGCGCGCTGACCGAGTTCCTCGGACCGGTCACACGCGTCGGACTGGACTCGAGCGCCTGGGACGCACTTCCGACACGGCTGATCATCGATGACCGCGTCGTGCACATCGACTCGTTCCCCGTGGGTGACGACACCGTCCTGATCACCCGGGGCGATCGGGACCACTTCTCCCTGCTGGTGGTCCCGCCGCACGCGGAGCCCGACGCGGCACGTGCCGCGATGGCCAGGGCCGTCAGCGGCGACAACGTCGCCGAGGCCGAGCAGATCCTCATCGACACCGGCGCGGACCGGCTGGGTCCCAAGGCCACCGAGGACGTGCACGCAGGTCAGGAGGGCCCCGGTACGTCCTGACGCGGAGAGGCCCCGTCCTCGCCGACCGCGTGCCCCGGCCGCCCGACACCGATCCGCAACTGCAGCCAGCAGGACAGCCGTTCGTCCGGGTCGTCCAGGTCGACGCCGAACAGCTCCCGCGCGCGCCGCAGCCGGTACTTGAGGGTGTTCTGGTGCACGTTCAGGCGACGCGCGCCGTCGCCGATGTTGCCGACTGCGTCCAGCCAGGCCGTCACCGAGGCGGCGTAGTGCGTGTGATGCGTCCGGTCGTGGTCGAGCATGGCCTCGATGCCCGGGTGCCGCAGCCGTGGGCGGCGGTCGAGGTCGTCCGCCAGGTGTGCGAGGAGCACTCGGGCATGTACGTCGGTCAGTGCGGCGACCCGGAGCGACGCGGGGTCGCCGGTGGTCACTCTCAGCACGTCGTCCACCTCCGCGCGCAACTCCGCCAGGTCCGCCAGGTCCATGGCGGGCCGGCTGACGGCGGCGCGCGGTGGTTCCGTACGAGGACGGGCGATCGCGGCGAGGGCCTGCGTCGCCAGCCGTCGCGCCGATTCCGGGTCCTCGCCCGGTAGCAGGGCGTAGACGGCGCGCGGGCCGGTCGCGACCGCGGCCGCGGGGTGGACGGCCGCGAAGTGCCGGCCGAGGTCGGCACCCGCGCGGGCAAGCAGGGCGCCCGTTTCCGGGGAGCTGCCGACCGGGGCGAAGCCGAGCAGCGTCACCTGCGTGTGCGGGGGGAGTCCGAGCCGGTAGGCGGTCTCCTGCGGCGGGGCGGTGCGATCCAGACCGGCGCGCAATGCCTGGTCGCGGGCGTGCAGCTCCAGGGCGGCGGCACCCCGGCGGCGCAGCATGTGCAGGGCAGCTGTCCGGGCGCCGTCCAGCAGGGCCCGTTCCCCCGCCTCGGCGAGAGGCGCGTGGTCCGTGATCGCCCAGATCGTGCCGAGCGGGAGGTCACCGGCCCGGACGGCGACGGCGGCACGCGGCAGCTCGCCCTCGGCCAGTCCCGGCAGCGGTACGACGCCGGGGGCCGCCAGCACCTCCCGGTACTGGCGCACCTGCCGTTCGGCCTGCGCGGGCGGCTGGTCGGGGACATGGCGGCCGAGGATGCCCTGGCGGCGCAGCTCGTCGATGCGCTGGCCCGGCAGCGTCGAATAGGCGAGTACCCGGGTGTCCAGGTCCTCGATGGCCACCGACCCGCCGATGACGGCGGCGATCGCGTCGGCCAGGGCGAAGAGCTCCTCGCCGGTCCCGTCCCCGGCGCCCTCCCCGCGGGCGGGGCTTGGCGTATCCGACCAATCCATGGCGGGATCCTAGGCGATCGCGCCAACGCGGGGTGGGGCCGGCGGCCTCCAGCATGGTGCGACCGGCTCCTGCCCGGGCCGGGCCACGCACCGCCTACACGCGGGCCACGTACCGCCTGCACGGAGGAAGACCATGGCCATCCCGGTCGCCCCGACCGCCTCGCCCTCCGCTTTCCCTTTCCTTTCGTCCTCGTCCGCCCCGTCCGCCCCGTCCGCCCCGTCCTCATCCGTACTGCCGTCCCAGGAGGCCCTGCTCGGTCTGTTCCCGCCGGGCACGGCCCTCGATCAGGACGGCGCTCTGGTGATCGGCGGCTGTCCGGTCACCGACCTCGCGGAACGCTTCGGCACCCCGGCCCTGATCGTCGACGAGGCGGCGCTGCGCAACCGCGCCCGCCGGTACGCGGACGGGCTCGCCGCCCGGTGGCCGAACTCGCGGGTCGCGTTCGCCTCCAAGGCATTTCCTTGCACAGCGGTGTACCGGCTCCTGGCCGAGGAGGGCCTGAGCATCGACGTCGCGAGCGGCGGCGAGCTGACCCTGGCCCTGGCCGGCGGTGTCGACCCGGCCTCGCTGGTGGTGCACGGCAATGCCAAGACGGACGGCGAACTGCGCATGGCCGTCGAAGCCGGGGCAGGGCTGATCGTCATCGACAACTTCGACGACATCGACAGGCTCGAGCGGATCGTCACCGGGGAGCAGGCCGTCCTGGTCCGGGTCACGCCCGGCATCCGCCCGGACACCCACGCCGCGGTCTCCACCGGGCAGGAGGGGTCGAAGTTCGGTCTGACGCTGTCCCACGCCAGGGAAGCGATCGCCCGGCTGCGCGGCAGCAGCAAGCTGCGGCTCGAAGGGGTGCACGTCCACATCGGGTCCCAGATCCTCGACACCGAACCGTTCGCCCGGGCCGTCGAGGCGGTGGCGGCCCTCGGTTCCTTCGCGGTCTACGACCTCGGCGGCGGCCTCGGAGCCCGCTACACCTACGACGACCGGCCGCCGAGTGTCGAGGAGTACCTGGACGCCCTGGTGGGTGTCGCCCGCCGCGTCCTGCCGGCGGACGCGCAGATCGTGATCGAGCCCGGCCGGTCGATGGTGGCCGAGGCAGGGGTGTCGCTCTACCGGGTGGCCACCGTCAAGCACGGCGAGCCGGCCTTCGTCGCCGTGGACGGCGGGATGGGCGACAACCTCGAAGTCGCGCTGTACGGGCAGCGCTTCGAGGCCACCGTCGCCACCCGCGTGGGCGGCGGTGAACCCTGCGAACTGGTGGGCAGGCACTGCGAGTCCGGCGACACCCTGAGCGCGGGCGTGCATCTGCGCGACCCCCGACCCGGAGACCTGATCGCGGTGCCGGTCACCGGCGCGTACTGCTTCTCGCTCAGCAACAACTACAACGGCGCGCTGCGCCCGCCCGTCGTCTTCTGCCGCGACGGCGAGGCGCGGCCGGTGGTGCGTCGGGAGACATACGGCGACCTGCTGCGACGCGACGTCTCCTGACACCGGCCCCCCAAGGCCCTACCTCCCAAGACACACCTCCCAAGACCCCACCTCCTGAGGCCCCTTCGCCCTCACCCTTCGCACTTCTCACCCGCATCACCCGTGTCCGGAGCCCGTCGGCCGGGCACCCTCCCACCCGCTGGAGACCCGATGTCCTTTCGGCCGACGCTGCGTCAGCAGCTGCTGAGGCGCAAGCCATTGCACACCTTCGGAACGGATTCGGCCGCAGACGGCGGCCTGCGCCGTACCGTCGGCCCCTTCCAGCTCACGATGATCGGGGTCGGTGCCACTGTCGGCACCGGCATCTTCTTCCTGCTCGGCACCGCGGTGCCGGAAGCCGGCCCGGCGGTCGTCGTGTCCTTCGCCGTCGCGGCGACGGCCGCGGCGCTGACCGCGCTCTGCTACGCGGAGCTGGCATCTGCGGTGCCGGTTTCCGGCTCCTCGTACTCCTACGCGTACGCCACGCTGGGCGAATTCGCGGCCTGGGCCGTCGGCTGGTGCCTGCTGTTGGAGTACGCGGTCTCCGGTGCCGCGATCGCGGTGAGCTGGGGCCAGTACCTGAACGACCTGACCGAACGGCTCTTCGGCCTCCGGATGCCCGAGGCGATCTCCGCGCCGCCGGGAGCAGGGGGATACATCAACCTGCCCGGGGTGGTCCTGGTGGTCCTGTGCTGCCTGCTGCTGGTTCGGGGCGCCAAGGAGTCGGCCGTGGCGAACACCGTGATGGTGCTGGTCAAGCTCGGTGTGCTCGTGCTGTTCGTGGTGGTCGGGGTCACCGGCTTCGACTCCGGCAATCTCCAGCCGTTCGCGCCCATGGGGATGGCGGGCATAAGTACCGCGGCAGCCACCGTGTTCTTCGCCTTCATCGGCCTGGACGCCGTCTCCACCGCCGGCGAGGAGGTCCGCGACCCGCGCCGGACCCTGCCCCTGGCGATCGTGGGCGCGCTGGTCGTGGTCACCGTCCTGTACATGCTGGTGGCCGTGGTGGGCGTGGGCGCCCAGCCATGGACGGCTTTCGAGGGACAACAGGCGGGGCTCTCCGCCATCCTCGGCGACGTCACCGGGGCCGGCTGGCCCGCTGTGCTGCTCTCGGCGGGCGCGGTGCTGTCGATCGTCAGCGTCACCCTGGTCGTGCTCTACGGCCAGAGCCGCATCCTCTACACGATGGGCCGCGACGGCATGCTGCCCCCGGCGTTCCGCCGGGTGAGCGCGCGCAGCGGCACACCGGTGTTCAGCACCGTCCTGACCGGTGGCTTCGTCGCAGCGCTCGCGGCGGTCTTCCCGCTGGACCTGCTCGCCGACCTGACCAGCATGGGCACGCTCGCCGCGTTCGCCGTGGTCTCCCTCGGGGTGCTGATCCTGCGCCGCACGGCTCCGGAACTCGACCGCGGATTCCGGGTCCCGGGCTATCCGGTGGTCCCGTTGCTCTCGATCCTGGCCTGCGGCTACCTGATCCACGAACTGCCGTTGGACACCTACCTGCTGTTCGGCGGCTGGCTGGCGCTGGCCTTCGCCGTCTACATGCTCTACAGCCGCAGGAATTCACGGCTGGAGGCGAACCCAGACGCGACCCCGGAGCAGGTCCCGTCCTGGTAGACAGCGGCCATGACGCACTACGCCGACCTGACGGTGTACACGTACGACGAGCACTGGCCGAAGGGAGGATCAGGGATGTGGCGCGGCGGCCCGTGCGATGCGGTCGCTCGCGTATCGGCATCGGCATCGGCATCGGCATCGGCAACGGGGGCGGATGTCAGGGGAACTGCTCGCTCCCCTGACATCCGCCCCGATCGCATCGGGCTACTCGGTGATCTTGATGGCTCCGTTGTCGGCGGCCCTGTCCTGGTGCTTCTTCTGCGTGATGCCCTGGAGGAGCTGGGCGAGGTCGACTCCCGTGGTGGAGTTGAGGAGTTCCATGCCCTGGACGACGTTGTCCGCGACCGCGCGGGGCAGCCTGCCCGCTCCGTCGGTGGAGATGACCGTCATCTTGTCGATCGCCGACAGCGGCTCGGCGGCCTTGGCGACGACCTGCGGCAGGACCTCGACAAGCATCTGGAGCACGGCCGCGTCGCCGTACTGTGCGAAGGCGTCGGCCTTCTTCTGCATCGCCTCGGCCTCGGCTGATCCCTTTGCCGCGATGGCCGCGGCCTCCGCCTCACCCTCGATGCGCACGGCATCGGCGAGCGCGGCACGGTGGGCCTTCTCGCCCTCACCCGTCAGCCGCGAACGCTGGGCGTCGGCCTCGGCCTCCTTGACCTGGGCGATGCGGCGCGCCTCGGCCTCCTGCTCGGCCTGGTAGCGGGCCGCGTCGGCGGGCTTGCGGACCTTGGTGTCCAGCTCGCGGTCGGTCAGTGCGGCCTGGCGCACGGCGACCTTCTCCTGCTGGCTCAGGATCTCCTGCTGCCGGTCGGCCTCGGCGAGGGGCCCCGCCGCGGCCGCGCGGGCCGCTGCCTCGTCCGTCTCCGCCTTGATCTCGGCCTGCTTCAGCGCGAACGTGCGCTGCGCGATGGCGATTTCCTCCTCGGCCTTCAGCCGCGCCTGCTCGGACGCCCGCCGCGCAACGGCCTCGGCGATGTCCGCCTCCTGCTTGGCGCGGGCGGCCTCGGGCCGGCCGAGGTCCTCCAGATAGGAGCCTTCGGTGGTGATGTCCTGGATCTGGAAGGCGTCCAGCACCAGGCCCTGCCCGGACAGGCTCGCCTCGGCCTCCTCCGCGACCTGCCCGGCGAAGGCCGCGCGGTCGCGGATGATGTCCTCCACCGACATGCGGCCGACGATGGAGCGCAGAGCGCCGGAGAGCACTTCCTGCGTGAAGCCGACGATGCCGTCCTGCTGCATCAGGAAACGCTGGGCCGCGGCCCGGATCGAGTCCTCCGAACCGCCGACCTTGACGATCGCGACACCCTCCAGATTCGCCTTCACGCCTCGCAGGGTGACAGCGCCGCGCACCGCGACGGGGATGTGCCGGCTGGACAGGTCCAGGGTGAACTTCTGCTGGACGAACGGGACAACGAACACTCCGCCGCCGACCACGACCTTCTGGCCGCTTTGGTCGGTGATGACGCGCCCGGTCGCCGGGTCGGTGGATCTCTTGCCGCGCCGGCCGGTGACGATGAATGCTTCGCTGGGCCCTGCGACCTTGTAGCGGGTGATGACGACGAGGGCGAGCAGCACGACGAGTACGACGATGCCCACCACTGCGGTGAGTACAGGGCTCATGGCGAATCCCCTTGAATGGAAAGAGACAGAAACAGGCGGCGCGGAAGGTGTCGCGTCGGGCGTCGGGCGTCGGACGTGGGGCGTCGGACGGTCGGCGACCGGCGATCAGCGTTCGACGGGACGGACCGCGACGGACGTCGGACTCAGCACCGATTCGACCCACACCTCGGTACCGCGGACGACCGGTGCGTCACTCTTCGCCGCGAACTTCCAAGGCTGGCCCGCCGGATACAGCAGCACTTCGCCGTACCCCTCCGCCGGAATCGCGGTGACCACGGTCCCGGAGATGCCGACCAGGTCGTCACGGCGCAGCCCGGCAGCGGTCGTGTCGTCCATCAGGAAGCGACTTGCCTTCCACGTCAGAGCGCCGGCGCCGAGGCCGGCGACCACCCCGGCTCCGGTGGCGGCACCGACCCCGAGGCTTGTCGCACCCAGGACGATCGCTCCGACGAAACCGAGCATCGACACGAATCCGGCAATCACGGGCAGCGACAGAAAGCCCTCGAGTCCGCCGCTCAGCCCGTCGAAGGCACCTTCCAACACCCCGTCGAAGACGAGCGACAGGACAAGAAGCACCAGACCGGCAATGCCGAGGCCGAGAAACCAGCCCATGTGTGCCCCCGTCCCCCATGCCCTGACCGACGTCGCCCTGACCGACGTCACGGCGATGGTCTCACCCGCCGGTCGATAATTTCACTGCCGTGACCCGGCAGTCTTTACGCCCCTTCAATGCCGCGGTGGCGTCTTCGGCGGCCTGCCGCCGGCCCGCCCGCGAGCCCGCCACCTCGACCGGACGAAGTACCGCCGCTGTGCGTGTTGTTCTCCCGGCTTGCCGGAACCCGGCAAGCCGGAAGGACCCGTCGGCGCGCCCCCGCTCTATCCGGCGCTGAGGGCCCACACCAGCGTGGTGACACCGACAAGTCCGATGGCGCCGAGGGTGGTTCCGGCGGTGGCGGTCCACAGGCGGCCGACGCCGAGGCGGGAGTGGTGGATGCCGGCTGCGCCGAGGGTGACCGCGAGGCCGCCGGCGATGACCGTCCATGGGAGCGTGACGAACGCGAGCACGGGCACCCATGCACCTACGGCGGAGAAGACGCCGAGGACAAGTGAGGTGGGGCCCAGCGCAATGGCGGGTGTGTCGCTTCGGTCCGGCACGGTCGTCGGCTCGGGCATGACCTGTCCCCCTTTTGAACGGGTTCAAATGACGAACTGATCGTACCGCCAGGCGTGGGTGGCAGGCTGCTTGGGGTCGCGCGCCGCCAAGCCCGCCCGGTCGGAGTGGCAGTCGGCTCCAGAACGCGGACCTCGGCTCGGGGCGGACCTCGGCGCTGAGCGCTCTTGTGACCGGCACGCTCGACCTCGGTGACCCCGACGAAGATTCGCTCTGCAGCGGACGCAGCATCAGATGAGGGGTCGCCGAGCCCGAGGCTCGACCTGGCGTCCCACCCTCCCTGGTCGACGTCCATGCGCGCCACCACGAGGATGCCGCCCCGCCGTGCCCGCCTGTCGAGACCGATGAACTGGCCGAGCAGGACGCGTTGGTGGAGCGGATACCCGGTACCGCATAGGGTGCGCCGCCGCCAGGTCGCGCACCGCCCGCTCCACCCACTCCTCAAGATCACTTTTTGGGAACGCATCGCCGTTGGGTGACATGTGCAGTGCTAATGTCACCTGGCCTTTCGGTCTCCAGTTCGAGGGGGGGCCTCGACAACCGAAAGGTTCAGGGGAGGGTTTTCCTTTGTCAGGAAACCGTTTGCGTAAATTCTGTTTCGTCGCGGGGACCGCCGCGGCCTTGACCATCGCCACCACCACGGGAGCCTGGGCCAACTGGAGCAAGTCGCCCTTCAGTTTGACCCAGGGGACCACTTCCCAGCAGTGGGTCGATGAGTCGTACAACGAGTTCCACTTCACCGGCTGCTACCAGGCCGGAACCACGAAGAGCGTCTCGGTGGCGCTGTGGCAGCAGATCGACTGGGGCTCCGACAAGAAGCACGACGTCTCGGCGCTCACCAACTGCTTCAAGGGTGACGGTTACACGAGCACGGCCACGCAGTCAGGTCTGCCTCACGACAGCTACTACCTCGAGATCGAGAAGCTCGGTACGGGGTGCGGGGCTTGCACGGGAGCAGCTGACAAGGTCAGCGTAGACACGACCCAGGCTGACTGATCCTGTCGGGCCGCCGCGCGCACGGCGTGCGGCGGCCCGGTTTGTTCTCCATGCGAGGCTTCATGCGCTTCACCTCCGCTCTTCGCACGCATCCGGCCGTGCTGGCCTTCCCCGTGATCGGCCTCTTCTTCGCCTACGTATTCCTCACGAGCACCCGGAACATCGACCGGCTCATCGCCGTGCCGTGGCCTGCACAGGCCGCGTCGTACGCCGTGCACGCCCCGGTCCCGATGGCCGCCGCGGCCGTGGCAGGCCTGGCCGCGGTGGAGGCGACACGGCTTCGAGCCCTCGGTACCTGGGAGTTGGGTGCTGCACGCGCCACGTGGCGCATCGCGGTCCAGCCCATCCTCATCGCCGTACTGTCCCTGTCGGTCCTGACCGCCGGCGTCACGGCGGGTGGGCTGTGGGTGGTCGGAGTCCTTCCCGACCTGTACGTGCTGCAGCTGATGGGCATCGTCGTCGTCCTGCTCACCGCGCATGCGGTCATCGGTTTCGTCGTCGGGCGCCGATTCCATGCGCTGTACGCCGCGCCGCTCGTAGCCGTGCTGATCTTCGTCGGGATCAGCTTCCCGCTGGGCACGGACAGCTACTGGGCGCACCATGTCACCGGGTCCATCGGCTGGGTGGGGTTCGGTGAGGCGTACACACTGTCCATGACGGCAGCAGCAGTTCTGCCGACGGTCTGTCTGGCAGTCGCCTGCGTCGTAGGGGCAGGGCCCCGGCGTATCCGCGTCACCTCTGTCGCCGCATCCCTGGTGATCGCAGTCGGTGGCCTGCTCGGTGCATACAGCATCACCAAGGACTGGCGTTCCATCGCCCCCGCCGCCACCGGCCTGGCCCCGGTCACCTGTGAGGGGGACAAACCCGAACTCTGTCTGCCCTCGGCCGGCTCCGAGCACATCGGGGAGATTCAGTCCGAACTCGCCGAGATGGCAGGCAAATTGCGGGCCAAGGGCATCATCGCTCACATGCCCACCCGCATCACCGACGTCACCGTGGCCGATGTCCGGCAGCTCGACACCACGGGAGAACACTGGACACTCGAGCTCGTGCCCGGCAACGCGGACAGGGTCCTCGTGGAGAACATCGCCATCTCCGTCGTCGGAATGCCCTGCGAGAAACCGGACTGGAACGCTCTGCACTACAACACCCTCTGGGTCGCCCGGACCATAGGTGTGGAGAGCGAGTACCTCGCCTGGCTGTCCCGTGAGACCCAGGGGTTCAGCCAAGGGCAGAGCAGGGAACAACTTCTCGCCGAGATGGCCAGGGTGAACGATCTTTCACCGCAGGAGCAGAAGACCTGGTACGCCGAGCGGCTTCAGGCTGCCTGCCGGGCAGGTAGCTGAACATGCTCTGGTGGCTGCGCCAGCGAGGAGCCCTGGGCCTGCTGCCCGGTGCGCTGTGCGCCTTCGTGCTGGGCGTCGGGCTCACCCTGGACGTGGAGCTCGTTTTTCCCGCGTTCGTGGGGCAGTACGCGATACCGACGGAGCTCAGCAACTTCCTCTGCCTCATCCCCTCTGTCGCCCTGGTCGCCTGCCTCGAAAGGCGGCTGCCTTCCGTGGAACGAGCTGCCGTCCGTCGACTCGACGCGAGGGATGTCGCGCTGGTGTCCGGATTCGCCCTCCTCGCAACCGTGGTGGCCATGGCGATGTCTCCCCTCGGCCCGGAAGTGATGTGGACGGCAGCGCGTAACAACCTGCTCTTCAGCGGACTCGCCCTGGGCGCCTGGCCGTTGCTCAGGCACCGCGCGACCCTGGTCCCCGTCTTCTGGATGATGCACTCGATGTTCCTCGGGGGCCGGAACATCGGCGACCCCTACCCCTGGGTGATCGTCACGGAGGAGGCCGGAGTCGCACACGCCGCCATAGGTGCCGCCGCCGTCTTTCTGGCCGGGATTCTCTCCCTCATCTGCTTCGCACCAAGGACCGACCGATGACTCTGCTGCTCGACCGTGTCACCTTCAGCTATCACCGCTGGCTTCGCCCCGTCCTCTCCCGCTTCACCTACGAGGTCCCCGGCCGAGGCCTGACGATCCTGCTCGGCCCCAACGGGGCGGGCAAGTCCACCACGATGGCTCTGCTCGCCGGCACGGTCGAGCCGAAGGCGGGCAAAGTCCTGTTCAGCGGATCGGACCTCACCTCCGCCAGCCGTGAATACCGCCGCCACGTGGCCTGGCTGCCTCAGCGGGTGCCCACCTCGCGGCAGTTGACCGCCCGCGAGTACGTGGCCTACGTCGCCTGGCTGAAGGGTGAGAGCCGCTCCGATGCCTGGGAGCGCGCCGGATCCGCCCTCGACCAGGTCGGCCTGGCCGAGCAGACCGGGCAAAAGACGGCCAGGCTCTCCGGGGGCCAACTTCGCCGTGTCGGCATCGCCTGCGCCCTCGCCCACGACGCGCGCATCATCCTGTTGGACGAGCCGACGGCCGGGCTCGACCCTCACCAGCGCACGGTCTTCCGTGACGTGCTGCGGGAGGTCGCGGCGAAGACCCCGGTGCTCATGTCGACGCATGACATCGCCGACCTGGCCGACGAAGCCGACACCGTCACGCTCATGGACGCCGGCCGGGTTCGCCACCACGGCGGAACCCAGAGCTTCCTGGACCACGCTGCCCCTGAAGCCGTACCGGCTCGCCGGGCCGAGTCGGCGTACTCCGTCCTCATGCGACTGGACGGCTCGTGCTGACGGCGCAGCACCTTCCGGCAAACACGTCGCCGTCGCCGGAGCATCAAACCGGAAGCCTGGGCACCGGTGACCTGGGCATTTGCCGTGCTTCCCGCTTGTGGGCGCGGATGGTTTCGAACCCACCGACATCAGGCTTGTACCGGCCCGGCGTTCGTGGCGCCGGTGCAAGCGTCGGCAGTCGGCAGTCGGCAGTCGGCAAGGAGGCGAGGCACCCCACCACCCAGCGGTGGCGCGTAGGCGACGTGAGGCCCTCACGGCCGGTTGGTATCGGGTGCCGCGTTCTGAGGGAGCAGCGGCACGAGCGTGAGCGCGAACCTTCCTACTTGGCGTGCTGTCGGCGCACCATCTCGGTGATCCAGATGGGCGCGAACGGAGACGTGCAGCCCGGGGAGGTCGGGTAGTCCTTGAGCACCTCCAGGCGCTCACCGATGTCGATTGCACGGGTGCGGTGCTCGGCGTGCTCGATCCCGATCTGAGCCAGGCAGTGGTTCATCGCCCACTGCAGGCGATCCGGGGCGTCCTTCATCTCCGCCTCGATGATGTCGAGCAGTCCTGAGAGGTCGAGGCCCTCGGGCTTCCTCGCCACGCGTTCGGTGCTCAGAGCCCAGCCGGCACTCGCGACCACTGGATCCGGATCGGCGGACCAGGCCAGGCGCAGCTCTTCGGCGTGCGGGTTCTTCTTCACCACGTAGTTCACGAGCCAGTCATGCACCTTGGGTGTGCGCGCCTCGCGCAACATGACGTCCAACTCGTCACGCTCGAACGCCTTCGGGCGGCAGATCAGGATCGCCAGCAGTCTCGCCGCGGTGTCATCCGTCTCCCAGAGCCGGCACGCGAGTTCCTGCTGCGTCTTCAGCCGCTTCGCGAGCGCGCGCAGCTTGCTGAGGTTCACACCGTGATCGTCACCGTGCTTCTCGTTCACCTCGCGTGTCTTCGGGTCCTCGAGCGCGGCCAGCTCGGCCATCACCTCGGCCACCATCGTCTCGGCCACCTCAGCCTCCCGTCCCTCACGTGCGAGGTTCAACCTACGACGGAAGCCGGTTTCCTGTCGTACACGACCGTTCGGCGGCAGCCTCGGTCGGTGTTGCGGATCGCTTCGAGGGTCCAGCCGTGGGGCAGTCGATTTCCGGATTGAGGGAGCCATGGGCGAGCCTCGGGCCTCTCTTGACCTTGACGCGGCGGCAGGCTTTCTACTGAGAGTCATGCGGATCGGAGCGATCACCGCACTCGTCGGGGCAATTCCCCCAGGGAGGACACAAGATGGACACCGCCGTGGAGAAGAACCTGGCCCTGCTGCGCATGGCCTTCAAGTCGCTGGAGAGCGGAGATCTCGACGCGTGTGTCGAGATGCTGACGGAGAACTTCATCGCCAACCTCCCCGGGGTACCCGACCCGCTGCACGGTCGGGAGATCTGGCGGCTGGGGGCTCAGGCCATGTTGGATGGATTCCCTGACCTGCAGATCAATGTCGAGGACGCGTTCGGCGTCGACGACAGGGTGGCCGTGCGGGTCCACTTCCGCGGAACGCACCGGGGCACCTTCCAAGGGGTCGCGGCGACGGACCGGCCGGTCAGCTTCCGGAGCATCGAGATCTACCGCATCGAGGGCGAGAAGATCGCCGAGGAGTGGGTCGCTCCGGACATGATCAGCCTCATGCAGCAGATCGCGCCCGCGCCGGCCGGCCACTGACCCAATCGGACTGCTCGAAGAAGGCGCGACAGCGTGCAATGCTCCCCGTGCCCTCGAATTTGGCGATCGCCACCGCACGTGTTTTTCGAAGTCCCATTCTGAATTCAGGGTCTTTTTACGAGATGCGGTCCCAAGAATCGGTCATTCGGTCACTCGGTTTCTCGACGAGAAATACTGACTCCGCAAAGAAGGCCGCATCATTGTTCTCGTGATTGATAATCTCCAACGCGCGTCATCGGGCGGGAGCTGGTGTGCTGGTGGTGACAGTTGTCGCACCCGTACCCCGGGAGAATCCAGATGAGTACCCATCGAGTGGCGCAGGTCGCAGCCGCCGGCGGTCCGTTGGAGATCATCGAACGGGAGGTGCCGCAGCCGGGCCCCGGCCATGTACGGATTGCCGTGGAAGCCTGCGGGATCTGCCACAGCGACGTCTTCTTCGTGAACGCCCTGGTGCCGGGTGTCGAGTTCCCGGTGGTCCCCGGGCATGAGATCGCCGGACGCATCGACGAGGTCGGCGAGGGAACGTACAGCGGATGGCAGGTGGGTGACCGGGTGGCGGTGGGCTGGTTCGGCGGCAGCTGCGGCCACTGCCCGCCCTGCAGGCAGGGCGACTTCATCGTGTGCGAGAACCTGAAGATCCCCGGCTGGGCCTATGACGGCGGTTATGCCGAGACGGTGATCGCACCGGCCGACGCCCTGGCCCGGATCCCGGACGCGCTCGCGGCGACCGATGCGGGGCCCTTGGCCTGCGCGGGGGTGACCACGTACAACGGGCTACGGCGCAGCTCCGCACGGCCGGGCGATCTGGTCGCCGTACTCGGCATCGGGGGCTTGGGACACCTGGGGGTGAAGTATGCCGTCGCGATGGGTTTCGAGACCGTGGCCATCGCCCGCGGTGCAGACAAGGCCGACTTCGCCAAGCAGCTCGGCGCGCATCACTACATCGACAGCACGGCGGACACCGCCGTCGCAGATGCGCTGCAGGCCCTCGGAGGAGCCAGGGTTGTCCTGGCCACCGCCGCGAACTCCGATGCCATCACGGCGACTGTGGAAGGGCTTCGCCCCCGGGGCGAGCTGGTGGTCGTCGGCGCGGATGCCGAGCCGCTGGGAATCGGCCCGAACCAGCTCCTGATGAGCGGCAAGATCGTCCGCGGCCACCCGTCCGGCACCGCGCAGGACGTGCAGGACACCATGGCGTTCAGCGCCCTGCACGGGATCCGCCCGATGGTCGAGATCGTGCCGCTGGACCAGGCTGATGAGGCATACCGGAAGATGCTGTCCGGTGCCGCCCGCTTCCGGATGGTGGTCACCAACCGCTGACACTGCACCCGCCGCCGATGGGTTCTGCGTCGTACTGACAGTCGTCGCGGTTGTCCCAGGACAACTGCGGGTCGCCGCCCGCGGGGCTGCGCTGATGGACGTCTGGTGGCGTTGATGTCAGCCGGCGATGTCAGGCCAGTGGGTGTTCATCCGGCCGAGGAGCACGCACGAACTGTGTGCACCGCTCGTCACAGGCGCCCATGGCATGAAAGTTCCGCCGAGCTTCGGTGAGACTCAAGCGACCGTTTGGCCCGCCTCGAATCCGATCCGCGTCGTGGTCGTCCTGCCCGTCGTCCTCCCAGAAGCACACGGAGCAGATCTCGAAGTTGCCGCGCTCGCCGAGCGTGACGAAGCCGCAGCACGGACAACGGTATGGGCCGCCCTCGGCCGTCCCATGGATGTTGACGAAAGGAGTGACCACGGCTGCATGCTGCCCTGCCGTAGCAGTTCACCGCGACCCTGTAGAGCGAACTACCGGAGGGGCGGTCGCTGAGTCTTCTCGATCGATTACAGCCGCTCGGAGCTGCTGATGGTCGGCTGCGCCATGCTGGTTGCCGTACTCCGCTGCTGTACGGCTGGCTCACTACCTACGGCGTCGAGACGGCCATGGCATGGACCCCGAGTACCAAGGCGATGACCAGGCAGACAACAGCGATGCCGGCGGCAGAGCGTCGGCCCGGAGGAAACCTTCGCGGTAGGAAGAGACACAGCACTGCACCGGTCCACGCGACCGACACCAGCCAGGGGAGCCATGCCTCCGCCCGGTCGTTCACTCGGTGACAGTGCTCGGCTTGCGGCCCGGTTTCCCCGAAGTAGTAGAGGCAGTTGCTGCCGAAATCCTCAGTACCCAACCCTACGAACCCCCACCACACGGTGACGAAGGCGGCGGCCGACGCGGCACCGAAAACCAGGAAGCCTCCAGCGCCACGCGGCGTGGGTGTGTCCATACCCGGTCCCCCCGGCGAGATGCTGTCCCGCCGAGAGTATCCCCGGCAGCATTCGAACCGGCGACACCCGCTTTAGGAGCGAGGTGGGGCGAGTTGGGCCCCGACCTGGGTAATGCCGGCTTCGGTGCCTGCGGCCACCTGAGCCCTGCAGACAGCCGCGGTTCCCCGTGAGTCCCCGCCCGATCTGGCACGGTTGTGGCGCGGGTGATGGGCTGGGGCGTGGGGCGTCAGGCGAAGTACGGGTCCGTCAGATCGATGGTGAGGGAGTTGCCGAGGTTGTTGGTGAAGGTGGCCAACGAGCCCTGGACTTCCGCTCGCACGAACGGGTTGGAATCGCACAACGACACCACCCACACCAGGTTCTTGTCCTGGTCGAGTCTGGCGAAGAATCCGTCCGAACCCAGCGAACCGTCGCCGCAGCACACGTACCCCGACCCGGCCGGCAACTTCGCCATGCCTTGCGGATGTACATCGGCCGTCGTTAGATCCTCCGGGTCGTCGGCCAGCAGCGCGTCCAGATCGAGCGGCTCCTCTACGTCGAGCCATGACAGCTTCGGGCTGTCCACCTCGACAGCTCGCGCTGAACCGTCCGCCCTGTACAGCCCGTTCGCTGCTGGCCGCTCCTGCGCGAGCCACAGCTCGGTGATACGGCTCGTGGCCACCTCTTCCTCCAAACCGTTGATGCTGCCGCGTGACGGTGGGGCTTCACGGCCGGCTCACCAGTGCCGGCCGTGGGATCGATAGGGCTTCGTCGGCCGCGGGTCCTCCCGGGCGGCACCTTCCTCGGCGGCAGGCTCCTCGTGCACGCACCTGAAGCAGACCATCGCGAGTCTGCGCCGGTCGAAGCAGCCGAGGCGGAACCGGAAGGCACTCGCGCCCGTCGCCCGACCCGGCCTCGTCGACCTGGCACGCAGCAACCCCGCGGCCGCCGTGACGGGCGTGGTCGGGACGGGCGTCCTGCTCACCTCCACGCTCCTGGCCGTCGCCATGACCGGACTCGCGCTCTCCATCGGCGGCGTCGTCCTGCCGGCCCTTGTTCGCATGCGCCGCCGGGAGTTCCTGCGCTGACCGGTCTCCGGGCAGTGCCACAAGTCGCCAAGCATCGCCACTGCCCGGCCGGCCCACTCTGGCCTGCCGGCCCATCGCCTCGCCACCGCGACGCGGCGTGACCCCTGACCGGCCTGCGTACCCGCGCCGGGTGGACGGCTCCGGCAGAGCGCATCGTCCGCCGCCACCGGGACGCCGCCGTCCTCCTCCTCGACCTGGACCATGTCGACCGGACCAAGGACGGACAACTCCGTGTGTCGCGAGTCGCACCGACACGACTCCACTTACCGCTTCAGAACGAAGCGATAGACCGTGGAATCCCTGGCCTCGAAACCGAGGCGCTCGTACAGCCGATTCGCTGCCTGTCGCGACGGACGCGATGTGAGGTCCACGGTTCGAGCACCCGCCGCCTCCGCCAGGCGCAGAGCCTCTTCGGTCAGGGCACCCCCGACGCCATGTCCCCGCGCGGCCTCGTCCACGACCACGTCCTCGATGCGAGCCCGCAGACCGGAAGGCAAGGGAAACATGACCAGCGTCAGCATCCCGACCACTTCACCTTCGACCCGTGCCACCAAAACCGTGTTCGCGTCGCTGGCGAGCAAGCGCCGCACCGCCTCGCGATCCAACGGGTTGGCTGTGGTCGAAAGCTGAGGCAACAAGCGCGCGAATGCCTCAACCGACTGGTCGTTCGCTTCACGGACGACCGCAACCTCAACGCTCATGATCCCGACCCTACAGAGCAAGTCCCATCCACTCCGACCACTCCGACTTGGACCGGCAGCAGGAAGTTGCAACTGGGCTGGACGGATCGTGCGCGCCGCTCGGCAGAAGGGCAAGGAGGACCTTGCCCGGCGAACCGGGCTGACGGTGAAGACCATTCGGTTCTACTCCGACGCGGGGATCGTGCCGCCGACTGACCGAAGCCCGGCTGGCTACCGGCTCTACGACATCGACGCCGTCGCACGTCTCGATCTCGTGCGTACCTTGCGCGACCTCGGGCTGGATCTTTCCGCCATCAGGAAGGTTCTCGACCGGGAAGTCTCCGTCCCGAGGTGGCTTCGGCGCACGCCGATGCCCTGGACGTGCAGATTCGTACGCTTCGTCTGCCTCGATCCGTGCTGAGAGCGGTAGCCAAGCGTTGCCCTGCACCGCCTCGATCAGTTGATCGCGCGGTGGGGTTTGGTGATGCAGACCATCTCGCCTTCTGCGACGACACACCGTGGGGCCCGATCGAACAGAGAAGCCCCGGGCCTCTCCGGCCCGGGGCGTTCGCGTCATCGGCTACTTCGTCTTGAGCTCATCGAGGCAGAGCACGAACTGCTTGCCCGAGCTGCGTCGCCCACCGCGAGTCTGCTCGAGGTAGCCGATGTCCGCCTTGCCCTCGCACTTGGTGGTGTCCAGCGTGTCGGGGATCACCTCGACGACCTTGTACGTGGCCTCGGTGCCACCACACTCCACCACCTGCAGATCAGGAGTCACCGTGGAACCGGTGTTCTTGAGGCAGTCTCCGGCCTCCGCGTGGTCGGCATCGTCCTGGCTCGCGAAGTAGCCCACCACGCACATGATGAGGACGACCACGGCGGCGATGCCCTTGAGGATCTTCATGATGCCTATGCCCCCGCTCCGGGATGGCGTCGCCGGCTGCGGCGGTGCGGTCCACTGCTGCTGTTGGGGCGGCGGCTGCATCTGCATGTGTTGCTGGGGCGGGTACGGCTGCTGGTACCCGTATCCCGGCTCGGGAGGGTATCCCTGCGGCGGCTGCTGTGCGTACGGGCCAGGCTGACCGTACGAGCCAGGGCCTTGCTGCGGCGGAAAGGTCATGTGGTAGTCCCCCGTGAGCGCGTGTCATGTGCGTCCTTTTGACGCGAGCACGCTATAACAACCGATCAACACCCCCTAAATGCAGGAGCATTGCGGGAGCGAGCGCCCAACTCCTCAGCGACGCTTCCCGATGATGTAGGCGAGGCCCCAGGCCGCTCCGGCGGCGACCGCGAGACCGAGCAGGGAGAGCCACTCGGTGTCACTCTGACTGCCCCACCAGGCCTTGGCCGGAGCGAAGGGGTCGACCTCCATCATGTCCCCGATGGCGGCGCCCCCTTGGCTGTCGGCGATGATGAGCGGAATGGCGTTGGTGTAGCCGAAGAAGACACCGAGCGGGGCGATGACGGCCCCGCTGATCCGGGCGCCGGTGCTGCCGCGGCCCACCATGCCGATCAACGCGCCCACCGCCGCTCCGTTGAGCAGGCCGTGGAGCACGTAGAGCGTTTGCGCCGTTTCTGCCGACTGTTCCTCGTAGGTGGCCACCGTGACGCCGCTGTAGATCACCGAGACGACGACCGAGGCGAGGAAACCGAGGAAGAAGGCGCCGGCGGGGTTGCCGCGCCTCGGCTGCTGCCCGAAGGGCGCGGGGTACGGCTGGCCGGGCTGTATCTGCGGCTGCTGCTGCCAGGGCTGCATCGGCGGTTGCGCGGGGGGCATCGGGGGTTGGCCGGGCTGCTGGTTGTACGGGTTGTGCTGCGGCGACTGGAACTGAGGCTGGCTCATTGATCCCCCGTTGAGCAAAGAAGGCAGGGGGAGCAAAGTTATCAACGAGGGATCGGCCTTCTTCACGCGTGGGGGGCGGGCCGGGACAGACCAGTTGACACCCGGTGGCGTGGGATCCGGCGGAACGCCAGACGCCCCCCGCCCTCGCCGCCAGCACACTGTGTGCACGGTCGAACCCCCGACTATTTGGTCATCAACGTCCAGCGCTGGGACGACCGGTGGTCGCGGAGGCGCGCACGGTCGTGGTGGAGAGTCGGACGAAGTTGCTGTGCTTCATGCGCCGCAGAGTGACCGCGCACATCAGTTTCTTCGCCGCCGCAGTGGCCATCGCGATCTACTGGCTCAAGGGCTGAGCCCCCACAGCGAAGACTTCATCCGCGAGGTCAACGCCATCATGACCGGGCGTGATCGTGGCAGACACCCGCTTCAGGAGTTCGATCGCTCCTCCGCCTGGTCGGGGCATGCCTTGTGCACTGGTGCCAGACGTGGCTGCCGTGTGTCGCCGTCGTCCGCCGTCGCTGATGTCAGCGTTGGATGTCAACGGAACAGCCCCGGCAGTGGGCAGACCGCCAGTGGTTCGTCCGGCCTGTCGGCCCAGCCCCGCCAGACATGCCGACTGTGACACTCCCATTGCGACCGACAGGTCCGCTGGCCATCGTCCTCCCGCACGGAGAGCGCGAGGCCACCAGACTTCAAGGGCTGCCGCCCTCGGGACGGTCTGGGGCGTTGATCGTGCCGGGCCCCTAACGGCACGACCTCTTCGTCCCGAAGCAACTTGGGCGAGGACTCTGCTTGGACCGGTGTGTCTCTCACCTGCGCTGATGGTCCGCAGACGTTCGCGCTCGTCCGCCGCTGTTCGTCGGCGTTGTCACGCAGTCAGACACTCACCGCTCAACGGCCAAGCACGTACAAGCCGTTGTCAGTGCCGGCCTTTAGGGTCTCAAGCGCGCGGGTCGGCTTCCGGGGGTTCCAGCTCTGAAGGGAATGGTTGCATCCCCGGCCTGTCTGGGGGCGGCCCGGAGAATCGTCCGGGACCTAACCGACGGTCGGGCTTCGTCGATGGCCAGCAGATGACCTGCCAGAGCCGCCCGCGCACCATCCCCTCTGGTGGGCATCACCTGATCCGTAGCTCTAGCGGGGTCGGTCAGCGGGGGCCATACCGGCCGCTGGGCGGGCCCGGAGGGGCGCTACCCGTGCGGGGGCGGTTACTAGGGTTGCGGTACCTGGCTGCTGTACCGCACGATCCAAACGGGGTGACCATGGAACGGCATGTGCTGGAATCGCTGTTGATCGGTGATGACGAGGCGTCCCTGATAGCTCTGGCCGCCCTCCGCAGCGGCGCCCCCTACTCGGTGGAGGAGCGGGTACAACCCACTGGTGCGCATGCCGGAGTCTTCAGTCGCCGACTTCAGCGCATGCGGATGCGCGGACTCGAACCTCTTGGCCTGGAGCGAGCAGTGCAGCTCATCCGCGAATATGACCGACCTGTGCGCACAGCGCTGATCGATCCTGGCAATCGGACACGGTTTACCCTGCTCTTCCTCACCGAGGACGGCAGCGCACTCGTGGCCTGCGCTAGCTGGCCACTGCCACTGGTTGCCAGGAAGCCGCCGCTTTAGGAGTTCGATCGGACCGTTGGTCCACCGGGCCGATCCGCTGCCTTTGCGGCCATGCCCGACCGCTCGACTCCGCTGCCGTTCGCGGCCGTTGATGTCAACCATGGATGTCACCGGCTAGCGGACGACCGCGGGAATCCCTCAGCCGCGCGAGGCCCGTTATGGCAGGTTGGGCGGCATGAACGAAGGGATAGACCCACGCAACCCAGCGGGTATCTGTGTGGGAGACGTCTATGAGGATTGCTCCTTCCACCCGGTTCTCTGCACAGAGATCGACGATGACGGCGGGGTGGTGCTCAGCGGCATCTCCCTCATCGACGGCAGCTTCCCCCGTTCGTGCGACGCCCAGTACTGCGCGCCCATCCGCATCCGGGCCGAGGAAGTCATGGCCATCAAGCAAGACCTGAAGGGCTACGCCCGCAAGCGCCAAGTTGAGCTGCGCTCCAGTGACGGCACCTGATCTGTAGCGCTAGCCGGATCGGCCAGCGACGGCGTTGCAGTCACTGCCCGGTCAAGCCATGGAGCACCAGTTTGGAAGACGCCGTATGCGGGTGGCCGCTGACCTGCGAGGTCGTTGACCTGGGGGTAGCGGTTGCCTCGCCCTGGTTCCCCGTGGTTCCCCGCTCAACACCGGCTGATCGGGCACGCAGGCTGTGGTCCGCCGGTGAACCTACTCGTACATCGCGGCGGCCCGCAGGGCGTTGCCGATGAACTCCCAGTCCGGGCCTGGTGGCTCCTCGCCCTGAGAGCGGTGGTAGCCCGCTGAATCTTCGATCCATGCGGCCATGGACTCGAGGTAGCGCTCCAGGGTTGGGTTATCCCAGCCGTCGCCGTTGGCGAGTAGATCCTCGCGCAGCTGGTGGATGTGGTGGACCAGGGTTTCTCGGGAGGTGACTGGGACGTTTGATCCATACGTGGGCTGAGGCATGGCGGCACCGTACAGCGAGGTCGGTGGAGTCTTAATGGCTCAGTCAAGGGCCTTCGCGCGTCTGTCTCCCTGCGTCCCCGACTGATCGGGCGCGCTTCTGGCACTCAGCTGAGGTGATCGTCCCGACCACTGTCATCCCGGATAGAGGGTTCGCCAGGGGTAGTCGAAGGATGTGATCCCGCCGTACTGTGCCGCAGCTGACCTCAGCTCGCCCTCTCCGCGCGAGGTGGTGCGCTGGAGCGTGTGCATGCCGTCGTCTTCTGCCCAGCAGAGATCGTTGGCGATGTAATCGGGGTGCCACTCGCGGACGACCCAGATGAGGTCGAGGTGAGGATTCCGGACCCCGAGACGATCTTCGAGGTGGATTCCGGGGCTCACAGCGACCCAGGCCTGCCACGTCGGCTCCGTGGCAGGCCAGTCAGCTACCAGAGTCGTTCCGCGCCGGAGCGGGCTGCCGGAGAACTTCCGCTTCTACGACCTTCGTCACACCGGCCACACGCTCTCGACGCAGTCGGGTGCCACGCTCAGGACACGATGGTCCGCGCCGGGCAGTCCTCCGAGCGGGCCGCGCTGAT